>NZ_REBN01000104.1 GCF_007692705.1 Mongoliibacter sp.
GGTGGTCAAAAAAGCAGATATAGCTACGCTTCGGAAGAAGTTATAATTCAATAAACAAGGTACGTACTAAATAAAAAGGCCTCTGAAAATATATGATTTCAGAGGCCTTTTTTACTTTATAAATTTGAAATTTAACCCATCAAATATTTTTCTACAGGAACGTAATCCATATCAAATGCTTCAGCAACAGCCTTGTAAACTATATCGCCGTGAATCACATTCAATCCAGGAACCAATTCTGCATTCTCACGGGCAGCTTTTTTCCAGCCTTTGTCAGCCAACTGTATGGCATATGGTAATGTAGCATTGGTAAGTGCTAGGGTAGAAGTGTAAGGAACAGCTCCAGGCATATTAGCCACGCAATAGTGAACTACATCGTCGATGATATAAGTAGGGTTTTCGTGAGTAGTGGGTTTACAAGTCTCAATACAACCTCCTTGATCTACAGCTACGTCCACAAGTACAGTTCCAGGCTTCATGTCTTTCAGCATGTCTCTGGTAATCAAGTGAGGTGCTTTTGCACCTGGTATCAATACTGCTCCTATGATCAGATCAGAATCCTTGATCATTGTTCTGACATTGTACTCATTGGACATCATGGTTTTAACATTAGCAGGCATCACATCTGCCAAATACCTCATCCTTGGGATGGATACATCCATAATGGTTACATCAGCACCAAGGCCAGCTGCCATCCATGCAGCTTGCGTTCCTACTATACCACCACCAAGGATTAACACCTTTGCAGGTAATACACCCGGTACACCACCCAATAGTATACCTCTACCTTTCAAAGGTTTTTCAAGGTAGTTAGCACCTTTCTGCACAGACATTCTACCGGCTACTTCTGACATAGGTACCAAAAGAGGAAGACTTTTGTCTACTTTTTCAACCGTTTCATAAGCCAGGCAAATAGCTTTGCTTTCTACCATTGCCTTGGTCAGGGGTTCGTAAGAAGCAAAGTGAAAATATGTAAACAACAATTGACCCTCTTTAATCAGTTTGTATTCAGGCTCGATCGGCTCCTTCACTTTTATGATCATCTCAGCAATAGCATACACATCTTCTATTGTAGGAAGAATAGCTGCACCTGCTGCTGTATACTCATCGTCTGGAAAACCACTTCCTTCACCTGCTGTATGTTGAACAAATACCTGATGACCTCTCTTAACGAGTTCTGTGGCACCAGCAGGGGTTAAAGCTACCCTGTTTTCGTTGTTTTTAATTTCCTTTGGAACACCTATTATCATGATGCTAAAATTTGGGTTTTTAAATCGATTGCGCAAATATAATAATGGCTTGGAGAATCGGTACAAAATCTAATCATTATTTTGATTCGAATAAGAAAATGGATATAAATCAAAATTAACATCTGTTTAATATTATAATAATTAATAAAATTTTGAATTAATCTTTTAAAAACTCGAAAATTTTGAGCATTCAATTTCAATGTATTGTTATAGCAATTATATGGCATAATTTTATGTTTGCTTTCTATAATATGTGTTTTTTATATTTTAACAAAATAAAATATCGGTATTTTAAAAAAAACGTCTTATTATCGAAATTTTTTATGGAAAAATTTGAAAATTATTCTCTTTTGGAGTTTGTTAGAAAGTGAAAAATCTCTATTTTTGAAATACTTGCGACAGAAGTGATTATAACCCAAAATAGCTTATCAGATTATTAAAAATGACAAAAGTGGCGACATTCTCGAAAAATAAAAGGAAAAAAACCCTAAGCAAACAACAACTTTTAAGTGACTATCGCTTAGCGATGGAGAGCAGACATGCATCTCTTATGGGCAGAAAAGAAGTTTTTATGGGTAAAGCCAAATTCGGAATTTTCGGAGATGGAAAAGAACTTGCTCAAATTGCGATGGCAAGACATTTTCAAGATGGAGATTTTCGTGCAGGATACTACAGGGATCAGACCTTTATGTTTGCTATTGGCCAACTTACCATAAGGGAATATTTTGCTCAATTATATGCCCATACTTCTGTGGAGGCTGATCCTGCATCAGGAGGAAGGTTAATGAACGGTCACTTTGCTACCCGATCTTTGAACGATGATGGTACTTGGAAAAACCTAATGGAGATGAAAAACTCTTCTGCAGATATTTCTCCTACTGCCGGTCAAATGCCTAAGCTATTGGGTTTGGCTTATGCTTCCAAGCTGTACAGGGATAATGAAGGCTTGAAATCCATGACTCAATTCAGTAATAATGGAAATGAGGTTGCTTGGGGAACAATTGGAAATGCTTCCACTTCTGAAGGGATGTTTTTTGAGGCAGTCAATGCAGCAGGTGTGCTTCAGGTGCCGATGGTCATTTCTATTTGGGATGATGGGTACGGAATTTCTGTACCTAACGAATACCATACTACTAAAGGTAGTATCTCTGAAATTCTAAAAGGACTTCAGAGAAACGACGACGAAAAAGGATACGAGATTTTTGTGGTTAAAGGATGGGATTATGAAGCATTAGACAGGGCTTATGAAAATGCTGCCAGGATCGCAAGAGAAGAGCATGTGCCTGTAATGGTCCACGTAGTTGAAGTAACTCAACCACAAGGTCATTCCACTTCAGGATCGCATGAAAGATACAAGAGTAAGGAGAGGCTTGAATGGGAAAAAGAGTTTGATTGTCTTGATCAATTCAGGAAATACCTCCTGGAAAATGGAGTAGCCACCGCAGAGGAATTGGATCAAATCGGGCAAGAAGCGAAGGCTTATGCCAAGAAAGAAAAAGATGCTGCATGGCAGGCCTTTTCCAATGACATCAAAAATGAGCTTAAAGAAGCAGTAGATTTGATAAAAAGTGCTGGAGCAAAATCACAGCATAAGCAGGTTGTTGAAAGCATTGCTGAAGAACTTTCCAAAACACTCAATCCAATTAGAAAAGATGTAATTTCTTCTGTAAGGAGGGCTCTATGGGTGATGAGGACAGATGCAGAAGATGTAAAGGCAGATCTTAAATCCTGGTATGAAATCCAGCAGGAGCTGAATGAAGATAGGTATAGCAGCCATCTGTATTCCCAGTCTGAATTCAGTAGTGCCAAGGTGAAAGCAGTAGCAGTTGAATTTGATGAAGAAGCCCCATTGGTTGATGGAAGAGAGGTTTTGCAGGCCTGTTTTGACAACCTGCTTGAAACTGATCCAAGGTTTTTGGCATTTGGGGAGGATGTAGGAAAAATAGGTGATGTCAATCAGGCATTTGCCGGATTACAGGCAAAGTATGGTGAATCACGAGTAACAGATACGAGTATCCGTGAGGTGACTATTATAGGTCAGGGCATAGGGGCTGCATTAAGAGGGCTGCGCCCAATGGCTGAGATACAATATTTAGATTACATCCATTATGCGCTGATGACACTTTCTGATGACTTGGCCAGTTTGCATTATAGGACTAAAGGTGGTCAAAAAGCTCCCTTGATTGTTAGGACGAGAGGGCATAGACTAGAAGGTGTGTGGCATGCCGGTTCACCAATCGGGATGTTATTGCATTCATTGCGTGGAATGCTATTATGTGTGCCTAGAAATATGACACAAGCAGCGGGTATGTATAATACACTTATGCAATCTGATGAGCCGGCTTTGGTTATCGAATGTCTGAATGGATATAGGCTCAAAGAAAAAATGCCAGCTAACATAGGAGAATATAAAGTTGCTTTGGGACAGCCAGAAATTATTCGTGAGGGTGACGACATTACAGTGGTTACTTATGGATCCATGTGTAGAATCATGGAAGAAGCGGCTGTTGAACTTGCTCAGATGGGGATTGACATTGAAATTATAGATGTGCAGACCTTGTTACCATTCGATGTTGACCACAGTATTGTGGAGTCTATAAAGAAAACCAATAGGGTTTTGTTCGCAGATGAGGATGTCCCTGGTGGCGCTTCGGCATATATGATGCAGCAAGTTGTAGAGGAACAAAAAGCTTATTACCATCTGGACGCTGAACCAGCTACTTTAGCGGCAAATGCACACAGGCCAGCTTACTCCTCGGACGGTGACTATTTCTCCAAACCTTCCGTGGATGATGTGGTAGAAAAAGTGTATGGTATCATGCACGAATCAAACCCTGATAAATTCCCTGCCATTTAAATTTAAATATAGAAAAATCATATTGTGAAAAGGCCCCGTTTACATGGGGCTTTTTTTATCTGGATGTTCTTCTAATTTGATTAAGAGTGACTTCTGGGCTAGAAACGATATTGCTCCTGTTGAGTGCACGATCTTGAATCTGAATATCTATTCGAATGGTATCATTTCTGAAAATAGATTCCCAACCAAATGAAAGCATAGCGTATTGCAAATCACCTTCTACAGGTTGACCCTGATTGTTGTTAAGGATTCTAGGGAAACGTCCATTGAAGGTGGTGAAAAAAGGAGGGTCTTGCCAGCGGAATTCAGTAAAACTCCCATTTCTTTTGATGAAAAATTTCACGAAAATATTATTGTGATCTTCGTTTTGCTCTACCTGAACAGTATCTCTTACAATGACGTTGTTTACAATTGGGTTAATCACCCAATCTATTGGGTTAAACGAAGGTGCCGAAGCTGGCCTTTGAGAGTATACAATTAAATTTCCTGAATTGTTTCTCAGAAAATTTACCGGTTGAAAAGGAGGGTCTACATCAGTAGGATTTAAACCTAGATCACCTTCAGCATCTCTAAACCCAATTTTAACAATCAAAGAGTCGGCGCCAGATGAACTGGCAAAAGCCATATCTCTAAAAGTAATTTCTGGTACAGAAGGGAAGTTTTCTGGTGGGGAAACACAGGAAATCAAGAAAGAAGCAATAAATAATAAGTAAATATAATTTTTCACACTGCTCATGCTGGCATAAATTTACAATCTTGCGGAATTGGGGTAAAATTGATCAATTTTACAATGACAAATTATAAAACGACTAAATATTTCAAAAGTTTTCAACAGGATATACCTACAATAGATGGAAATATTTTTGAAAATAAGGCTTTGAAGCTCTTTCGTTTCCAGGCGGAACACAATAAAATTTATAAATCCTACATAGAAGCCAGGAGAATAAATGTAGAAAATGTATCGTCATTAGATCAAATTCCTTTTCTGCCGATCAGGTTTTTTAAAGACCATAAAATAGTATGTGGGGAGGAAAGTGATTTTCTGGAATTTTATTCAAGCAGTGGAACTACTGGCACGATTACGAGTAGACATTATTTTTGGTCAGAGGAGTTTTACCTGCAACATGCTTTACGCCTGTTCGAAAAAGAATATGGCAACATTCGCGATTATCATGTCTTGGCTTTGTTACCGGCTTACTTAGAAAGAAAAGGAAGCTCTTTGGTAAGTATGGCACAATATTTTATAGATCAATCCCGTTCTGAGCATTCTGGTTTTTATCTCTATAATCATAAGGACTTGGTAAAAAACCTAAAAGAATTATCCGGTAAGTCCGGTAAGATTCTTTTATTAGGAGTGACTTTTGCTTTGTTGGATTTAGCAGAAAGTAACTTGGATATTCCTGAAATTCCTCAACTCGTGATTATGGAAACTGGAGGTATGAAAGGACGCCGGAAAGAGATGATCAGAGAAGAAGTGCATCAGGTTTTGAAAAATAAATTCCATCAGGAAAAAATTCATTCGGAATACGGAATGACAGAATTGATGTCACAGGCTTATTCAAAAGGAGATGGTAAATATATCCTTCCGAATACTATGCACGTAATGTTAAGGGATGTGAATGACCCTTTTGCTTATTCAAAACGCAAACAAGGTGGGATCAATGTAATTGATCTTGCCAACTTCCACAGTTGTGCTTTTATTGAGACGCAGGACCTGGGAAAATTTGACGAAAACGGATTCCTGGAAATCTTGGGAAGAATAGATAATTCTGAAATAAGAGGGTGTAATTTAATGGTTAATTAATTTTGTATTCCTTTTATAATTAAACATATTTGATCGTAGTTTATTAAAATAGTATGAAAAAGATAGCAATCGTAGTAATGGCTTTAGGAGTTTTGGCGCTAAGCTCCTGTGCGGCAAGTAAACCTTGTCCTGCCTACGCAAAGGTAATAGAGAACGCTGAAGTTAAAGGATAATGAATATGCTGACCATTAATAGTCAGCATATTTTTTTACATCATCCAGACTGATTGTTTTTTCTCCCAGTATCACTAATCTCTCCACCACGTTTCTCAGTTCTCTGATGTTTCCAGTCCATGGGAATTTTTGAAGTTCTTTTGTGGCTTCTGGTGAGATGTCTTTTTGTGCAGTGCCATATTCTTTAGCGATATCATCCAAAAATTTCTCAATGAGCAAAGGGATATCTTCTTTTCGATCCTTTAGTGCCGGAACTTGAATCAAAATGACACTTAACCTGTGGTACAAATCTTCTCTGAAATTACCATCTTCTATCTCCTTTTTAAGGTCTTTATTGGTAGCAGCAAGTACTCGCACATCTACCTTAATATCCTTGTCCCCTCCAACTCTTGTGATTTTATGTTCCTGAAGCGCCCTGAGTACTTTGGACTGCGCAGACAAGCTCATATCTCCAATTTCATCTAAGAAAAGGGTACCGGAGGATGCTTGCTCAAATTTACCCACTCTTTGCTTCACAGCAGACGTGAAAGAGCCTTTTTCATGTCCGAATAGTTCACTTTCAATCAGTTCTGCAGGTATCGCGGCGCAATTGACGGCAATAAAAGGCTCATTGGATCTGTTGCTTTTTTTATGTAGCCAATGCGCGACAAGTTCTTTACCTGTACCGTTTGGGCCGGTGATCAAAACCCTTGCATCTGTAGGCGCTACTTTTTCAATGGTATCCTTTACTTGAAGTATGGCCGGGGATTCGCCTACCATATCCAACTTTTTAGATAGTTTTTTCTTCAAGACCTTGGTTTCTGAAACCAAATTCTTTTTATCCAAAGCATTCCTTACTGTGAGTAAAAGTCTGTTTAGGTCAGGTGGTTTAGGAACGAAATCAAATGCCCCCTTTTTTGTTGCTTCTACAGCTGTCTCTATGGAGCCATGGGCCGAAATCATGATAAACTGAGGCTGCTTATCCATTTGGGAAGCATGTTCCAAAACTTCCAGTCCGTCCATTTTAGGCATTTTGATGTCACAAAGGACCAAATCAAAATCTTCTTCCTGCAACATTTTTAAACCCTCTTCTCCGTCCTGAGCCTCTGAGATTTTGTAATTTTCATATTCGAGTATTTCTTTGAGCGTTGCTCTGATGACTTTTTCGTCATCGATGATCAGAATTTTTGACATATCTTATTCTTTATAAAAAGGTGCAAGCCTATAAGCCGGGTTCTGTTCTTCATTCCAAATGAATGAATTACCTGTCATTTATCTAGCCCCGGCTTCACAACCGGGGTCCATCGACCTACCCATTCCGCAGAAAGACGAGCCGCCTTTTCCGGAATTTAATCCGGTGCGGAACCTATTTGGTCTTTCAACCCATAAGGTTTACCCTGCCCCTGATGTCACCATCAGGGCGGTGGGCTCTTACCCCACCATTTCACCCTTACCCCGTCCCGATAGCTATCGGGATCAGGGCGGTATATTTTCTGTGGCACTTTCTGTAATCAGTCCGTCACCAGTCTGACTCCTTCCCGTTAGGAAGTATGGTACTCTATGTTGCCCGGACTTTCCTCTCTCTCATCCCGATAGTTACAGGGACGGGACAGCGACAGGTCGGCTTGCACCTTGCAAATTAAAGGAAATTCAGCCAAACCTCTCATGATTTTTAATTTGAAAGTTTTTAGATGATATACTGCCCCTCCTTTAATGCAAATGACGATACTTTTACGCAGTTATTGGTTTTTGAGTTAAATCTGATTTTTCAGAGGAGTACATGTACTTTGATAATTAGATGGATAGGTTAGCCAAAAGATACCGTCATATTTGAACCAATTGAAAGGAGATGATTATTAGATAAATGACGGAAAAAGTGGGTTTTGGAGCTGTGAAGTTAAGTTATAGATTATTTCTATTATGTATAAGAAATGATAAATATTTATCATTGAAACTTCCCCTCCTTATTTGGATTAAGTTTAAATAACAAATA
This sequence comes from Mongoliibacter sp., assembly GCF_007692705.1. GTDB lineage: Bacteria > Bacteroidota > Bacteroidia > Cytophagales > Cyclobacteriaceae > Mongoliibacter. Next base: position 8,057 of record NZ_REBN01000104.1, read on the forward strand.
CATTTGTGACGTTAATTTATACTAAATCTAAATAGCTTTAAGCTTATATGCAATTCAGAGGTTTACTGGGAGTTTTCGCAATTCTCTTTTTCTTTTCAAGTAATTCGCCTGTTTTTTCCAATGATAATTCTGATCCAAAATCAGGGGAGAATACATTGGTTATATCTGGTAAAGTGTCTAGTGTAGATGGTGAGACTATTCCTTACGCAAATATTCTTGTTGTAGGAACCGTAAAAGGCACTTATACCAATATAGATGGGTCATTCGAAATTTATGATTTGCCTGACGGTGATTATACCCTTAAGGTGTCAGCTATTGGTTTTAAGTCCTTCACAAGGAAGGTGACAGTCAAAGGTGGGCAAATGAGTGAAGTGGACTTGGTTTTTGAAGAAACAGGTGTAGAGATGCCCGAAGTAACCGTTATAGCCAGCAAGGATAGGGTGTTCAGTAGGGTGCCAGGCTCAGTGACTTATATTGATAAAAAAGAGATTCAGACCATCAATCCACTTAGTGGTAATGAAGTATTGAGGAGATCTCCAGGATTACATGTTGTCGATGAAGAAGGATTGGGAATGCGGGTAAATGTTGGTATTAGAGGCCTTGATCCTGATAGAAGTAGAAATGTACTTATTTTAGAAGATGGTGTTCCAGTAGCCCTTTCTCCATATGGAGAACCTGAAATGTACTACACGCCTGCAATGGATAGGATGGCCGGAGTTGAAATTTTGAAGGGATCTGGACAAGTTCTTTTTGGACCGCAGACGATAGGTGGAGTAATCAATTACGTGACTGCCAATCCACCACAGGAAGAAGAGGGTTCTGTGTATGTGCAAGGTGGTCAAGGAGGTTTCTTTTCCGGATTGGTCAATTACGGAAATACATTTGGAAATACTGGAATTCAGGCCAATCTTTTGAAGAAAAGAGCTGATAATATTGGGCCGACTGAATTTGATATCACTGACTTCAACACCAAATTATTGTTCAGTCTCAATGATAGATCTGAATTGGGAATGAAGGTTGGAATTTATAATGAGGTGTCCAACTCTACATATATAGGGCTCAATCAGGTGATGTTTGATAGGGGAGGTGAAGATTTTACTAGAATGGCTCCGGATGATCAATTGGATGTTAGCAGGTATTCTTTAAGCTTTAGCCATAAGTACAGATTTAACAAAAACGTCAGGTTAAGAACAATTGCTTATGGTTATAGGACTACCAGAAACTGGAATAGGCAGGATTTTACGATCAATAATGACAATACCCCTCCATCAAACTGGACTGGAGTAGTATGGGGAGACAGAGAAGTGCCGGGAGGAGCTATTTTTATGAGGAACTCAACCGGTAATAGAAACAGACAGTTTGAAGTCGCAGGTATTGAGCCTAGACTTGAAGTTGATCACAAACTTTTCAATACTTCTAATGAACTGATCGTAGGAGCTAGGTACTTATATGAGAGAGCCTTTGAACAAAGGGTGAACGGGACAAAAGCAGGAGTGAAAAGTGGTGACTTGGTTGAAGATGAAGTTAGGACTGGAAATGCTTTTGCAGCTTATGCTCAAAATAAAATCAATGTAACTTCCAAAGCAGATATCAATTTGGGTGTAAGGTTTGAAAGCTTTGATTACGAAAGGGATATCCGTAGAAGAAATTTTCCTGAAGTCGGAATAAGAGATACGGTATTGACCGCATCAAATGTTATTCATGAAATTATCCCTGGGGTTGGATTCAATTACAGGCCATTGAATACATTTAACATTTTTGGTGGTGTTCATAAAGGGTATGCTCCTCCAAGGACAAAAGATGCCATTACCGCACTCGGAGATGTCCTTGAGTTGGATGCAGAACAAAGCGTTAACTATGAGTTAGGATTCAGGACAGAACCAACCAAATGGTTATTTGTGGAAGCAACAGGATTCGTAATGAATTTCACAAATCAAGTGATTCCTGTAGCAGAGTCTGCCGGAGGAGTAGGATTTGGATTGATAAATGGTGGCGCAACCCTCAATAGAGGAGTAGAAACTGCGGTAGTTATGGATTTGAGTAAGTTGTTTAGTATGAGAAGATCAAGTCTTACCTATGATGTCAATGCAACTTTTGTAAAGGCTACCTTCAATGAAGATAGGTTTATCAATGGAACCAATGTGAATGGAAATAGAACTCCTTATGCGCCAAACTGGTTTGTAAACTCAGCTCTTACCTTTCAGACTGAGTCAGGATTTGGGTTAAGATTGGTTGGGAATTTTGTAGGAGATCAGTTTGGTGATCCTTTAAACACAGTTGAGCCATCTCCGAATGGAAGAGTTGGTATGATAGCTGCCTATACAGTCTTTGACGCTGTAATCAATTATGATATCCGAAAGTGGAACTCAAGATTTAACCTGACCATCAAAAACCTAACTGATGAAAGGTATATTGCTACCAGAAGACCTCAGGGAATAAGGGTTGGGATTCCTAGATTCATCACGGCAGGTTATGAATTCAGATTTTAATAAAAAAAATTCAAATTTTCCATAAACAAATTAAACAGCACCATGTTATGTTACGGAAGGCTTTAATAAGCTTTTCTTCATAGTGCTGGGTTGAGCCGTTCCGAGAAATCGGGACGGCTCTTTTTTTGTGGACATCGAAAAGAAACATATCTTCATTTTCAAAATTTATTACAAGGATGCAGCATAAGAGATTCAAAAAATATAAGAGATTGATCAAGCTCTTGAACATCTATCCTCCCTACCTTTTTTCGGGAATCAGGGTAGTGGACTACAATGAAGACTTTACTTATTTCAAAGTCAGACTGAAGCTTACTTGGTACAATAAAAACTTGGTGGGAACTGCTTTTGGGGGATCACTTTATTCCATGTGCGATCCTTTTTTCATGTTTATTTTATTGATAAATCTGGGAGAGTCTTATATAGTCTGGGATAAGGCTGCCTCGATCAATTTTGTAAAGCCGGGAAAGGGTACTGTTTACGCAGAATTTTTTCTTTCTCAGGAAGAAATCGCTAATGTAAAATCAGTTGTCGATCAGGAAGGGAAAAAAGTGTTTACTTTTCCATGTAAAGTAGTCGACAAAAATGGACAGCTGATAGCATCTCTGCAAAAGGATGTTTATGTAAGGAGAAAGGAAAAGATTTAGACTTTTTTGCTGCTTACATTCCTCTTACCTTTACAGGCTAAATTGAATACAATGATATTAGTAGGGAATGCCGTCATCAGTGATGATATCAAAGAACAGTTTTTTGTTTGTGATCTGGAAAAATGTAAAGGAGCTTGTTGTGTGGAAGGGGATGCTGGAGCACCGTTGGAAGATGAAGAAACAAAAATTATCGAGGAAATCTATCCTATAGTCAAAGATTACATTACTGAGGAGGGAAGAAAAGTCATAGAAAAAGAGGGTACATGGGTCATCGATAAAGATGGTGACAAAGGGACACCCACTATAGGTGATAATAGAGAATGCGCCTATGCCCTTTATGATGAAAAGGGAATCTTGAAATGTGGTATTGAGCAGGCATACCTAGATGGTAAAATTAGTTTCAAAAAACCCATTTCCTGTCATATGTATCCCATACGTATTACCAAATACGATCAATACGAAGCCTTAAATTATGACCGTTGGCATATATGTAGTCCTGCCTGTACCTTAGGAAGCAAGTTAGGGGTGCCCATTTATAAGTTTTTGAAAGATGCACTGATAAGAAAGTTCGGAGAAGACTGGTATGCTGAGTTAGTCAGTGAAATTGAAGGATAATATAAAGCCCGCAAATCGCGGGCTTCACTTTATACTTTGATATATATTTTTTTCTTGTCCATCCAAAGACCAATAAGCCAGATCAACAACATATAGGCAATGGAAAATAGCAACGAGGCATTTTTTGGACTTAACCAATTAGTGAAGGCATTGGAATAAATAAATGCTTTTAGATTTTCATCTCCAATACTGATAAAATACATGATACTGATGACTATGCCTGATAGGACATAGAGAATGAGTGGATTCCTACCAAAAACTTCCAAAGGGTAGGTCCAGCTTCTTTGTTGCAAAATTTCAATCAGCAGGATCATGAATGCAATCAAAATAAGGTCAAGCCCCACAGTTAATAGCACATACGAACTTGTCCATAATTTTTTGTTGATAGGGAAAAATGGATCCCAGGCCAAACACAATGCAATCAATACTAACCCTGCTACCAATAAATATTTGACAGTCTTGGTGGTGTTACCCATTTTTTGGATAAATTTTCCTGCAAAGTATCCCGCAATAACATTCACTACGGCTGGGAATGTACTCAGAATACCTTCCGGGTCAAAAGGAATACCTTCTCCTCCATATAAGTTGTTGGGCCCGATTATCCAAAGGTCAAGCTTTAGGGCTGCGTTGCCGGTAAGGGAATAAGGGTCACCTGACTCCCCAAAAAAGTACATTATAGGCCAATAGGCAATCAAAGTGAGTGCGCTGAAAATTATTGCACCTTTTTTACTGAGATAATACAAAATAAGAGATGCCAGAAGGTAGCAAAGTGCTATTCTCTGCAAAACGCCAAGTAACCTCACATCTCCCCAATTGATCATGGATATTCCATTTTCTGTCTGATCAAAAAACGGGAAGGCATTCAAGCCCCAACCGATGATGAAAATCAGAAAGCTCCTCTTCAGTACCTTTTTTAGAAACAAGCCCTGATTCATTTTTTCCATCTTCTTCATACTGAAACTCATAGCATTGCCAACTACAAATAAGAAGGTAGGGAAAACCAAGTCAGTAATGGTAAAGCCATGCCAAGCAGCATGCATAAACGGACCGTACATATGTGACCAGGATCCGGGTGTATTGACGACGATCATCAGGGCAATGGTCAGTCCTCTTAAAACATCCAGGGCAAGATACCTCTCCTGCAGTGGAACTCCAGAAGGTTGAAGGGTAGACATAGTTTGCTGGGTTTGGAAATTATTTTTTTTATTGGATCAAACTTGTTGTAAAATATAAATAAAGTATGAATTTAAAAATTCCTTTTACAATACGATCTTCTTCAAAGTATAAGTAGATCATTAGTTCGACGGAAACTGTGGGTTTTGTACTTTGAGGAGCTGTATGAAATCAGTGGATGGATGGGAAAAAGAAGTTAAATTAGGTGCCCAGGTTTAGAGTTGGATCAGAAGGACTGCAGGAATAATCGGTTCTTCAAAGAAGTGAAATAATAAGATATTCCTATTACAATTTTATGTGATATTATATCTTGAAATGTGTAAAAATATACAATCAGAATTGTTCTTTTACTGATTTGAAGTATAAAATATAAGTTTAACTTTTTCTCAACTCATTGATTTTACTATCTTAATTGGATGAAGAGACAATTGCTTTACCCAGCCCTCCTTGTTTTTGTAGTTTCATTCCTTATTTCTTCCTGTTTTTCGGAGAAGAAACAATTCGCTGTAGACGATCTTCAGGTAGAATGGCAAATTCTTGAAAACACCATTCAGCCTGAACAGTTTCATAAAGCATCTTTTACCCTTACAAATAAAAGTCAGCAAAATCTGAAAGCAGATTGGGAAATTTATTTTAATTCGGTATTTCTTTCAGTTAACCCTGAAATCTCAGATGACAAGGTTGTGATGGAACACCTTTCGGGAGATTTTTTCAGAATCAAGCCTTCGGAAGATTTCCCAATACTTTCTCCGGGAGAACATTTTTCTTTCGAATACAGCTCAGGGAATTTTCTGACTAAAAACAGTCATATACCTGAAGCACTCTACATAGTTTTTGGAAATAATCCTGACCAAGGTTTTCCCCTGAATAATTATCATAAAAAGGGGTTGAACATCCCCTCTTTGGCTAAAATTGCTAAAGGAACCTCCTTGCCTATACCTACTGGAAACCATTTATTTGAAGAAAATAAAAACCTCAGTACGTTAAATAGTAGGGAGTTTAGCCCAATAATACCAACACCCAAAAAGTATGAGTGGGGGGATGGTGATTGGGAAAAATCAGCTCAAATCAGTTTTTATGTAGCAGAAGATTTTGAAGCGCAGGAAACACACTTGAAAAAGTTACTCGGAGGAATTTTCGAAGGAAGCATTTCTTCTGTTTCAAAAGAAGAGGCGGATATTAGGATAGTGAAAAGCAGTCTTGACTTGGGAAAGGAAGGCTATGAATTAAAAATAAATGATCAGGTTATCATTGAAGCCAGTGAAGCTCCAGGAGTATTTTATGGCATTCAAAGTTTGATGGCGCTTTTTCCTGTAGATATTTTTTCTGAAAAGGTTTCTGAATTGAGTCTTCCAAGAATCACAGTCAAAGATGAACCCAGGTTTGAGTATAGGGGCTTATTTTTGGATGTGGCTAGGAATTTCCAATCCAAATCTGCCGTACTCAAACTATTGGACTTGATGGCCTTTTATAAATTGAATGTATTTCATTTCAATCTTGCCAATGATGAGGGTTGGAGGATTGAAATTCCCGGTTTGCCGGAGCTCACAGATATAGGAAGTAAAAGAGGCCATTCCAGAGAAGAAAAAGATTTTTTATGGCCATATTATGGTTCAGGACCTGATAAAAATGATTCCCCAAGTGGAACAGGGTATTACAGCACCGCAGATTTCAAAGAGATTTTGCAGTATGCACAAGAAAGGCACATAGAAGTGATTCCCGAAATAGGCGTACCTGCTCATTCCCGTGCAGCCATCATAGCCATGAGAGCCAGGTACCATCAGAAAATGGAAGAAGGGGATGAGGAAGGAGCAAAGGAATACCTTTTAGAAGATTTTGATGATCAATCAGAGTATTTGTCTGCACAGAATTTTAGAGGCAATACGATATGCATTTGTCAGGAGTCAGCCTTTGGCTTTTATGAAAAGGTGGTGGATGAAATTGCAGCAATGTATGATCAGGCTGGCATTACCTTACAAACCTTCCATACGGGTGGAGATGAGGTTCCCCATGGGGCATGGACGGCCTCCCCTATTTGTGAAAAGTTTATTCAGCAATCGGAGCAAATCAATACTGTTGATGATTTAAGAAATTATTTCTACCAAAAAATTAGTAAGATGTTTGCCGAAAGAAATATCCAAGTTGCAGGATGGGAAGAAATAGGGCAAATAGAAGTAAGCGAAAAAGGAGAAAAAGTAGCTCGTCCAAACCCGGAATTTGCTAATGCAGGTTTTAGGGTACATGCCTGGAATGCTGTAGCAGGTTGGGGTGGGGAGGATATGGCTTATCAGCTTGCTAATGAGGGCTATGAGGTGATTGTCAGTAATTCATCCAATGTTTACTTTGACCTTGCCTATGATTTGCATCCCGACGAACCTGGTCACCTTTGGTCAGGTCATGTCAATTTACAGACATCATGGCAAATGGTGCCTCTCAATCACTTTATTTCCAATGATACAGATATGTATGGACGCCCGATCGACATTGACGGATTGTTACGGAATAAGGTGAGATTGAGTAATGAGGGAAAGAAGAACATCAAAGGAATATCTGGACAGCTCTGGACAGAGACGGTGAAGGGGCAAGACATGATGGAATATTATCTTCTTCCTAAAATGCTGGGATTGGTTGAAAGGGCTTGGGCTGGTGATCCGGATTGGAGTACGATTTCTGACCATGAATCCAGAAGAGTTGCAAGGGAAGAAGATTGGAATAAGTTTGCCAATGCGGTTGGACAAAGGGAATTACCTAGGCTGGATTTTCTTTTTGGGGGCTTCAATACCAGGTTGCCTAAACCAGGGACATTTGTCAAAGATGGCCTTATGCATGCTAATGTAGAGACACCTGGGTTGATCATCAGATATACGCGAGATGGAACTCGGGTAACTTCAAGTTCTCCCCAGTATTCTGCTCCAGTTCCTATAGAAGGGAAGGTAATGTTGCGTGTTTTTACTCCTTCCGGAAAAGGAGGTGGCATGAGCGCATGTGACAAATGGGATGGCTCATAATTGTAAACCAACCCTCAAGTGAAGGTTGACAAAAACTTCACCCATTGCTACAGTTCTTGGCATAACCCTATAATATTCCCATCCATATCCAATTCCTATTCCTGCTTCATAGTTGAAATGCCTCGTAGGACTTCTGCGAATTCCCCAAGTTGGTATTAAGCTTAAACTGGGAATTACTCTAATCCCGTCTTCATTTGAAATCACAAACCAATCAGGTTGATAAGTGGTAGTCAATGCAAGAAAATTCCCAGAGTTTTTAGCAATTTTTTTTCCTTTCAGGAGACGCTTTTCTAGGTTGTAATAATATCTTGGCTCAATTCTCAAAAATGGATTCCAGACATACAAAGGGTTTTGCATGAAAAATCCGTCTTGGTAGGAAAAGTTAAAGCCAAGTTCACTACGGAGCGCCATGTCCCTTTTTAATCTTGATTCATTACTGAAGTATTTTGTTATCAATAGACTCTGCACCTGCCAGATAGATTTTTCAACAGATGCATGTTCTTGAGCATCAGTGGTTTTTATAATGAAAATAAAAAATATACAAGTTAAAATATAAATTTTCATGGCGGAATTTTATGGAATAGCGCAAAAGTAATTTAATTTAAACAATTAATCTAACTACTTGTTTTACGGTTATGGACAACTTATTGATGAAAATTTACCTTTTGTGTTTTTTTATTTTTGCTATGGTTTTTCAGGTTCAATCTCAAATTAGCTTGGATATTGAGAGTGGAATTATTTTTCCAGGATACAATGAGGTGAGGATACCGAATGAGCAGGGCACTACATTTGATTTTAATTCCGACTTTCAAATCCAAGGTCCTGTGATTCCTTTGAGGATAAGACCTGGGTACAGCTTTGGTAAAAATCATGTATTTGGTCTTTATGCTCCTTTGAGTGCCAATTACCTGGGAACTCCTGGGTTCCCAATCAATTTCCAGAATAGCCAATTTGATGGCAACAATGAAATTGAGGGTTTTTACAAATTCAACAGCTATAGACTGACTTACCGTAGGGATTTGATTCAAAGTGAAAAATGGATTTTGGGGGTAGGTTTCACCGGTAAAATCAGAGATGCACGGGTAAGTCTTACACAAGGAGGAACAACAGATTTCAAAGATGATGTTGGCTTTGTACCACTTTTACACTTGTTTGCCAGTTATGATACAGGAGGGTTTACAGCTATGATCGAAGGAGATGGTTTGGCTGGTGGCCCCGGGAGAGCTTTTGATTTTTTCGGAGGGGTCAGGGTTCCTGTTTCCAATTACTTTGACCTCAAAGCAGGCTACAGAATATTGGAAGGAGGAGCTGAAATATCAGAAGTGTATAACTTTGCTTTCTTTAACTTTGCATCTGTGGGTATAGTTTGGGGGTTAAGGTAGAAGATCTTCAAAGACCTTTGATGATACCTTTATATTTTTGGATAAGTAAATTGTTGTGTTCCTCTCCTTCATCTGAATTGGAGCTGCTGAATACTTCTGGTATACAACCTTGACGCAATAAATTCTCCGTAGCTTGAACCATAATAGATTGGAGGATACTTACACCGATTACTGTGGATGTGGCGCCCACTTTAAAATCAAGACCATCTAAGGATACGGCAGCATCTCCGATTTCTCCTCCATTGTCGAAGTATACATCGGAAATTTCAAAAAGCCTTTTCCCTGAATAATGCCTCGATGCTACAGAAGAAGTATGCTTGAGGTTTGTGATTACAATCACCTTGGCTCCCTTTTCTTTAGCCAACATCGCCATTTCAATGCTGACAGTATTCCTTCCTGAATTGGATGAAATAATAAAGATATCTGAATTTCCTATGTCATGAGATCTGAGTAATTTTTCTGCATAACCTTCTTTTCTCTCCACTTCTGTGCTATACGAAGCATCTTTATGGAGCATTAAAGCTTCATCGAGAATAGGTATTACCCTTGCAAATCCACCAGCTCGGTAAAAAATCTCCTCTGCAAACATATGGGAATGGCCTGTTCCACTGGTATAAATGAATCCGTTTTTGGCTAGACTTTGACTTACCCAATAGGCAGCCAATTCAATTTTTTCTTCCTGCTCATAAACAATCCCAAGCTTGGCCTGTAAATGATCCAGATAGCGTTGATAAGCCTTTTTCATGGTTAGTTTATTAATATTTCATCTATAAAGACCCAAGCTTGACTTCCCTTGGAGGGATGCCAATTTGGAAGAGCTGAAACTGGGCTAAGTTTGATTTTAAGTGAGGAAATCACATTTTCATTTTTTAAAGATATATTTTTCAATATCATTTGTTTCCCATAGTTTTCTAGAGGCTGTTCTGGTTTTTCCTGAAAAATATTTTCCCACTGACCTGAGCTGTTTCTCTTAAAGATTTCTATGCGATAGGGTGGGAAAATATGAGAACCTTCATCTGTCAATAGACTTAGTGAAATATTGTTTACTGTTTGATTTGCGTCAAATTTCAAGATAGCTTCAAAAGGATTCTGTTGAAAACCTAGCCACTTTCCTGAACCAAAATCTTCGTCACCTTTAACAAGGTCAAAAAGTGTTTCTACTCCTTTTCCTTTATATTGTTCGTTTGGTTCATAAACCAAGTTATACTTAACAGGTTTTATTCCGGCCATAAAAACCAGTTTCTTTGCGCTTGGACTCTCCAGCCAACCAGAGGCAAATGCTTTGGCTCGAATCTCAGTACTTTCTTTTAGGATAATAGGTTCTTTATATTCCATGCTGAGGCTATCCGGCTCTGTTCCATCCAGGGTATAGCGGATCCTTACCGATCCGATTGGATGCCTAAGTGTGATTTTCTCTGATTCTTCAAAAATTACATTGTCAAATTCAATAAACGGGGAGTTCAATGCAATGGCTTCTCCCTCATTTCTGTGTCCAGTTTCAATTTTTATTTGACTGTTTTTTGCAATGAAATTTTCAATTTCTTTTTCTTCAATTTGGGTGTTCCAAAGATAAACTGTCTTGATAGCAGGTATTTTTTGGATGATGTCCAGACCCTCTGATTGTATTGGATTTCCACTGAGGGAAAGATTTTTGAGTTTTCGGAGTTTTGTTAAGGGTTCTAGTGCTTGTCCGCTTATTCCTGTAAAATTGAGGTTGAGGTTTTCGAGATTTTTAAATCCACCAATGACTTTGATGTCCTCATCATTCAAGTCCATATGGCTTAAATTAAGAGAAACTATTTGTTCGTCTATTTTTTTTAATTCTACCAGTCTGGCAGGATTAAACTCCTTTTTCCCGAAAAACCTAACAGCCAAAGCGGGTGACTGTGGAGCAATAGGTTCTACTAAACGGTATTCATCATTAAGGGACTTTATTTTCTTAGGGTCGGCCGCTTCAAAATCATAATTAACCTTTTGCCTGCTTTCGACCCAGTTCTTTGCCAAAGAGAAAAATTTATCCTCAGCATCAAAAGCGGTGACTTTTTTATCAAAATGTGCAGATTCCAATATCCAGGCTGACAAAAGTTGCTTTTCTTCTTCATCCAACTGAATCTTTCCTTTTGGAGGCATATGCTCCTCATCCTCCAATGGGAGGTGGATTCTTTTAAAAATAAGGCTTTCTTTTGGATCTGTAGGATCAATACTTAGCCCGGACTTTCCACCTGCTAATATGAATTTAGCTTCGTCCAGCCTTAAATCACCTTTTTGTTTGGAAGCTTTGTGGCAACTGATGCATTTCTGTTCCATAATGGGTTTAATGATATGGGTGTATGTATCAGCTTCTTCTAGCGCTACCTGAGGATTCTTTGCGGCTGTCTTTAGGGGTTCTAGTAAGAAATCATCGCCATGTGTTATAGAAGCGCCTAAGTGCCCTGTGACAATTATCAAAAGAAGTGTCAGCGTTGGGAGCAATTTTAAAGTGAGAAAATTATCTTTCTTTTCGGCCCAATACCAAATTGAGCCCAACCAAAACACAGCAACAGCTGTCCATTGGTGGAATTTGATGTTTTCATAAGAATAACCTGACTCCGAACTCAGTAAAAAACCTGCTATGACGGTCAGCCCTGTGAAAAATAAGGAAAAAAGTAAAAAATTCTTTCTGAAAGCAGGGTAAGGTATTGAATCGGGAAACCAGAAGAGAAATGCAGTTAAAATCAACAATACTATAGGGAAATGAAGTAATAGGGGGTGCATTCTTCCAAAAACTTCCAGTAGCGGAGGGAAAACCATCCTGCCCTGGCCAATGATCAAGACTATGATCAAACTGTGCATAATGATCAAAAAATAGTCTAGAATAAGGAGTATTCGGGATTTTAAAGACATGGCTGAGGACATTAAGCAAGAATATCTTTGACCACCTTACCATGTACATCAGTGAGCCTGTATCTTCTCCCTAAGTGTTTGAATGTGAGTTTTTCATGATTGATTCCCATTAGGTGAAGAACTGTTGCCTGAAAGTCATGTATATGTACAGGCTTATCTACAATATTGTAACCAAACTCATCTGTTTCTCCATAAACCATACCTGACTTCACACCGCCACCAGCCATCCAAATGGAAAATGCCCTGGGATGATGATCTCTTCCGTAATTGTCTGCTTGTATTTTTCCCTGACAATAATTGGTTCTTCCAAATTCACCTCCCCATATGACTAAAGTTTCGTCAAGGAGTCCTCTTTGTTTCAAGTCTTTGATTAAGGCTGCTGAGGCTTGGTCTACATCTTGTGCCTGCCCCATGATTTCCCTTGGAAGGTTGTCATGTTGGTCCCAACCTTGGTGGTACAATTGTACAAACCGAACCCCACTTTCTGAGAGTTTTCTTGCCAATAGGCAATTGGCGGCATAAGTGCCTGGCACTAGGCAATCAGGTCCATACATTTTGATGACAGAGTCTGGTTCATTTGAAATATCAGTGACTTCAGGAACAGCAGTCTGCATGCGGAAGGCCATTTCGTATTGTTGTATTTTGGCCATGATTTCAGGATCAGCCACAGACTCATAGCTCATTTGATTGAGAACAGACAATTTATCCAGCATTTTTCGTCTATCCGCTCTGGACATTCCCACCGGATCTCCCAAATAAAGAACTGGATCTTCACTGGCAGAAAACTGTACTCCCTGATGAATAGAATCAAGAAAACCATTTGTCCAGAGTTTGGAATAAACACCTTGACCATTTCCTTTTCCCCTGCTGAGCAAAACACAAAACGCGGGAAGGTTACTGTTTTCGCTGCCAAGTCCGTAGCTTAACCAGGCTCCCATACTGGGCCTATTTCCTACCTGCGCACCTGTTTGGAAAAAGGTCAGGGCAGGATCATGATTGATGGCATCTGTATGCATGGATTTTATGATGCAGATATCATCAACTATTTTCGAGGTATGTGGGAAAAGGTCGGAAATCCAAGCCCTAGCTTCACCATACTGTTGAAATCCAAAATAAGAACCGACTAACGGGAAGGAGCTTTGTCCCGAGGTCATACCTGTAAGTCTCTGTCCCATGCGGATAGATTCGGGAAGTTCTTGCCCCATTTGCTTGTTAAGCAAAGGTTTATAATCGAAGCTTTCTAATTGGGATGGGGCCCCATTTTGAAAAAGGTATATTACCCTTTTGGCTTTTGGAGCAAAATGGGGTAAGGCATCAAACAGCTCTTCTTCGGCACTTTTTCTATTGAACAAATCAGGGATCAATAAACTTCCCAAAGCCAGACTGCCAATCCCTAAACTGAGTTTGGATAAGAATTTTCTTCTGTTCTGATTTAAGCCATGTTCAAGTTCCTCTTTTCCCATCTCAAATCTTTGTTATAGCTTCTTCTAAATTGAATAATGTGGTGATTACCTGCATCAGGGCTGCAGAATCAGTTCGTAACTCTTTTTCTGAAATTGGGAAATTACTCACATTTACCATTTCCGAAGCGGCTTGCTTATTCTTTGCAAACCGCTCTTTTTCCTCTTGGTAATACGCTTCAAGTACTTCTAATTCATTTTTCTTAGGTTTCCTGCAGATTATACGCTCAAAAGCATCGGTAATGGCTTGATCAGCATTGTCATATTTTTGAAGTAAATCCATAGCCAGAGTAGCGGATGCTTCTAGCACCAAAGGATCATTGAGCATAACCAAAGCCTGTAAAGGTGTATTCGTCCTGCCTCTATTAACTTCACATTGGTCTCGATTGGATGCATCAAAAATGATGGGCATGGGTGGGGGAGAAGTGAGTTTGATAAATGTATATAAACCTCTTCTATACAATTTCTCATCACTGTCCTGCACATATGTTTTAAGCTCCCCTCTTCCGGAGGTGGAGGCTTCCCAGAGGCCTTTAGGCTGGTAAGGTTTGACACTGGCTCCACCTATTTCCTTAACAAGGAGTCCCGAACTTGCCAAAACCAGGTCGCGTATGTTTTCAGCAGTCAAGCGCAATCTTGGGTATCTTGCCAAATAGGTATTCTCAGGATCCATCTCCAAAGACTTGGGTTTGACTATAGAGGATTGCTTATATGTAGCAGAGCTCATTATTTTTTTTAACAAATACTTGATGTCCCAATCATTCTCCATGAAATCCACTGCCAGCCAATCCAAAAGTTCCGGGTGAGAAGGGAGGTCACCTTGCATACCAAAATCACCAGTTGATTTGACTATCCCCTGACCAAAAATTTCCTGCCACACTAGATTCACAAAAACCCTTGCGGTAAGGGGATTGTCTTTAGATACTGTCCATTTGGCCAGGCCTAGCCTATTTTTAGGAAGGTTATCATCAAATTTTGAAAATGATATTGGCGTTCCAGGGTTTACTCTTGCGGTAGGTGCATCATAAAGTCCCCTGTCTAAAATATATGTTGGCCTAATGCTATCCAACTCTTCCATTACTGAAACCATCAATCGGCTGCTGTCTTTGTGGTTGATAAATTTCAGTATGCTTTCAGTATCTTCTTTTTCAATCCATAGAATAGGAGTTTTTGCCGGTTTTGATTGCATGACATCTCCCTCATACCCTTTTTCGGGAGTGTTGTTGAAAAATGCATAAAGCTCAAAATACTCTTTCTGAGAAATTGGATCATATTTATGGTCATGGCACTGGGCGCATTCCATGGTCATCCCAATAATTCCCTTGCTGTATGTGTTTGTTTTGTCTAGAATATATTCCACGCGGTATTCTTCATCGATGACACCGCCTTCTTCCGTGTATTTGTGGTTTCGATTGAATGCAGTGGCAAGTATTTGCTCTTTGTTTGCGTTGGGTAGCATATCCCCAGCAAGTTGCCAAGTGATAAATTCATCGTAAGGGAGGTTTTTATTGAAAGCATGAATTACCCAATCCCTGTACGGCCATTGGGTTCTAATATTGTCATCCTGATAGCCATAGGAGTCGGAATACCTGGAAATATCCATCCACAAAGCAGCCATTTTCTCTCCGTAAGTTTCTTGAGAAAGTAAAAAATCCAACAATTCTTCATAGCTATTCTCCCCCTTTTCTTTTTCAAAAGATTGCATCATTTGGACAGTTGGGGGCAGCCCTGTGATGTCAAGACTCAGTCTTTTGAGCAAGGTGGGACGATCAGCAATCGGGTTGGGTTGTAAGCCCATTTTATCCAATCTGTTAAGAACGAAGTGATCGATTTCATTTTCAACCCATTCCTTATTTTTGATTGGAGGTAATGTGGCCTTAGTCGGATTTACAAATGCCCAATGAGGTTCATAAGCTGCTCCTTGACTGATCCATTTTTTAATGATTTCAATTTCTGAATTGCTGAGTATCAAATTAGACTCCGGAGGAGGCATTCGCTCTCCCGGATCTTCAGTACTAATGCGTAGAAAAACCTGGGATTCTTCAGGCTTGTTGGGTACAATAGCATGTTGTCCCGGACTTTCTTGCAATGCTGCATATGCATCTTCTGCAATATCCAATCTCAGTCCAGCTTCTCTTTTGTTGGCATCAGGACCATGACATGCAAAGCATTTATCTGATAAAATGGGCCTGATATGAAAGTTATAACTGATCTGTTCCTCACCTGAAATGAATATTTCCTGTGACTCAGAATTCTTACAACTGACAATTGCCAGAAAGACGAGTAGAAGTGAAAACAGAATCGGAAGTCTCATGATACTTTTCAGCTTGAGGTTATTAGGGAAAAGTAATTTCGTGAAAAAATACATTGCTAACAAAACCATCTGTAAAAATATGGTTCATAGCAAATAAAGTATCATAAAAAAACAAAAGCCGGTCGATTGGACCGGCTTAGTAATTGATTTCAATCTGATTTTTATTTTTTAATAAGCGAGAAATCAAAGCTTTCCAGGAACTTGGTTGTAAAATTGCCTGCTTTGAATT
>NZ_REBN01000273.1 GCF_007692705.1 Mongoliibacter sp.
TGAATATACATTATTCTTAAAGTATACAAATTCTACCGAGTAGTGACCAAAAAATCCTCCTCCATTGGCAGGGCAGAAATCACCAATTATTGCCATTTTTTGATCATTTAAACATGATTGATTTAAATATTTATAGAATTAATATCTTCTCAGTAAAACCCAATAAAAAAAATATCAAATAATGGATGAAATAATTTTGCATGTTTCAACATTAATCATACTTTTGCCATCCGTAATATCGGATTCGGGGTGTAGCGTAGCCCGGTATCGCGCCTCGTTTGGGACGAGGAGGTCGTAGGTTCGAATCCTGCCACCCCGACTTAAAAGCCTGCTTTTTTAGCAGGCTTTTCTTTTTATCAACCACTAGGTTTTACTTTTTCTTTCACAATCTTTGGCCTTGTCAGTCCACACTTTATTCCAATTACTTAGATACCTATATGTTTCCTATCTAAGACTTACAAAATGATTCAAATATTTGTCCTTTCGCAAATAGGTTAAAAATTGTAACCCCAAGCTTACTCTATATAATATCTAAATTTTTGAAGAAAAAATATAGTTAAAATTCTAAAAAATACTACTTTACGGAATTAAACTCTATTCTTAAGCATTTGTAAATTCTTTTTCATAATTGTTACGATACTATAAAAATCAAAAAATCATGAACCTGCTAGAAGAAAAATCAGCTTTTACTGACGCTGGTAATACCAAAATGGTCAGTTTTCAAAACAAGCAGCAGTCCTCTCGGCTTGCTTTATTTTCAAACTCCGGCTTTTTAAGTACCAAAGGATTGACACCCTACTTCATGACTATGGTATTTACACTCCTTTTTATCTTTCACGGAAAGCAGAGTTTTGCACAAAGCAGCCCTGATTGGGTATTGTCATCCACCTTCACCCCAAAATTCACTTCCTTTTCAAATGATGGAAAATTTCTTGTACTTGAAAATGAACAACAATATGAGGTTTGGAATATTGCGCAAAAGAATCAGGTTCTTCAAGGCAATTACAGAAACAAGTTGGGCAGAAGCCTTCCAGGGGTTGCAATAACTGAGGGAAGCGCATTCATGTTATTTGAAAATGAAGGGATTTTTTTGCAATTCGACTACACACTTAGCCTAACACAGGTTTTGGCTTACGACCTGAGTAACGGAGAGGAAATCTGGAAAAAGGAGGACTTGGATATAGGCATATCCACAGCGGAGTCACTTTATCAAATCTTCACAAATGCACAAAGACTTAGGCAGGATGAGGATGCACTCTCAGAAGTGACATTTTCCGCAGCTACGGGAATCAATACAGTTTCAAACAGAGGGAACAACTTACCTGTAAGCTATATAGGACATGATGAAAGGTTGAATAAACTTATTACTTATTTACCTGAAAAAAACGCCATTGCTGTCAATGGTAAGGATGGTCTTCAGCTTTTGGATTTAAAAACCGGCCAAGTCAAATGGGAACAGGCTGAACTGAAAGGCGGTTTGGGTGAAGTTTTCTATGAACCAAATAACGATTTGATCATTGCCATCAGGGTTAGTCAATCAGACCTTCAGAATATTGCATCTAGGCCAGAAGTACAGGCATTAGATACCGATACAGGAGATTTGAAATGGTCCCTAAAATACAGTGGTGACTTTATTCCAGGAACAGCCTATGTGAGAAATGACATACTGCTTCTACCCTACTTTGGCCTCACACTGATTGATATCAAGTCAGGAGAGGAGTTAGAATCTGATGTATCTGAAGGGATGAAAAGACATAGAAGGATGTATAGAAACATGTCTGTTTTGGGTGCAGGAGGAGAAGAAGGCAACACCCTTGGAGACAATACCTCCTACCCTTTAGTAGATGATAATAATGTGATTCATTACGTAGTAGGCATGCAGGGAGGAAAGCATATTGATCCTGATGGAAGTAGAAAATCCTACTTACAAATTGATTTCAATACTGGGAAAATCATACTTCAGGAAGACAAAATTGCAAGACAGGGCAACAGGGTAATTCAGGAGGAAATGACTGAGGATTATCTCTACTTGAAGTTAACAGATGGTTTATCCGGATCATACATTATGGCATTAGATAAAAAAACAGGTGGTATTGTCTTTGAAACCGATAAAGCAAGCAATAGGCTGGGTACAGACTTTGACCCCTTTTATTTGGACGATGATAAAATTGTAGACGCTTCTTCAAAAGGTATATTTACCTATAATGCCAACACAGGAGAGAGGTTATCAGTTATAGATTATAAAGATTTTGAGATTGGAAGATTAAAAAATCAAGTCGTCTTCGATCAGGGCTTGATTTTATTTGGTACCAAGGGAGTAGCCATTGCCGATAATGAAGGTAATGTTCAAACCACCTTTGACAACCTTAATAAGATCTTGGACTTAAAAGTCACGGAAAATGAAATCTGGCTGGTAGAAGAAAGTAGTTTTTTCCGAATTGCTACCTCACCTATTGAAGTCGTGGAAGAGGTTGGATTCAGTAATAATGAAAATGTGTTCTTCAGCGCAAATGGATCTTACTTTGTCAGAGTTGACTCTTCAGGAAAGCAATTGAATATCTATTATCTATAAGGTTACTGTCAGTGTTTTCCAATCTGGAATTCCGAATGTAGACCTTGAAAACAAATAGTGCCTAAGAATTTCTGAATTCTTAGGCACTATTAACAAAAATATTTAATTAATTAACAATTTCAATTTTCCCCGAATTCACCTCACCTCTGATGGTATGGGCAGATCCATTGTTGATATTCAATACACCCGTAGAGACACTTTCCCCTACTCTTGCACTGCCACTACCAGTTGTGATATTAAAATTGAAAAGAGAGAGGTTACTTGGTGTTTGGATGTAAAGATTCCCTGAAGAAGCCTTTAGAGAGGTCTCGCTACTTAAGCCAGTAGCTGTCGCAAATAGATTCCCGGAGGAAATCTCCATCCTTCCCAAAGACTTCACTTCAGAAAGTTCAACACTTCCAGTAGAAATATTAGCTTGCACAAGTCCGTTGATAGACATCAACTTAATCTGACCGCTAGCTCCCTGGACACTTACATTACCATCAGTTTTTTTGAGCTCTATTTTACCAGAAGATATATTTGCAAAAACATTTCCAGTGAGATCTTCAGCAAAAATATTTCCCGAAGCACCATTCAGCACAATTACAGATGAGTTGATGTTTTTGGTATTGATTTTCCCTGAACCGATCTCCAGTTTTATTTCATCTCCACTTACATTATTGACATCCATATTACCAGATCCTGATATTATTTCTAATTTGATATTTCTAGGACCGGTTAATTTTATACTTCCTTCTGATTTTAAGCTTCCTAATCCCCCTTTGGTATTGACATTGATTTTAAGCTTATCCCCTATTACCTGATAAGTCAGCTCATTTCTCCTTTTTGAATTTGACCGTAAGATGGCATCCATTTCAACTTGTGATTGACCGGAAACGCCAAAATAGGACACATCCAAAAATTCAGAATCTACTTCAATGGTTTTGATTCCGGAAAATTCCTCCTTGATTTCAGAGACTGTTTCCAAGTCATCATCTGTACATGCTCCAAAGAGAATGCCCGAAACTGACAATAAAATAATCAGGAAGAATTGCGACGATTTGACGGTAAAGTTTGACCTTACTGAGGTCATTGACTTTGGTGTTGCTATAAGTTTCATATGTTGGTTTAAATATGAAATGCCCATAGCCAAAGGAATGCCAGATTTTTACAAAATGGTTTTAATCATTAAATATTTAATTGGTTAACCTGAAGGTCTATTTAGATTTCACTTTACAGCCATTACCAATTCACCTTTACAGTATTTTTTCAAAATCTTTTTACTCAATGCTTGCATATCAATCATTCAAATTATTTCTTTGCATTATCCTTTCACTTTTAGTGTTGGGATTTATAAAGAAGAGGCGAGAGACAGGCTCATCGACCCTCTGGCAACCTGGAAAATCCAAGGTGCCAATTCCTGCCGGCTGAAAATATTGTCAACCGGAAATATAAATTCTTTAACCAATGAATTTACAAAAAAGGATTACTCCTCTTAAGAATTTTAAAAAAATGCAGCACGGTAAAATCTTTACCCAGAATTGTTGCATCTGTAGGTTTTTTTAAACCAATCAACCCTGTATTTCTCAAGTAATTTTAGTGTTTGAGGGTTGAAGATTTGACAGAGTTCCAAATCCCAATGATTCCCCTAATATTTCGCTAAAGTTCAAATAAATAACATAAACCATTTCTCATAAATCTAAAACAAAATTCCAATGTCAAACTACAGATTTGAAACCCTTCAGCTTCATGCCGGACAGGCGCCTGACCCGACCACCAATTCCAGAGCTGTACCTATCTATCAGACCACCTCTTATGTGTTCAATTCCGCGGAACACGGAGCCAACCTTTTTGCATTGAAAGAATTTGGGAATATCTACACCCGAATTATGAATCCAACCACAGACGTGTTCGAACAGAGAATTGCAGCACTGGAAGGTGGCGTAGCTGCATTGGCAACTGCCTCAGGTCAGGCCGCACAGTTTCTGGCATTGAACAATATACTTCAGGCAGGTGAAAACTTCGTCTCAACATCGTTTCTTTATGGAGGTACTTACAATCAATTCAAAGTTGCTTTCAAAAGGATAGGAATAGAAGCCCGCTTTGCAAAAGGAAATGATGCCGCTGAATTTGAAAAACTTATAGATGAAAAAACAAAGGCCATTTACCTTGAAACCATAGGTAATCCTGAATTCAATATTCCGGATTTCGAAGCCATTGCTGATTTGGCCAAAGCCCATAACATCCCACTTATCGTGGACAATACCTTCGGTGCAGGAGGATTCCTGTTTCAACCTTTGAAACACGGAGCAAATATAGTAACTGCCTCTGCGACCAAATGGATAGGTGGACATGGCACTTCAATCGGAGGCATAATCGTAGATGGGGGAAACTTCAACTGGGCGAATGGGAAATTCCCTCAGTTTACAGAACCTTCTGAAGGATATCATGGACTGAAATTCTGGGATGTTTTTGGAGAAAACAATCCATTGGGTTTACCTAATATCGCATTTGCCATTCGTGCACGCGTGGAAGGACTCAGGGATTTTGGACCAGCCCTCTCCCCTTTCAATTCCTTCCTGCTATTGCAAGGTCTGGAGACACTATCTTTGAGGGTTCAAAGAACAGTAGACAATGCTTTAGCCCTAGCCGAATGGCTTGAAGCGCATCCCAAAGTGCAGAAAGTAAACTACCCTGGACTTAAAAGCTCTCCATATCATGAGTTGGGTAAAAAGTACCTGAAAAACGGTTTCGGCGGCGTTTTGAGTTTTGAACTCAAAGGAGATAAAGAAAGTACTTCTAACTTCATCAATAAACTCGAATTGATTTCTCATTTGGCTAATGTGGGAGATGCCAAAACGTTGATCATACAACCTTCAGCTACAACCCATCAACAGTTGAGTGAGGAAGAACAGATAGCTGCAGGTGTAACGCCAACATTGCTGAGAATTTCTTTAGGCATAGAACATATTGAGGATATCAAAGCTGATTTGACCCAAGCTTTTGATGCTTTATCCTGAGCAAAATAAACTAGAACATGGATTGCAACTCTTAAGGGTCTTCAATCCATGTTTTCAATAAATATGATGTGCATATCTACTTTATAACCATAAGTTTATAATCAGTATTAGAAATAAGGATGCAATATAGATTAAAGCATGTTTCTGATACCCTTGCTTAACCGTTGATTTGGCTTATAGGTCATATCACCTTCAAGGCAAAGATGATATATCTACTGGTCTGATTGCAGATAACCATATGACGATAAATATGAATCTAGAGAGTAATTATTTGATAATTGATATGGCAGAGGAATGCTACAAACATGATGGAATCCTGGAACTGGAATCAGGGGAAAACCTAAACGGGTTCGAAATTTCGTACACTACCCGAGGACATCTGACTACCGATAAAGACAATGTGATTTGGGTCATACATGCTTTGACAGGAGATGCCAAAGTTGAAGAATGGTGGTCGGGATTAGTGGGTGAGGACAAGTTTTATGATCCCACCAAACACTTTATCGTTTGTGCCAATCTTCTTGGCAGTTGCTATGGTTCTACCAATCCA
>NZ_REBN01000274.1 GCF_007692705.1 Mongoliibacter sp.
AATTATTTTTCTAAAAAAATACCGTGTACAGGGTATTCTTATGTAAAGACATAGACCGTCAGATTTTTTTTAATATCTTCCTGCAAAATGATAATTCATGAAAAAGTTATACCTGATACTCCTTTTGTTAATATTCTTTTATAAGCCTGTTTCTGCCCAGGACAGCATTCCAGTAGGCATGATTGCAACACCTCTTGGGGATATCTACATAGAACTTCATGAACAGACTCCTAATCACAGAGATAGCTTTATTCAACTTGCTCAAGATGGATATTGGGACTCACTTACCTTCAATCGGGTTATTCCCGATTTTGTAGCTCAAGGAGGCTGTCCAGATACGCCGGAAGGTTTTAATGACCCTGATTATCTACTAAAGCCTGAGTTCAATTCTGAGTTGACACATATCTACGGTGCCGTTGGTGCCGGCAGGGATGATAATCCAGATAAACTTTCAGCAAGATGTCAGTTTTATATCGTTCAAAACAAGGAAGGACTTCACCGCTTGGATGGAGACTACACTGTATTTGGACAAGTCATTAAAGGAATGGATATTGTAGATAGAATAGTATCAGTTCCAAGAGATAAGGTGGACGCTCCTAAGGATAACATTTATGTGAAAATCAAAGTGTTATACATGAATAGAGATGAAATTAACAAACATAAGCGTCTAAATTCTACTAGTGAGTCTTAAAAATTTGGTTATTATTGGTTATCTTATAATTCCAGTAATAAAAGATGGATAAATTAAATAAACCCAAATATGAAGAGCAGAGACTTTCTCAGCTATATGCGTATCGCATCTTGGATACGGATGAAGAGGAGGAGTTTGACTTTATCACGGATATGGCTGCCCAAATATGTGGGACAAAATACTCCACAATCACTCTGGTGGACAGAGAAAGACAATGGTTCAAGTCAAGGCACGGCATAGACATAAGAGAAACCCCAATTGCATTATCTTTTTGTGCTCATGCCATTCATAGTGATGAGGAATTTTTCGAAATCAAAAACACCAAATTAGACAAGCGATTCTGCGATTTGCCCAATGTAAAAGGAGATCCCAATATTACTTTTTATGCTTCCTACCCCCTTCTGACCGAGGAAGGTTTAGCTTTAGGTACTCTTTGCGTAGCTGATGACAAAGAAAATACTTTATCAGAAAAGCAGAAAAAAGCACTTAAATCCTTGAGTTCCCAAGCCATGAGGCTTCTGGAATTGAGAAAGAAAAATTTTGAACTTAGGCAAAATCAAACCTATTACCAGAAACTCATCGAAAACACCAATGGAAGTCCATTCAGGTTGCTCAATGATGAGAATCAAACACCTGTTTTCCTCACTAAAGGTTTTGAAGTCATAACAGGATATGCTGTGGAAGATTTTTTGGATAATCCGCAAAAATCATTTTCGGATTTCATCCATAAGGATGACGTGGAAAGGGTACTTTCTGAAAAAGCCAAAGCCATAAAGTCCAATAAGCCATGGGAATTACAATACAGGATTATCCATAGCTCAGGATTTATCAAGTGGATCGATGAAAGGGGGCAGATATATAGAGATGAAGTATCTAACGAACATTATATTGATGGAATCATTCTGGATATCAGTTTCAGAAAGAATGAAGAAATCTTGTTTAAAAATATATTCGACAACAGCCAAGGTCTAATTTGTATACACGACTTCAGTGGGAAAATCATCAAAATTAATTCGGCAGCAGCAGCATCTTTGGGATATGAATTGGATCAGGTGTTAGGGAAAAACCTCAGGGAATTTCTGAATGATTACGATTACCCCATGATTGACCTGTATATTAAGGAGCTGAAGCAATCAGGTCGACATAAAGGTATTCTTCGGCTTAAGTCCAAAAATGGCACAAATAAATATTGGGCATATGACAATTCAGTAGCCGACTTTGGAGGAATTAAAGACATAATAGTCACCAATTCTGTGGATATCACAGAAAAAGTACGGATGGAAAAAACCCTCAAAGCTACAGAGGAACGATTACAATTGATTGCTCAGACCATAGATGATGCATATTACGTCTACAATGTCAATAAGGGTCATTATGAATATTTCAGTCCTAATTCTGAAAAGGTCATTGGAGTAAAACTTGATTTTTTCCACAGTGGTAAGAGTTTCAATGACACATTTGTACATGAAGACGATAGAGATAGGGTAAAATCAGCATCCTTAGAACTTGACAATGGTGCGGCCTTTAATCTTGAATATAGGATCATAGTAGATGGCAACATAAGATGGCTCAATGAAAAGGCTTTCCCAGTATCTAATGGAACTGCCAAAGAGATAAGAATTGCCGGGAGAGTGACTGATGTTACTCAAAGAAAAAGCATACAGTTGGAGTTAGAAAACACCAAGGAAATCCTGCAGCAGGCCAGCAAAACAGCCCGTGTAGGTGCTTGGGAAGTCGACATTATAGAGCGAAAAGTCCAATGGTCCGATGTCATGAAAGAAATCCATCAAGTGCCACAGGATTTTGAACTACAATTTGAAAACAGTCTAAGTTTTTTTAAAAAGGGATTCAATAGAAATAAAGCATCCGAGGCATTTGACCTTCTGATCAAAAAGGAAAAGCCTTGCGATTTAGAACTGATCATTGTGGATGCTTTGGGAAAGGAAAAATGGGTCAGGTTAATTGCTAAAGCACAATACAAAATGGGCAGCTGTATCCGGCTTTACGGGACACTGCAAGACATCAATGATATCAGAAAAAAGACATCTGAACTCATTAAAACCAAACAGCAGCTGGAAAGCATATTATCGGAGATGGAAGATGTAGTTTGGGCAATCAAGCTACCAATCAATAAAATACTTTTTGTCACACCATCCGTAGAGCACCTTTTCGATATTCAACAAAATGAATGCTTGCAGGATCCTGATTTTTGGAAACAGTTTATTTATGAGGAGGACCTTGAAGTCATAGAGGAGATTAATCAGGACCTTGAAGAAAATGACTGCTATGAAAAAGAGCACCGAATCCGAAGCAAAGGAGGAAGCATCCGTTGGGTTTATCATGTAGGAAAGATTATCTATGATTCTCAGGATACTCCCATACGCCTGGATATCAAAATGGCTGACATCACAAAAGATAAAGAGTTTGAAAAACAACTGATAGCAGAAACGGATAGGGCAAATGCGGCCAGCAAGTCCAAATCAGATTTCTTGGCGAATATGAGTCATGAAATACGAACTCCACTAAATGGAGTGATAGGTTTTACCGATCTACTTTTGAAAACCGAACTTTCCAATATTCAGCAACAATATGCAAACAATGCCAATACTGCTGGTAAATCCTTACTTAATCTGATCAATGACATACTCGACTTTTCCAAAATCGAAGCTGGTAAACTTGACTTAGAGTGGGTGGAATCCGATCTTCATGAACTTTTATATGATACTTTGGATATTATAAAGTATCCTGCCGGTGAGAAAAAACTCGAAATTATTCTGGACGTCCTTCCTGATCTACCAAGTAAAGTGTCGATAGATCCTTTAAGGCTAAAACAGATCCTGATCAACTTACTTAACAATGCTATTAAATTTACAGATAGTGGATATGTCACTTTAGAGGTACGTTTGGACAGCTCGGATGGTCAAAAAAGCAAGCTCAACTTTGCTGTGACAGATACAGGAATAGGCATACCTGAAGAGCAACAGAAAAAACTTTTTAAAGCATTTTCACAAGCTGACAGTTCTACCACCAGGAAATTTGGCGGGACAGGTCTGGGCCTCACTATTTCTAATCTTCTAGCAGAAAAAATGGGAAGTAGCATAGGGCTGAATAGTGAACCGGACAAGGGCTCCACATTTTATTTTTCTGTGGATACCGAAGTCATTCCATCTCAAAGTATCCAAAATAACCAAAGCTCAAAAGTCAAAAAGATACTATTTGTAGATGACAATAGTGATGTGAGAAGTATAACAAGAAGGCATTTGGAATTCTGGGAATTTGAATGCCATACTGCAGCCAATGGTTTTGAGGCATTAAAGCTCCTGACAAGATATCAGGATTTTGACCTTGCAATCGTTGATTACCATATTCCTTATTTAAATGGGATTCAAATTATCAGTCAGATCAGGACTGAATTAAAAATAGATGCAGAAAAGCTCCCCGTTTTTATCATGAGCTATTTTTCAGATGGTGAGGAACTTAGACATACTTTTACAAAATACCAGATTAGTCAAAATTTAATCAAACCATTGAACTATCAAGGTATTCTTGAAAAAATCAACAAAGCACATATTGAACAGCCAGAAGCAGTAAAAGAGAAATCCTCACCTGAGGCAAAGCTCAACGGTGAATTCTCCATATTAGTCGCGGAAGATATCAGCATGAATATGCTTCTGCTGAAAACATTGCTTGGAAATATCCTGGATAAAGTAAAGGTAATAGAATGTCCTAATGGAAAAATTGCTGTAGAAAATTACAAAAGCAATGACATCGATTTGATTTTTATGGATGTACAAATGCCCGAAATGGACGGATTGACCGCAACGGAGAACATTCGCTTGATTGAGTCCAAAACCAGAAAACATGTCCCAATAGTGGCACTGACAGCTGGAGCATTGAAAGAAGAGCAGCGTAAATGCTATGAAGCCGGTATGGATGATTTTTTGACTAAACCCATTCACCCTGCCTCCCTCAAAGATGTCTTGAAGAAGTACCTGTTCGAAAACAAATTCAGTGAATCAAATACCTTATCGGATTCAAAAAATGAAAAAACCTTGAGTTTCAATAAGCTAAAATTGCTTCAACTCATAGACAATTATCAACCCCTATTGAAGGAGTTACTGATTACTTCCAGAGATCTTGTAAAGAAAGTTGAGGAAATCAAAAAATTACTGAATATTCAGGATAGAGAAGGAATTAAAGCTAATGCTCATTACATCAGAGGTGCATCTCAATCCATGGCCTTTGACATACTAGCCAAATTGGCTGAAAAAATGGAAGTAAATGCCATGAATGGAGATATTGAACTTATGAAGGAGATATTCAACGAATTGGAAAGAGAATGGTCAGTCTTGGACAATATCATTCAAAAAGAAATCAACAAACTTTGAGCTTAAAGATATGACATTAGTCCCTAGATCAATCAGGATTTTAGTAGTGGGATGTGGAAATATGGGAGCTTCACATGCTACTGCCTATCATCAAATGCCTGAATTCCAAATTTGTGGTCTCGTTGCCCGAGGTGATAGTAAAGAAAAACTAAATCAGAAGTTGAATGCGAATTATCCACTTTTCAATGATTATGAGGAAGCTTTAAAGAGCACTAAACCGGATGCCGTCTGCATTTCTACTTACCCGGAAACTCACGAAGCTTATGCCTTGATGGCAATTGCTGCTGGATGCCATGTATTTATTGAAAAGCCGCTTGCTGATACAGTAACTGGATCTGAAAAAATAGTTGCAGCATCAAAAGAAGCTGGTAAAAAAGTCGTAGTTGGCTATATCCTAAGACACCACCCTTCATGGATCAGGTTTATAGATGAAGCGCAAAAACTTGGTAAGCCTTTGGTTATGCGTATGAATCTCAATCAACAAAGTAAAGGGTTCATGTGGGATGTGCACAAAAACCTGATGAAAAGTCTTAGTCCAATAGTAGACTGCGGCGTTCATTACATCGATGTCATGTGTCAGATGACAAGATCAAAACCCATAAGTGTATCGGCTATAGGGGCTAGACTTACTGAAGATATTGCGTCAGACAATTACAATTACGGACAACTACAGATCCGTTTTGATGATGGTTCAGTCGGTTGGTACGAAGCAGGTTGGGGACCCATGGTCAGCGATAATGCCTTTTTTATCAAAGATGTCTTTGGACCAAAGGGCGCAGTATCCATTGTGGCCAAAAATGCGGGCAGTTCAGGTAAATCAGATGATGTGGATTCCCATACAAAAACAGAAAGTATCAAAATACACCATGCAGCTATTGATTCAAAAAATCAATTTACTAAAGAAGATGAATGGATAGATATGCATGATGAGCCTGATCATCAGGAACTCTGCAATAGAGAGCAGCAGTATTTCCTAAAGGCTATCAAAGAAAATATTGATTTGACATC
>NZ_REBN01000269.1 GCF_007692705.1 Mongoliibacter sp.
ATAAGAGGCATAAGGAAGTGGTTTTACTGACCAGAAAACTTAATTGGTACAAAGAAGAATTATTTGCCCGTTTTGTCCCCTATAAGTTTGAGGGAGTCTGGGAGGGTAAAAATGTCGAAAATTTAGTGGGTTAAAGAGGCAGCCCGCAATAGTTTTGGAGATCTTTTATCAGGCCTTTCAGCAATACTTATTTTTAGATTGCAATTGGAAGAGATCTTAAAGTGAAGATGGGTGTTCAATATCCCTACATGAATTAAAACAGGGAGAATCCTGATCATTATCATTTTTCTAATCAATTTTTTAAGGGAAATTTGCTTCGAGTCCTATGGTCAAGACTTGAACTTATGCCGATTAATTAACCTGTATGCATGATGAATACCATCAATCTAGAATATACCATTGCAGGAGCCGATCATGGGGAAACAATCCTTTTTGTGCATGGGGCGGGCGCGAGTATCCTCCAATTTCAGCAACAGCAAGCATTTTTTTCAGGTAGGTATAGGGTAGTTTTGCTATCCTTAAGAGGGCATGGAGATTCTCCAAAACCCTCACCGAATACTACCGGTCAATACGCCTTGACCCTATTGGCAGCAGACATTATCCAATTGATTGAGGACCTTCATTTGGACCGGATAAATTATGTTGGTAATTCTGCAGGAGGTGTGCTGGGCTATCTGGTGGTCAGCAAAGTGCCTGAAAAATTCTTAAGCTTAACCACTTTTGGGACTACTGGGCAGATGAAATTTCCAAAATTCCTTGCCCCTGTATTTAGGGGGATTGACGCTTTTATGCTTCGGTTTTTTAAAAATTGGTACCTAAGATTGATGGTTTCCCATACGGCCACCAATGAGGCCTCCAAGGATATTTTTTTCCAAATGTTTGAAAAGGCGGTACCTGCCATTCCCCATTTCAGATACAATTTGGTAAATTATGATTTCACTGGGTTAATAGCGCAATGTCCTGTTCCCTATACCTTGATCAAATGTGAATTTGACAAAGGGATCAATGGGATGTTAAAATCAACACTAAAGGCTATCGATGCCAATCCATCAGCAAAGGTGATCGAGTTGAAAGGAGTAGGTCATGTGGCCAACCTGGACGATCCCAAAGCATTCAATAATTGCCTAATGGACATCTTGAAAAATCTAATTGATCAATCATGAAGCAGGGAATATTTTCAAGCTCATATGGAGACATATACTATGAACTTTCAGGTGCAGAAGATAGTCCCACCTTGGTTTTTATCCATGGAGTAGGTATGGACCATGCTACTTTTCAGGAGCAGCTCAATGCTTTTCAACCTCAATACCGGACATTGGTCTGGGATTTACCGGGACATGGTACCTCATCCTTGAAAAATTACAATAAGCGTTTTACAGAATTGTCCGCTGACTGTTTGCACGAGCTGCTGGAAGCACTGCGAATTACCCAAGCAGTTTTGATTGGGCAATCTTTGGGAAGTATTGTGGCTCAGTATTTTCAGTTGAAACATCCTGATAAAGTATTGGCCGTGGCCCATGCTCCTGGAATAGAACTGAAATCCCATGTGGGGAAATGGGCGAGAAAGCTAGTTCCCTTTTTTATCTTTTTGATCGATTTGATTCCCGAAAAGATGTTCTACCAATCCTTTGGTAAGCACAGAGCGGTAATAAAGGAAGTACAGGATTATTTGTCAGCTACCATGAAGAAGACCGGGAAGAAATTTGCGCTAAAAATAACTGCTGATATGAGCTACGATCTCATCGACCCATCTCCTCAAGCTCCAAAAGTACCTTTGTTGATGCTTTTTGGGGAAAAGGATTTGGCATTTATCAGAAATGCATCCAGAAAATGGCATAGAAGTGAACCCCTTAGCCAATATATAGAAATCCCCAATGCCAACCATATCGCCAATCAGGATAATCCTGAGGCTTTTAACCGAGTATTGAGGCAGTTTTTGGAGGCACTATTTAAGAATAATTGAAGGTTTAAAATGGATTAAGCCTCATAAGTACTTTTAGTAGTTGCAAGAATATGTTTCTAAATCTACTGGCAAAGAAGCGTATAATCATTTATTACAAAAACAGTTCTTCAACATTAGTAGGGAATCAAATATTACTATCGATATAAATAAATGATTATGAACATGTTGGAATCAATTAGGGGAAGTTAATTTTAGATTATTTGTTTTACCTGTAAACTTATCTGCTATCAGCAACTATGAGTAAATTTATGCTGAACATTGACAAAAATCATGTTATACATATTTTGCTGTTCCTAAATTTACAGTCTTAATAAAGAAGATGAAATCAAGCTTGCCTGCCGATAGGAGGGGATTCCAGAGGCTGCCTCGATCCATCGGAGTGACCACTGAATATCAATTATCGACACATGAAAAATTTTCTTTTTTTGATTCCCTTTTTTCTTTTTCTACATCCTGTATTGGCTCAGAACAAGAAACATACCCTTCTGCTAAACACAGGCACCCAGAACACCTGGGAAAGGGATTTTGCATATTCTCCATTGGTTTATGCAGGAAGTAATGCAGGGTTCACTTTGGGCTTTTCCGGTGAAGGGCATAAGAAAACAGATGAAGTTTATATCCATTACAGCAGGCTTCCACTTCAAAATCAGTTCAATGCAGAAATGAGCGCAACCCATGCCAGCATCATGACTTATACTTTTTACAAATGGGATTGGCTGCCTAGACAATTGAACTTGGGATGGTCTAACAATAATGCCCTGAGCTTAAGGAACTACCAAGATTCCCAGAATTTCAATCCAAGGTTTGATTTCCACACTTCTTTTGGTCCTGCTGCCCGTTTTCAAACCTATTTCGGGAAACAGCAGCAATGGAGATTTGCCTCTCAGGCACATCTACAGGTAATAGGTTTTCTTTTCTCTGCATCATATATCACCAGTCCACCTGACCCTTTTCTACATGAGCAGTCCACATTCAATGCATTTATGCAATCAATTTCTTTGTTTCAGCCGTTCCGACAACATGATTTGGGTATGATGAATCAATTGTTTTATCAGTTGACCAACGGCAATGAAATAGGGATTGGTTATCGTTGGCACTACACTTCACTTGAAAATGCCCACAGATCACAGCGCTCAGGTGGGCATTATTTCTTCCAGTTAAACTTTCAGCTATGAGACAGTTACGAATTATCAACAGGTTTTTGCTGATTTTCCTGGCCACCTGGACCATGTCTTGTGAGGAAATTATTGCACCTAAGTCACCAGAGTCCAGCCCTAGAGCTGTATTCGAACATTTGTGGCAGGATGTCAATAACAGATACAGCTTTTTTGAAGAAAAACAGATTGACTGGGAGTCAGTGAAACAAATTTACAGTCCCCTGATTCACGAAAACATGGAACCTGATGCGCTTTTTGATGTGCTTGGGGAAATGCTGGCAGAATTGGAGGATGGTCATGTGAATCTCTTAAGTACATTCAACCGCTCACGCAACTGGAGTTGGTATGAAAATTTCCCCTTGTTTTATGATCAGCAACTGATAGATGATATTTACCTCCGAACTGATTTCCGCATTGTGGGACCAATGCATGTGCAGACGGTAGACAACATGTTGTATGTCAATTACCGTTCTTTTGAGCGGAGGATCAGTCAGGCAAATATGGACGAGATTATTCGCTTGATGCAGTTTCATGAGGGATTGATAATCGATGTCAGGAGTAATGGGGGAGGAAGCCTCCAAAATGCCCACAGTATTGCTTCCCGATTAATCGAGCAGGAGCTTACTTAT
The DNA here is from genome assembly GCF_007692705.1 of Mongoliibacter sp. Taxonomy (GTDB): domain Bacteria; phylum Bacteroidota; class Bacteroidia; order Cytophagales; family Cyclobacteriaceae; genus Mongoliibacter. The sequence continues at coordinate 3,750 of NZ_REBN01000269.1, forward strand.
GCGAGACAGCGCTTTAAAACGGGACCGGGCAACACAGATTTTACGCCTTGGGCCAATCTCCGGATTACGCCCCAATCCGGGGAGAAATATTTAGGGAAAGTCGCTGTTTTGACCAATCGTCGTTCTTACAGCAGCACTACATTTTTTGCCCAGATGATGAAGGCATTGCCTCAGGCCCGTTTGTTTGGGGATCAGACGGGAGGGGGTGGAGGTATACCTGTATTTGCAGAGCTACCCAATGGTTGGACTTATCGTTTTTCAGGAAGTCAGACAGTGGATTTGGATGAGGTGCAGCTTGAATTTGGTGTTCAAGTGGATCAATTACTTACTCATCCATCAGAGCTTATGCCTGGTAAAGACCATTTTATAGAAGCAGCGGTTTCGTGGTTGAAATCAAATCCATAGTTTCTAATAGAAAATAAAAATCCATCCAGAGCTTTATGTACCGTTTGGCTTTTTTATTTTAATTCCCAGGTGGTCACTCGGGAAAAACACCTTTTAGATTTTGATCTCTATCGGGGTTTTCAAGATTGATGACCAGATCATTTTTTTGATTCATTAATTCATTTATCGATAATGCCTTAAAGAATTTTTGACCCCTTTTATGATGGGTGTGAAAACCTTTATCCGAAAGATTATCCCCAAAAGCATTAAACACTCTTCTGCTTTTGTGGTATTATTGGGTGGGATTTGTTACTATCGACAGTTGAGTTTGACTTCAATGGTGTTTTCAACAGTTAGCGAAATTTTCAAAAGTGAAATAGGAAGCCATTAAAAACCCCAGAGGGGTTTACTAAAAGTAGCACTGGGATACCACTCAGTGAAAACAGAAATGTCGAATATAGTCAAGCTTCAAGGACTTGACTATTATCGAATGAAATGGTCCTTGTAATAATGCCTTTTTCAATAAAAAATATATGCCAACCAGCATGTCCAAAACATACGATTATATATTTGCAGGTTCCGGTTTGTCTGGATTGAGTCTGTTGTACCGTCTTTTGAAAGAAGAAAGCTTGCAACATAAAGATATTCTGGTCATTGACAGTGCCTCCAAAAACCAAAATGATAGGACTTGGTGCTTTTGGGAAAAGGAAGAAGGTCCTTTTGAATCCTTGGTGTGCCATGAATGGAAAACTTTGCAGTTTTTTTCTCCTCAGGTTTCCAAGGAGTTTGAGATGCAGGAATACCGCTATAAAATGATCCAATCGGGCGATTTTTATGCCCATGTCCTTGATTTTGTTCAAGGATTCAAAAATGTCAGTTTCCTTAAAGAAGAGATCATTGAAATAGTAGAAGAAGGTGAAAAAGCCTTGGTGAAAACCGATAAGAGGAGTTATACTACGGATTACGTATTTAACTCTACTTCTTTGTTCCATCCCAAAATGACAGAAGAAAATACCTTATTGCAGCATTTTTTGGGTTGGTATATCAAAACGAAAGAGCCTGTATTCAATCCCCAGGTAGGCACTTTGATGGATTTTACGCTATCACAACACCATGGGACTACCTTCATGTACGTACTGCCAACAAGCCCTTGTGTCGCCTTGGTGGAATATACCCTGTTTACAGAAAGGATCCTAAAGGAAGAGGAGTATGAAGAAGCTTTAAGGAGCTATATCCAGGAAAAATTAGGCATATCGGAATATGAAATCACCCACACAGAATTTGGAGTGATACCCATGTCTTTGGCAAAGTTTTCTTCTCATTTGGGCAAAAATAAACGCATCATCAATATAGGCACTGCTGGGGGGTACACCAAGCCCAGTACCGGTTATACTTTCCAGTTTGTGCAGAAGCATGTTGGGCAGGTTGTAGCGCAACTTAAAAAAGACCAGTCTCCAGTGGTAATTCCATCTTTTAGAGAAAATATGTTTGAGTGGTATGACAGGACATTACTGGATGTGCTGCTGACCAAGAGTCTGAGTGGGCAGCAGATTTTTTCCAGTCTCTTCAAGAAGGTTGAACCAGAGCGGATTTTGGCTTTTCTAGCCAATGAAAGTAATTTTTGGGAAGAATTTACGATAAGAAACAGTGTCCCAATTTTACCTTTTGCGTTTTCGGGTATAAAACAGCTTTTGGGTTTGGGAAAGAAATAGTAAAGAGGGTAGAAGCGTGAAGCGAAAGACGCCCTTCCGACTGGGGCATCCGGGCGGTAGAGAAAGGATGACGGATGAGGGAGGAAGGGACGTATAATATCAATGAGTAAGAAATTATGAATGAAAAATTAATAATTTAAAATGAACCACAGAGAAAATCA
>NZ_REBN01000076.1 GCF_007692705.1 Mongoliibacter sp.
AAGTAGAACTTACCAATTATGGTGCGATACTGTCAAAAATACTTGTTCCTGACCGCGATGGCAATTCCCAAAATATCATGTTGACTTATGAAAAAGTGGAGGATTTTATTAACGACAGTTATTTTTTCGGAGCTGTAGCGGGCAGATATGCCAATAGAATAGCCAAAGGCCGATTTGAATTGGATGGGCAAGAATACCAACTGGCCACCAATAACGGCGATAATCATTTACATGGAGGAGAAAAGGGGTTCAACAGACAGTTGTGGGATGGTGAAGTGATTGATGGGCTGGAAAATGAGATTGGAGTAAGAATGCGTTATGTGAGTGAAGATGGGGAAGAAGGCTATCCCGGCACATTGATTACCACTATAGATTTTGTTTTGGGAGCAGAAAATAAGCTTAAAATTATTATGGAAGCTGAAACAGACAAGGCTACGGTTGTCAACCTTACCCATCATGGTTATTTCAACCTTAGTAATATGGAGGAAAATATTTTGAATCATGAAGTTCAGCTTTTTGCTGATCACTATACACCGGTCGATTCTGGTTTGATTCCAACAGGAGAATTGTCCCCTGTTGAGGGAACGCCATTTGATTTTAGAGAACCGAGAAAAATAGGGGAGCGCATAGAAGATACAGGTGCTGGCTATGACCATAATTTTGTGATTTCTAGAGAACATGATGGTGAGCTTCGCAAAATGGCTGAGGTATACCATGAAGGATCTGGAAGGTTGATGAGAGTATTTTCCACTAAGCCTGGGGTTCAGTTTTACACGGGGAATTTTTTGGATGGAAAGCAAACCACCGCAGGCGTGACCTATTCAAAAAATTACGGCTTTTGTCTGGAACCTCAGTTTTTCCCAAATTCACCAAACGAGCCATCCTTTCCATCAGCAAGGTTAAATCCAGGTGAAACTTATAAACATGAGATTGTGTATGAGTTTGATTTGAAGTAAGAGAATGGATATTAGTTGATATTAGATGTTGGTAGATATTTTCTCTGCCGTCTTTGGTGCCCCTCAGCCGCCGTTAGTGCCATCACTAACGGCTTTTTATTTCTCCCGCTGATTTCCCTGATAATCGTAGATTTTTTTTCAGATTATCCCGGGGACAGACCCACCTTCAAGTTTGATAGCTGCTCCATTTGTTGCAGATGCCAACGGGCTGGAAAGGTATGCAATGGTATTGGCAATCTCTTCGGTGCTGATGAAGCGTTGGATTAATGAGGTTGTGCGCACGTTTTTGAAGAAATTTGCAGCCACTTCTGCTTCACTTATCTGCTCCCTTTCTGCAACTTCCTGTAAAAACCGTTCTGCACCTTCTGATAAGGTAGAGCCTGGAACGACAGTATTTACTGTCACAGCACTGCCTTTGGTAGTTTGGGCTAGTCCGCGAGAAACAGCCAGCAAAGCGGCTTTGGTAGTACTGTAGGCAATGAGGTCTTCAGGTACCAGCATGGCACATTCACTGGACACAAACAGGATTCGCCCCCAATTCCGCGTTAACATTCCGGGCAGTAATGCGCGTGACAGCCTGACCCCGCTCATTACATTTACCTCAAACATTCTGTACCAATCGGCATCGGATGTATCGGCAAAAGACTGTGAAGTAAAAATTCCCACATTATTAACCAGAATATCCACGGAGTTTAGGTTGTTCAATAATGATTCCACCGATGCCGGGTCGGAAAAATCAGCTGGAATACCTGTAATCTTGGCTTCAGGAAGTTCTTTTTTCAGCTGGGATATGGCTTGATCGATTCGAGCTTGGGTACGTCCGTTTAAGATGACCTCAGCTCCTTCAGCGGCCAGTACTTTGGCAATGGCCAGTCCAATGCCTCCTGTTGAGCCTGATACAAATGCACGTTTATTTTTAAGTTGTAAATCCATTTTATTGGTTTTAATCAGAGATAATTTTTAATAAAGAACGTATTCAGAATGAAGCGCTAAGCCTCTATCCAATTCCCCATGAACTGAATATAATCCATAGAAACAGGACCATCATGATCAAGGCGATGGTGAGGATTCCATCAGTGGAAACCTTAAATTTAAAGGCTGTTTCACCGGGTTGGAAAGTGGTAAGGCGAAGGGCTTTGTCCGACTGTTGGATACCTAATTTACTCACTAACATCATTAAAGCGCCACAGAACAGGAAAAGGATTAAAGCAAAATGAAGGAAATTGATTCCAAGAAAAATATCAAGAATTGATCCTTCGCTAACAGCAATGATACCTTCTTTGCTCATAAATTCCGTGACTAGTCTCAAAATCCCAAAGCCAAAGCCTGTCCATAAAGCTACGATTGCACCCTTTGCATTGATCCATCGGAAGTACAAACCCAATAGAAAGACTGCTGCAATGGGTGGTGAAATGTAGGCCTGTATGCTTTGCAGGTAATGGAAAATACCCCCTCCCATAAGTGTTCGCATAAAAGGGATCCAACCCAGGCTGACCAGAACCAATACCACTGTGGCAATTTGTCCGACCCTTACCAACTCCTTTTCTGATGCATTGGGCCGGCTTTCGCGATAAAAGTCTATGGTAAATAAAGTGGAGGAGGAGTTAAAGGCAGAAGAAAGTGAGCTCATCAATGCAGCCATTAAACCCGCTATGGCAATACCCTTGATGCCCACAGGCAAGAAGCCGGTAATCATGGCCGGAAGGGCCTGATCGGGATTGTCAAGGGAAAGGTTCAGGATACCTTTTTGGACCAAGGCATAGGCAATTACTCCCGGTACGAAAAATAGGAATACAGGCAAAAGCTTCAAGAATACTGCAAAAATAGTTCCTTTACGGGCGTTACTAATGTCTTTTGCCGAGAGTGCGCGCTGTACTATAAACTGGTCAGTACACCAATACCAAACCCCCAAAATGGGCGCGCCAAATAGCATGCCTGTCCAAGGGTAATCAGTATCAGAGAAGGGGCGCCAAAGATTGAAAAAATCCTCCGGTGGTGATTTGGTTGGATCATTGGCCGCAGCTGTGGCAATGGTATCAATCATTGCATTCCAACCGCCTAATTGCTCAAGTCCGTAATAAGTTACAGCAGCTGTGCCGCCTAACAATATAAAAGCTTGGATCATGTCCGTGTAAATCACCGCCCTTAGACCACCTAATACGGTGTAAAATCCAGTAGCAACCACGGTAATGATAGCACCTGTCCAAAAGGGAATGCCCATGGTTTCGAAAACCAAGGCACCTGAAAAGATGATGAGAGAGATTTTGGTGAGAATGTAGGCTACTAATGACACCACTGAAAGGTAGTTTCGACAGGCTTTTGAGTAACGTTTCTCCAGAAATTCAGGCATGGTATAAACCCCCGTACGCAGGTAAAAAGGTACAAATACCCAGCCGAGCAAAATAAGAATCAAAGAGGCAAGGATCTCAAAATTGGCTTGTGGCATTTCACCCCGTGCACCTGCTCCCGATACACCCAGAATGATCTCTGAACCGATATTTGAAGAAAATAGCGAAGCACCAATAACAAACCAGCCTTCATTTTTGCCAGCCAGGAAGTAATCAGTAGAGTCCAACTCATTTTTGCAGGTGGAACCTCCTTTTGAGGCCCACCAGGCAATCCACAGGACTACCCCGAAGTAAGCCGCAATGATGGTAAAATCCCACAGGCTCATATTTACTAACATAGATTATTATGGGTTTTTGGATTAGAATCAAGGCTATACAAAAGCCTTGATATATAAAAAACCAGTTACACCTTACTGCCACTGAAAAATTAAATTGGTCACCAACTTTCCAAGCCGAGGAGTTTTTTGCCAAGTTCGTTTAATTTGGCTACCTCATAGCGTGTTTGTTCCCAGTTGCGTGGGTCACCCGGGAAGGCATAACCTGCAGGTGCAACCCGGTTTTTCCAGGATTTTATCCTCCAGTTGCGCAATTCTTCATTGTCTTCTTCAGCAGGCATCATGGAGATGTATTGGGCGATTCTAACTTTGTCGATAGAGCGGTTTGGTCGAATCCCGTGTGGCTGAGTGCTGTTAAAAATAAGCAAGTCGCCAGCTTCAAGTTTCACTTTTACAATGTGCGCTTCAAGGCCTGTGACGTCTGGCTTAAATCTGTCACGGTCTTCAGGCTGTGTTAATTTCCAAGTATCATAGGTTCGGTAAAGCTCAGGTATACACTGAAAGCCACCCATATTTTCATCCGTCTGATCAGCAAGGGCCAAAACGCCCTGAACATTTTGCGGACGGGTTTCGGGGTCGTAGTCCCAATGGATAAAACCTTTGTATTCATGCCCCGGGCGCATTGGGAAGTTCAGGTTGGCGCGATCAATGGTTACCCAAAGCTTTTCTGTACCCCAGACGTCTACAAAGGCATCGTAAACACGCTGAGCCTGACGGTTATTCCAGAGGTGTTGGTTATTATATACTTCCACCATACCCGTGCCTACCAGTTCTTTCATTTGCATATCGCTGCGCGGTGAAGTGTACCAGGTTTCTGGATTGTATGGATCTTTCTCCTCAAATTCCCACAGAAATTCAGCGGTCGCTTGCGCCTGTTCACGGGGAACGGCCTGCTTTATCACCACATACCCGTTTTCGATCCAGAATTTCCAATCTGCTTCACTCAATACCCGCAGAGGCTGACCGTTGGAGCGATTGCTTAATTTAACTTTGCTGCTAGTGGCAGTGGAGGGATTACCCGGAATCTCTTTATGGTTTTTATTCGGGCTGTCTCTTTGGGTGATGGTCTTTTTTTGGGTTTCCATTTTTAGTATTTGGTTAAAGTGAGATTCTGATATTGATTAAATCTTCAATAAAACTAGTCTATAAAAATGCACTAGGCTTGTCGTATTCTGTCTATAATTTGAATTATTTTGATTTTTTGTTAAAATTAATGGTCCAATAGAGCAAAATAGGTGAAAAATGGGATATAAGACCGATGACAGAAGACCCCCGCCTGTCGGAGGGCAGGGATGTTACCAGCATTTAAAAACTTAACTATATTATCTATTTATCTGGCGGATAATCATATAAATTAATTTAAAATTTGCTGTATGAAAACCGAGCTTGAAGAAATCTCCCGTCCCTCCAACAGTTCCGTACAGCTGATGGTAAATCCCAATCTCAGCGACTTCTTTTTCTGGCATTTTCACCCTGAATTCGAGTTGGTCTATATTGATGGCGCAAGCGGGACACGACATGTAGGAAAGCACATTTCTCGATTTGATGGTAGTGATTTGGTATTGATCGGTTCCTACATTCCCCATCTCAACTTTGACTATGGGGTGAAGACCCCTTATGAAAAAATGGTCGTGCATATCCGCCCCGACTTTCTACAGGCAGCTCATACCACAGTCCCTGAGCTTCTGGCAATTCATGAGCTATTCCAACTCTCGCGGTATGGTATTGCTTTTGGCGAATCTACAAAGGAACTGCTCGGTAAACGCATCAAACACTTGCATACACATTCAACTTTTGAGCTGTTCTTAGAATTGCTTGGAATCCTAAAAGCATTGATGGACTGCCCCGATAAAGTGCTGCTGCATGATGAGCCTGTAAAAAACCAATTTACCCAAAAAGACGAGACACGACTTAGAAGCGTTTTTGAGTTTATTGACGGCAACTACCAACGCAAACTCGAAGTTCGCGAAGCTGCCGAGTTAACGTTTTTGAGCGAGGCGGCTTTTTGCCGTTACTTTAAAAAAATGACGCGCCTTACTTTCACGGAATTTGTAAACCACTACCGCATCGATAAAGCAAAAAAGCTATTGCTCCAAGACCATAATGTAACCGAAACCTGCTTCGAATGCGGATTTGAAAGTTTGAGTTATTTCAATCGCACCTTCAAAAAAATCACAGGAGAAAATCCATTGGCATTCAAAAAGAGCTACCGTTCTACCTAAATGACATCTCTACTTTTCTTAAAAACAAAAAAGTTATGTTCAACCTGAAATTTCAGATTGAACATAACTTACAACATGGCTTATTGTGAACTTTACACTTCCTTCACCTCAGAAGCCAACTTCTGCAATGAGTCTTT
>NZ_REBN01000276.1 GCF_007692705.1 Mongoliibacter sp.
CCTGGCAGACGTCAATGTGATGGAAAAAGATGATTGGCCTGCAATTATAAGTTTTTTAAAGCCAAGGATTATTGCCTTGGATGCCTTTTGGAGCAACATCAAACCTGCTTTTGAGGGTTTTTAGACACCTCAGGGAAAGTATTCAATCATTATTTTTCTCCAGAACCTAAAGAGAGTCCTTGATAGGTAAGCCCTTTGATAACAAGTTTTGAGCATACAGGGTAACACTCTTGCCCTCGACGGATATACATCTGTAATTGGGAACGCATGCAGCCCCAGGGAATACATTTGAAAATTCATTGAAAGTGACTTCAACATAAATTTTATCAAATCAGACTAAACCGACTCTTGGCAATTTCATTCCAGATGGTTGTCAGTAAAAATTTCTTGAGATAAAAAATTTAAATCTATATATTGATGTACAAATAAAATTATATTCCGAATGATTCGGGTTATTCTTATTAAAATTACTTTTTCAATCAGAACCACCAAAATTCAACAATTATGAAAAATTCAATCAAAGTCTCCTTGCTTTACATGGGAGCCTTATTGCTATGCCTCCTGACAGCTTGTGAACCTAAAGGGGGAGATAAAACTGCTGATCCTTTGAAGGGATTGGAAATGGCCTATCAAAAAAATGAGCTGGTATTTTCATATCAAAATGAAAAAATAGCCCATAACCTTAGAGATTCTGTTGAAAGTTATATTTACAGTAAATTTCCTGATGCGGTTAAAGTGGTCTGTAATGATTGTATCAATTTGGTAGAGCTTTACAGAGCTGAAAACATTGAAAATTATCTCGCAGATATCCTAGGTTTTTTTTCTGATGGACATGGAGAAATAAAGACAGCCCGCCCCATAAATGTAGCCGGAACAACTGGGGATGGAAGCTTGGCTGTTTCTTTAAATTATTTATTTGAAGTTGACCAAGAGGCTCAAGGTGCAGGTAGAAACTCCTTGGACCTTTCAAATTATACTGATAGGAAAAAGCTTATTATAGCAACTTTAGATTCAGGTTTAGATACCGACTTTTTCCCAAAGGATTATTTGAAAAAGGTGGAAACACTGGGCAATTGTTATTCTGAAAATTCCTTGGGCTGGAATTTTACAGGCTCAGATTTCAATGATAATTTCCTCGATGAAACTGACTCCAAGCATGGAACAGTAGTAAACCTATATATGCTAGAGGAGTTAATTGCCGCGAAGTCAGCAATTCCGGAGTTTTTGCCTATCAAGGTACTGGACAAAGAAAATAAGGGTTCTTTATTCTCATTACTGTGCGGATTACACTTTGCCAAAAGCCAAAAGGCTGATTTGATCAATTTGAGTTTAGGATTTTATGACAATATGGAGTATCCAGGGTTTCCAGGCGAAAAACATCCAATTATGGGACATTTAACACGAGGTTTTTTGGATGGTCAACAAATGTTGATGGTGGCTGCTGCCGGGAATGTTGTTGAAGGTGGTCAAGAAAGAAATTTGGAAAAGAATTGGTTCTATCCAGGTGTATTAAGTCATATGGGTGAAAAACTCCCTTCGAATGTCATTACAGTGACTACAGTCGGGAATGATCGTCAAAGTGTTAGCCTCCGCCAAAATTATTCGAATAAATATGTAGATGCCGCGATCCAGGCTGATGCGGAATATGGTTTTAGGGTACCATTTGTTAATACCCAAAATTATCAGAATTTAATTGCTGGGTCTTCCTTTGCCACAGCAATTATGACAGGTAAAATCGCTGTTCGATGGGATGATTCTTTTCGAAATATTGATTTTCAACGAAGTGCGAAAACAGATTGGATAAATGAAATTCTGCCTCCAGAAGGCCCTGTAAATCCTGATCTTAGCAGACAAGTTAATAGAGGAATTTCTTATATTAGGTTGAACAACCGGCAATAATGTGGACTTTCTAAGAAGCGTATTATTTATTGTTTTTATTTTTCAATTTAAAGCAGGTTTCTCCCTGGCGCAAGCTGGGCAGGAACCTGCTTTTTGGTTAGATCAAGTCAATACAGTCAATACTGATCCAGCGCTATCTTGGTCTGAAAAACTCGACAAAGTAGAAGCAATCCGCATCAGATTCCTGGAGAAAAACCAAAAAGATGGAGTTTATGCCAAAATCATACACCGGATAGCAGATTACAAAAGGATTTTGGGAGATTTTTCAGGAGCCATCAGCTTGATGCAGGAAGCCATAGCCATCAACAAATCTGACCTTCCCCATGCTGAAGAGCATTACCTCTCATTCACCTTCTGTAATATAGGCATAGCCTATCAGGAATTGGGGATTCAGGAAAAAGCAGAGGCCTACTATGACAGTGCATTCAGCCTTCACAAAAAATACCCTGAGGAAACTTTCCCTCCTGCCTACATTTCATTCGACCGGAGAACAGTCTATAGCTTTAACAAGGGCGAGTATCAGCGTACTGTGGATTTGTTGGATTATGCCCTTGGATCCATCTATGGCCTGGAGGGTACTATTCAGGAAACTTTGCTCAAGATAAAAAAAGGAAGAGCACTTCTTGAGCTTGGAGAAATCGAAAAAGCGGATGAAATTTTCCAAAACAGCATCGGGATTTTTGAAAGTGATCAGGCTTCGGGAGAATTGTTGGGTTTTGCTTACAACGCATACGGCATTTACCTGGCCGCTGTAGACAGGCCCGAAGAAGCAGAGACTTATTTCTCCAAAGCCATGGACTTATACCTGAAAATGGGATATTTGGGTAGTGTACTTGCCTCACTGGATGAGCTTTATTATACATGGGCAAAAAAAGATGACCAAAAAGCCCTCAAGTACCTATACCAATCTAGGGAATACCTTGAGCCTTATCCTGATTCCAGGGAAAACATGTCAGCACTCAATAACATCGGTGCTACTTATACACGCTTGGAACGTTATGATGAGGCATTGGAGTATTTTCAACAGGCCATGCAAATTGCAGTAAAAGGTTTTGAGCCTGAAAATGATTACCAAAATCCTACGCTTGCCCAAATCAGACAGACGGATAACTATTATGAAATTGCCATGATCCTAAAAAACAAAGGGGAAGCATTGGCAAAACAATTTCAAAAGAAAAAATCAGACCCTCAACTTCTAGATCATGCCCTTACTCTTTACAGACTCAATGATCAGGTAATTGATTTGATGCGGTGGAACCAACAGTCCGAAGACACAAAGGCCTTTTGGAGAGGGTACACAAAACCCATTTACGAATGGGCAATCCAAACTTCCATGGAAAAGAAAGACTTTGAAGGGGCTTTTTATTTTATGGAAAAAAGCAGGGCCGTGATGCTCAATGATCAGCTGAGCGAAATGGGAGCTTTGAGGTTTATCCATGAAAGTGACCTTTACAAAGAAAAAGAATATAAAACAGATGCCGTAGCTTTAAAAACTGTGCTTTTGGAAAAGGAAGCAGGGACTGAAGATTTTCAGAAAGCAACGGTAGACTGGTTTGAAGCCCAGTCAAGGTATGAGACTTTTATCAAAGAACTGGAACAGAGATACCCCAGCTACTATCAATATAAGTATGACACTTCTGTTCTTTCCTTACAGCGTCTTCAGGAAGAGGTATTGGATCATAATCAGGCTTACCTTTCCTATTTTGTGGGAGAAGAAGCCAGTTATGTTTTGTTTGCAGCAAATGATAAAGTTGGGCTCAAAAAGATTGAAGCAAAAGACCTGGAGAAAAGAGCTGCTCAGCTTATAGAATTGACTTCCAACAAATCCAAAATTAACAGTGATTTTGTAACATTTAAAACCGCTGCCCACAGTCTTTATAAGGAATTGTTCCCTGAAGAAATCAAAAAATATTCGAGGGTAGTGATTTCTCCCGATGGTTTTTTCCTTCCCTTCGAGTTTTTAATGACAGACCCTTCTGATGACAATTCCTTTCTGTTGAAAAGTCAGGCTTTGAGCTACACCTATTCAGCAGGTTTCCTGGCCAAAAACCAAAAAGGATATAAAAAGCATTCTCTTTTTGGCCTCGCCCCTGTTGATTACAGCGTAGAAGTCCAGCAGGCCAGTCTTCCCGGTGCAGACCTTTCACTCAAAAAAATCAAAAGCTTCTTTCCAAAAAACAAACTGCTCACCCATGAGCGTGCCACCAAACAGAATTTTCTGGATCTTCTATCTGATCATTCCATCATACAGCTATATTCTCATGCGGTAGCTGATACCGAGGGGCAGGAGCCTCGCCTTTACTTCTTTGATACATCTATGCCACTTTCGGAATTACAGCTTTTGGGAGGTTTGCCGGCACACTTGATTGTATTGGCTGCCTGCAATACAGGTGTAGGGAGATTGGTGAGGGGAGAAGGAGTGTTTTCTCTGGCAAGAGGATTTGCCGCCGCCGGTATCCCGAGTAGCATCACCACGCTATGGGAAGTGGAAAATCAGGCCACTTATGAACTTACAGAGTTGTTCTACAGATTTTTGAGTGATGGCCATTCAAGTGATGTGGCCTTGCAGCAAGCAAAATTAGAATTTTTGAAAAAATCAGAAGGTCAAAGCTTGCCTTATTTTTGGGCAGGACAGGTTCTTGTAGGCAGATCGGATGTTTTGAAGCCGGCCTCAAGTTTGGGAATATATTACCTATACCTAGGTATTATAATGGTGCTATTAGCAGCTGTTTTTCTGCTTTATAAGAAAAAAAAGACTAACTGGAAGCCGAAATAACTAAGAGGGGATTTTGAGGTCTCCTTGTGAAAGATGATAAGATACTCATTTGGGTATCGATAAAAGCTTTGAGGTCTTCTTTTGACATAGAAGATTATTTCACTGACCTATTCAATTGTGGTTGAAATATATTTTCGAAATGCAATTGAAATAAAGTAGAAATAGAATAGAAATAAAAACCCTCTATTTCCCAGGTAAACCAATAGCATCCACGGATTCACCCGCAGTTATTGAAAAGTTTGACCTTTCCAGGTCGTTGTAAGTACTGTTGTGACCGCATTTTAAATGTGCAGCAACCATTCGCTATAAAGAAATTTGACCATCCTGTGCCGATAGTCATCGGTACGGGGCAGGTATTTCAGGATCATTCATATTACTGTGGGGTTTTAATCTTGACCACGAAGTGCCCAAACCTCTCAATAACCCTAGGTGAAACCTAGGGATCGGATGAATGATGTCGGGAGGGGCAACCCTGAAAGGGTTGAACTGAGAGACGGTAAATTAAACATTTTAGGAGGGTTTCAACTTTTGAAATCCCACACCTGCACTTCTTTAGGGTTAATTAAAAATATTTATTCCCGTTGCGATCGTTGCGTATTTCTTTGCGGTCGTTGCGTGAAACAAGGATTTAAAGACCTTCGAGGTTTGAAAAACCTCAAAGGTCACAACTTAAACAATCACCTTAGTCGTCCCTCCACCTTTCAAGGTAATCTCAACAGGTTTGTTGTTTTTCCAGCTTCCCCCTGTGAAGTCGGGAACATCAATGGAATTGGACCTATGGGCCACAGACCATTCGCTCAAAGGGGAAACTGCAGACCACAAGGCTGCATCATACACATCCTGATCCAAAGGCAAGCCATTGCGCAGACAATCTATCAACCTCCAATCCATCATAAAATCCATGCCTCCATGTCCTCCAATCTGCTTGGCTAACTCCCCTACTTTTTTGACAATTTCAGGCGTATATTTTTCTTCAATGGCTTTGATTTCATCTTCTTTTAACCAGCTGTGTTCCTTTGATATTTTTTGCACAGGATACTTTTGTGCAAAAGCTTTGGTACCGCTGATCGCATGCAACCTGGAATAAGGCCTTGGAGAGGTGACATCATGCTGGATCATCATAGAGCGCCCCTTTTTGGTCTTGATGATGGTGGTATTCATGTTGCCTCCATACTGCTTCTCTGCAAAGGATCCAAAGAAATTATCTTCCTCAGCCAGCTCCCGTGCTTTTGCAGCCATATGGAAATCCGCACTGGAAAGAGATGTCAG
>NZ_REBN01000279.1 GCF_007692705.1 Mongoliibacter sp.
AAGCCATACTCCTTGGCATGTGCAATTATATCTTTCAATTGTGCGTTTTCCGCAGCCTGTTCATTTTTTGCCATAGCCCGCAAAATTAAATAAAATGACTGAATCGCAAGGTGCAATTCCCAAAAACTATAGGAGACATCCCGCTTATTTGCCAAACCATGCAATAAACAAAAGCCTCAGCAACTTTCGCAACTGAGGCCTTTCCACATTATATAAAGCTTATGCCTATATGGGTTTTCAAATGTAAAGCAGAAATTTCAATAGAAACTTAGGGTTGGCCCAAATATCCATCAATATCTAATATCAACGAATATCGGTAAGTTAAAAAATCTACTTTAATTTGGCTTATGGCAAAATAGTAAATTGGTGCCTATACCATTTTATCTAAAGGTATACTTTAGACCTATTCCCGCCCTGAAGAAATTTCTCCTTTCATTGGGGAAAATTGGGCTGGCTTCCATAAGAAAACCAAAGTTTTTGGTTGCAAATGGCTTTACCAAAACTCCCAGCGGAACACCTAAATAAAAGCCGTTGTTCCCACCTTCTGTTCCAAGGTGAAAACCTGAGTAGAAATTCACTTCATCTCTCCTGACAAAGTTGTAGCCAAAAGTTCCCTCAATGCCTACGTTTCTCCCTGTTGATACCCTTGCTTCCCCAAACATTTGATTGTCTGGATCAGTGCCAATAGCAGCAAAAGTAGCTGAAGATAACCTGTAAACACCCGCTGAAATCTGAGCTTGTGACTCTAATGTGACCATAAAAAACAGGGTCAAAGAAAATAGAATTATCTTTTTCATTTCATTTAAATAGTTGGTTTCCCCTCTTTTTGCAAAGACTCTGCCAAAACCTTTTCCTGAACCCCATACTTTTACTCCAACCCCACTTATCATTTTTACAATCCATAACCTGCCAATCCCCACAATATGCTTAACTTTGTTTGCATCATAACCAACCCAAAGATCCCACATGAACGAAAGGTATATGCAGCGAGGTGTTTCAGCCTCAAAAGAGGATGTACATCAAGCCATTTCCAAATTGGATAAAGGACTTTTCCCCAAAGCATTCTGCAAAATTGTCGAAGACACCCTCGGCAATGACCCTGAATATTGCAATATCATGCATGCTGATGGAGCTGGTACCAAATCCTCTCTTGCTTATATGTATTGGAAAGAAACAGGAGATCTCAGTGTGTGGAAGGGAATTGCCCAAGATGCCATTATCATGAATACGGACGATCTGCTTTGTGTAGGTGCTGTCAACAATATTTTGGTATCCTCCACCATTGGAAGAAATAAAAATTTAATCCCCGGTGAAGTGGTTTCTGCGATCATCAACGGCACAGAAGAGGTGTTACAGATGCTCAGAGATCATGGAGTCAATATTGTTTTGACAGGCGGTGAGACAGCTGATGTGGGTGACTTGGTGCGAACTGTGATCGTAGACAGTACTGTCACTTGTAGAATGCTTAGAGATGATGTCATTTCCAATGACAATATTCGCCCGGGTGATGTAGTAGTTGGATTATCTTCTTTTGGGCAGGCTACCTACGAGGATTATTATAACGGCGGTATGGGCAGCAACGGCCTGACTTCAGCAAGACATGATGTTTTCAATAAACTCCTAAAAACCAAATATCCGGAAAGCTTTGACCCAGCAGTTCCGGAAGACTTGGTATACTCAGGAAAGTATAACCTAACAGACCCAGCACCTGGCTTGCCTTTGGATATTGGCAAATTAGTCCTTTCTCCCACCAGAACTTATGCACCTATCCTAATCGATGTGCTGAAATATTTAAGAGAGAAAGTTCATGGCATTGTCCATTGTAGCGGAGGAGCCCAGACCAAGGTCTTGCATTTTGTGGATAATGTGCACGTGGTCAAAGATAATCTGTTTGAGACCCCTACACTTTTCAGGTTGATCCAGGAAGAAAGTGGAACCGATTGGAAAGAGATGTATAAAGTATTCAATATGGGTCACAGGATGGAAGTTTACCTGGAGGAAAGATATGCTGAGGAGGTTATTGATATTGCTGAAACCCTAGGTGTGGAAGCCAAAATCATTGGTAGGGTTTTGCCTTTTGAAGGTAAAAAAGTCACTATTCAAAGCCCTCACGGAACATTTGAATATTAATTTTTGAAAAAATGCAAAAAACAAAACTCCAGAAATTCTTCAAGGCCATAGCCTGGATTCTTGGAGTTTTGTTCTTTTTAATTCTCGCACTTTTTACCCGCGTAGACAGAACAGATTACAGGGAAATGGAATATTATTCCAAAACGATAAACACACTGGATACCCTTTCTATGCTATCAAGTACGGGGGAAACTTGGCTTTCAGGTTGGTCCAAAGTAAACAGTACTCCCGAATCAGCTGTAAACCTAGTCGGTTACAAACCCAGAGGGGAATATGATTTTGTTCAGGACAGTACTTTTATCAGATCTTTAGCTGTCAGCAATGGTCTCAGTACAGTTATTTTCCTGAATTACGAACTGATGATTATTCATCCTATTTTGTATTACAGAATAAAAGAGGTGATAAATAGAGATCATCCACAAGTAGATTTTATATATTTCACTGCAACACACACACATTCCGGCATAGGCGGCTACATGCCTGGATTGGCAGGTAGGTTAGCTTTTGGTGGATATGATGAGTCGGTCATGCAGCTCATGGAAAACAAGTCTTTGATGGCTGTCCGCCAATCACTAGCTTCCATGGATACCACGAATATTGTTTATCAAATCTCCAATACCCATGAGCTTGTTGGAAACAGGCTGAAAGCTGAAGACCCTGTTGACCCTTATCTCAGAAAGTTGATTTTTGAAAAGAAAAATGGAGAAAAGGGCATTTTTCTAAGCTATGCCGCTCATTCAACCATCCATAGTTCAAGTTTCAAGGGGCTTTCAGGAGATTACCCTCACTACCTGACCGAAAATTTGGAACAGGGGGATTTTGACTTTTCCATGTTTGCTGCTGGAGCAGTAGGGAGCCATAAACCTCTTGCCGGCGGCAATACTCCTGCACATGTACAAGCTTATGCTGACAGCCTCTATGCGCAATTGGATAATGAAATCAAGCTTTCTGATGAAATAGGAACCCATGAAACATCTTTTGCCAACTTCCCCCTTCATCTTAGAAAACCACATTATAGAATTGCAAAAAATATCCGTCTAAGACCTTATATATTCAATAACCTCTTCGGGGAAACCAATGCCCATTTTGATGTTTTGCTTGTGGGTAACATCCTATTGATTAGTTCGAGCGGGGAGATCTCAGGTGTATTTATGGAGGCTTGGGAAAAATTTGCTGCTGAAAGGGGTTTACATTTGCTTATCACAAGCTTTAACGGAGGATATATAGGGTACATTACACCGGATGAATACTACGACGGTCCATATTATGAAGCGAGGGATATGAACTGGTTTGGACCTTACAACGGGGCATATTTTGATGAAATCATAAAAAAGATCATTGAAAAGACCTCAAAATAAAAGGGATAGGCACTATATTTTATTGTCTTATTACGTACATTAAGAGTACACATCTAAACCCTTTTAACCATGAAAAATATTTTTAAGACTTTTTCAGGAGTCAAATCACTCATCCAAAACCTGGATATTGAAAAAATAAATGCCCTTTCCCAAAAAGTTGACCTGAATGAAATGATTGGAATTGTCTCCAAAATGAGCGAGGAAGATTTGGGGAAAATGATGAAGATGATGAAAGGTGGAGGAGGCAAAAAAGAGATTCCACCGATCAATGGTGATTTTTATGAATTGGGGAAAACCCTCCCTCCGCATGAAAGGGAAATCCAGTTAAGGGTTCGTGAATTTATGGAAAAAGAAATCCGGCCAATTGCCAATGACTGTTGGAACAAAGCCATTTTTCCCATGGAAATCATCCCCAAAATGGCGGAATTGAATATCGCAGGACTTACTTACAGCGGTTATGGATGCCCTGGCCACTCTGCTTTACTGGAAGGTTTTATAGCTATGGAAATGGCACGCGTGGACACTTCAATTTCAACCTTTTTCGGAGTTCAAAGCGGCTTGGCTATGGGATCAATCTACCTTTGTGGCTCCGAAGAGCAAAAGCAAAATTGGCTGCCTAAGATGCAAAAACTGGAAACTATCGGAGCATTTGGCCTCACGGAACCGGAAGTAGGATCAGCTGTTGCTGGCGGTTTAACCACTACCTGCAAAAGGGAAGGTGATGAATGGGTGATCAATGGCCAGAAAAAGTGGATTGGAAATGCTACATTCTCTGACATAACGGTCATATGGGCGAGGGACTTGGATGACCAACAAGTTAAAGGCTTCATTGTAAGAAAAGATAACCCGGGTTTTCAGGCTGAAAAAATTGAAAACAAAATGGCATTAAGAACTGTACAAAATGCCCTGATTACAATGAAGGATTGTGTTGTCCCAGAAACAGACAGGCTACAAAATGCCAACTCTTTCAAAGATACGGCCGCAGTACTTAGGATGACGAGGGCTGGAGTGGCCTGGCAGGCTGTGGGCTGTTCCAGAGGAGCCTATGAGGTCGCCTTGAAGTACACCAATGAAAGGAAACAATTTGGTAGACCAATTGCCTCTTTCCAGCTCGTACAAGATCTTTTGGTTACTATGTTAGGAGACCTTACAGCCATGCAGAGTATGGTCTACAGACTTTCTCAAATGCAGGATAATGACGAACTCTTGGACGAACATGCATCTTTGGCTAAGGTTTTCTGCACCTTGAGAATGAGAGATATTGTAGATCATGCCAGAGAACTTTTTGGGGGCAATGGAATTCTTTTGGAATATGATATTGCCAGGTTTGTGGCAGATGCAGAAGCCATATACTCGTATGAAGGTACCAAAGAAATTAATTCCCTGATCGTAGGTAGAGCCATTACAGGACACAGCGCATTTGTTTAGAACACCAGTAATATCAATGGCAAGATAAAAGAGGCTTCCAGTTTTTGACGGACAGCCTCTTTTTTCTGTCTTTTAGAAAAAAAGTAGTGTAAATGTAATCCTACAATAAGTAGCAGAATACCCGAATGAATTTTGAAAAAGGAAGGAAGATAAAAGAGTAACATTACCAGCGTTATAAAAATGATCGTTCCAATCCAAAAGATACTATTTCTCAAAGTTCTCTTCGACATCAGACTTAGGATAGAGCCATACCCTTCTGTCTTATCTACTTCTGCATCTATGTATGACAGTATGAAAAGATTTAGTATCGCAATTCCTAAATACAGAACTGCAAATAGCCAGAATAAGGGTATTAAATCATGAACTCCTTTTGTGACTACAGGTCCCAATGCTATCCCAAATACATAAATAGAGGCGGTAGAAATTTCTTTTAGCCAAGCTGCTTTTTTCCCAAGCTTAAATAAAAAATAAAACCATACGGTAACCAAAGCTGTCAAAGAAAATCCCGGCACTCGAAGGTACCAGAGTTTTTCTAAAAACATCATCAGGAGAACGCCAATTAATATAAATACAAGAACTGTTAAAAGTATAGTTTTAAAATACCTGTGGTGAAAGACGTGCCTTGGAAATGCCATATGAGAATCTTTGAGGGATCTCCCATCTATCAGATGATCTATACTGTAAATGCACCATACGGCCATTCCAAGAAGCAGATAAACTTCCCATGAAACCTTAACACCAATCACGTCTGAGAAAAACAGCATCCCTGCCATTGCTCCCAACACAACGTCTATGGAAAGAACATTAAAGTAAAATAATATGGATTTGAAGATTTTCAACTATTGCAAATATATAAGCATCTCGAATCAATTCAGCACTATACCTTCATTACAAATCATTGTATATTTCAAAACAAAAGAAAACTGCATATGAACAAACTTATAGTCCTCTGCCTATTTTTGAATTTTACCTACATGACCACATTTGCTCAAAGCCCGTTAAAAATAGCCGTAATTGGC
>NZ_REBN01000093.1 GCF_007692705.1 Mongoliibacter sp.
TATGGCAGATGTTCTGATGCGACACAAATATGGAAAGACGTCTAACTGGATATCTGTATCCGTCCGATAAACCCCATATTTTTTGATAACTGTTTGGGCTTTAATCTTGCATCATGAAAAAGATCAGCAACAACGAATATTATGAACTGTTTAATCGATGGCAGGTTTCAGGAAAGACCAAAGCCTCCTTTGCCGAGGATGAAGGCATTTCCAGAACAACATTTTATTATTGGTGTAAGAAGTTCAGCATTGAGGAGGCTTCTCCAGCCGGCCAATCTTCGTTTTCTGTGATCACCCCTGATCTTGGTTTTCAAAGAGAACCGGTTGTCAGGATCAGTTATCCATCGGGAGTGAGCATTGAGTTTTTCGGAAAGGTGGAGATTGAATCGGTCAAAGAACTTCTTTGATGCTTGCACTATCGAGTTCTACTAGATACTTCATGTATAAAGAGCCCACCGATATGCGCTTCGGCATCAACTCACTTTCAGGCCTTGTTCGGAACAAACTTGGCTTTGACCCGATGAACGGTGATGTCTTTGTATTTATTGGCAAGCGTTCCAACCAGATTCGCATACTCCAGTGGGATAGAGACGGTTTTGCGATGTATATCAAAAAGCTTGAGAAGGGTACTTTTGAACGTCCAGTACTCTCTGGAAGCTCAATTACAAGCAGTCAATTGAACCTTCTCTTACAGGGGGTAAGACTTGAATCGGTGAGCTACAGAAAGCGATATGACGCCTTAAAAAGAGTGTAAAAAAAGATGCTTTTAGAGTGTAAAAATAGCCTCTAAATGTATTCAGAGCCACTTTTTTATGATATCTTTATGTCATGGAAAACGGGGAGAAAGACTACAAAAAGCTATATGAAGAAGCTCTGTTGACCATATCTGAAAAAGAAGAAAACCTGCTCAGAAAAGAAGAGATAATCTCAGACCAGCAGTTCGAACTCGACAAACTCCGCAGACATCTTTTTGGCTTCAAGAGTGAGAAGCGCACAAACAATGTAGGGGACGACCAGTTGGGACTTTTTGAACTTGGTACCACAAAATCGGTACAGGAGGAACTTTCCGGATCAGTAACCGTGGCTGAAAAGCCAGCTCCAAAGAAAAGAGCCAAAGGTACAGGGCGTATGTCCCTTCCCGAAGAACTCAGAAGAGAAGAAGTGGTGATCCAGCCAACTGAATCCACCGAAGGCTGCGTGATCATAGGAGAAGAAGTGACAGAAATGCTTGAGGTGGTTCCTGCATCGTTCTATGTAAAGCGTTATATCCGCCCCAAGTATGCCAGACCAAACGGTGAAGGCATCATCATCGGAATCCTTCCTGACAGGGTGATAGAAAAAGGGATCCCTTCTGAATCCGTAATCGCCCAGATGACTGTTGACAAATACGTTTACGGGATGCCACTCCACAGGCAGATAGATAAGTATTCCAAAATGGGTGTACGTATCCCCGCCTCAAGTGCATCGGATTGGATCATGAAAGGCTGGGATCACCTCAGACCACTCGGGGAACTGCTCCGACTGATAGTCACCAGTCAAAAATATCTCCAGGTAGATGAGACACCGATAAAGGTTCTGGACAGGGATCACAAAAACGGTATACATCAGGGTTACATGTGGCTTTATCATGCTCCTGTGGACAGGCTCGTATTATTCGATTACCAAAAGGGCAGGGATCAGTCAGGTCCCAAGAAAATGCTTGCAGATTTTAAAGGCATCATCCAGACGGATGGCTTTACAGTCTATGATTCACTTTATGGCAACCATCCGGATATCCATCTGACTTTCTGTATGGCGCATGCCAGACGGAAGTTTGTGGATGCCGTAAAGGATGATGAAATACAGGCCAATTACATACTCGACGAAATCCAGAAACTATACCTCCTTGAAGCAAAGATGCGGGATGAGGCGATGGACTGGCAGCAGCGGACCGCATTGAGAAAGAAACATGCGGAGCCTGTACTGGAAAACCTCGGCAAATGGCTGGAAGAAAAGCAGTACAGCTACAGACCCAAAAGCCCTATGGGACAAGCCATAGCATACGCCTGTAAAAGATGGGCGGGACTAAGTGCATATGTATTGCACGGGCAGATGGAAATCGACAACAACCTTGTGGAGAATGCAGTACGGCCTATGGCAGTAGGCAGAAAAGCGTATCTTTTTGCCGGATCCCATCAGGCAGCTGAAATGACCGCAGCCATGTATTCATTCATGGCCAGCTGCAAAAAGAATAAAATCAACGAGTTTGATTGGCTCAAGGATGTGTTCGAAAGAATCCAGAGTCATAAACAAAAAGACCTTTATCAACTTCTGCCTTCAAACTGGCAAGAGTACCGCCCTAAATAAAATTCCAGACTTTAACCCGACGGGTTTTGTCGGATGGATACGTTTGTTTGACCTTGCATTTTTCTATTTATAATAAAATATGATACTATCAAGGCAAGTAGCAAATCAACCTTTGTTATCCTGAATTTATCTTCTGAATCGGTAAGTAGAACAATGGAAATTACTGAAAATGGAATCAAGCAAAGTAGAAAAAATATTGTTTTTGGCACTTCTGTTGGAAACATATAGTCCTGAGATTCAATCAGGGGAAGAATTGAAAGGAGTAAAAACAATATTCCTAGAAATACATATTTTAAAAATACATGAATTTGCATGTTACAATTATTTTGTCTTCTTTAAACAATATGTGTATCCGCATCATTACACGTAAGGATGAACAGCTGCAACAATCAATCGGTCAAATTACCCTTCACCAAAATATCTTCGGTTAAGTTTATAGACGAATTCATTGAGGTAGTTCTGTAAATATTTTTACGTGATCATGTGATGTATTCCCAATAGATTTCTTTTTAGGTTACTGATTCCTTTATGTACCCATTCTAGGGAGCTTCTCCTTCTGCAATAGCTGCGCTCAAAGAATTTATCACCGCTGAACCAGTAATGCTTGGTAATGGATTTGCAGGTTTTACAGCATATTCCTGTCATTTCTCTGCTCTCTTTGATATAAACTTCGCAGCTTTCTTCATCTGGAAAGTATTGCAGAAATTGAAGTGTCATCATAATGTTTCCTATTTATAATTTAAAAAAGAAACAACCACAATTGCTACTCAACTACTAAATGACAGGTTCAAATTTTGTTACATGCAATCAAACGGATATACCTAAAAATATTATTAGACTTTTTCATCAAGGAAATCTCTTTAAAATTATTCCCTTTTTCCACATTGTCTATCATTATAATTGATCGAAAGGTTCTTTCTTTTTAATAAACCAGTCTCATTTTTACAACTTTTGAGAGTTGGAAAACAATTTTCAATCCCTTTTGAAATTTGCTGATTTAGAAATTCCCTGAATTCAAAGAAGAATTGCATTGTATGATTCTTTAATTATCCGAAAGCCTTTTTCGATTAAAATTAAATATAGAGTTCAAGAGGCTAAAGCCCCTTGAACAATAAACAAATAAACCCAAACTGTACTGATCACCATTCTTCAAACCTCAGATCATTTTCCGGGGCCTGTCGAATCGTAAGTAATTCTGTAACTTCATATTGTCTTCCTTCCCTTTGAAAACTATATTCCAGATCAAAGGTCCTATTTTCAGGGTCATAAGTACCTGTTCCACTTAATCCAAAAATCCCAGGACTTTCACTGGAAACAGAAACTTCATTGCTCTCCTCGTCTAATGAAAGTATTAAAGCAACATTCCCAAAAGTACCCACTCCTGAAGTGGAAACTGAAAACCTGTTGATGGTTGCCAGGTTCCAGGTTGGGTTCCTGATAATATCCGGGTTATTGTATTCCTCTTCGCCAATTACTTCCCCATCATTTCCTACCTCTACTTGAATCCCTTGTTTGTAATAGGTACCATGTAAAGGACTGATATATTTTACTACTACGATTGTATAATCTTTAGGAGCAGTAATAGCATTCCCTGTTTCATCAAACACACCAACTGCAACAGAATCTGTTGATGTATTTGTGATCCGTATGGGAAGAGCATAATGGTTACCTGTTGCTAATGGATCATCTGTAAAGGCATCCCTGTTTAAGGTCACAGTGACATCTCCTATAAATGTCCCGGCATTTACTACCATTACATCATTACTGAAGGCATAATACTCCTGGGGGAGGAGTTCAAATTCATTATTACCTACAATATCAGAATCAGAGAGTAAACTTGGATCAACTTCAAATTCAACTATTTCAT
Organism: Mongoliibacter sp.; assembly: GCF_007692705.1. GTDB lineage: Bacteria > Bacteroidota > Bacteroidia > Cytophagales > Cyclobacteriaceae > Mongoliibacter. Next base: position 4,214 of record NZ_REBN01000093.1, read on the forward strand.
TGACCTCATTGGTTCTTTTCCCACCTAGGGCCACACCTACTTTGAAATTCATATCATCATAAGCCACTATAGTTCTTAATGGTCTTTGCGTACCGAAATAAACGATCGAAAAATCAAAATCTGTGATGAATTCTTCATATGGAGAACATGCCAGGAAGTGTATCAAGGCCAAAATCAAACCTATATTTTTAAAATATTTTTTCATGATTATTTAAATTTATCGTTTACCATCCGAGGTTATTCACAAGGTTTTGACTTTTTACAACTTCATTGTATGGAATAGGCAAATAATAATATTTCACCTCATTGAAGTTTCTTTTTTCTACAGACACATAGTCATAATTGAATTCACCATCTTCCTCTTGGTTGATCATTACTCCCATAACATCTTCATTAAGGGGTAGAAGCCACCTCCTCATGTCAAAGTATCTGTGATTTTCGAAGGCAAGTTCAATTCTCCTTTCGTTTTGGATTACTTTTCTGAATTCTTCTTTCCCGGCAGCTGCCATTTCTTCTATATAAGAATGATTTTGGATTCCAGCATTACTCCTGATTGACTTAATGATTTCCAGTGCCGATTGGCTTTGTCCAGGACCAAAACCCATAGGCCCATAAGCTTCATTGGAAGCTTCTGCCAAGTTTAAAAAAACCTCTGTCCTTCTCAATAAAACATGGTAATGGTGGTCATTTCCAGGGTTTTCGACATCGGTCAGTCCTGGCTGGACTGACAACCATTTTCTAAGGTAATATCCGGTTCTGGTATTTTGTGGATTGCTTGACCTGGAGTCCCTTCCTCCCTCAAACACTTCAATCGGTGACCCATTCAGTTCAACTCCATTATACAAAACTGTCCATGCCAATCTTGGGTCTCTCCCCTCATAAGGATTATTAGGGTCAAAGTTGGATCTTGGGTCACTTATGGGGTAACCATTAGCCATTGGGAAAGAATTGACAAGGTTCTGGGAAGGGCCCAACCGTGCATTTCCAAACTGTCTTATAGGATAGTTTTGCACTTCAAGAGCCCTGTCATTATGGTAATTTCTAAACAAAAACTCCTGGGGTGTAATATTTGCGTTAAAATCATTCGGAGTTAATCCTGAAAAATCACCGATAAGCTCAATTGCTTCCTGAGCATATTCAGCAGCTCGTACCCATTTATCTTGAAATGACTGGCCATTGACTACAGAGTATTGCCCCATTCCATCAAGCCTTACCACATCATCAGGTTGGTAGGCTGGAGAAGCAGCATAAATACCCAACCTTGCCTTTAATGCCAAGGTGGTTTGCTTATTGGCTCTACCCAGATTCTGAATTCCGAAAATCGGGTCATTCCCTGAATATTCAAAAGGTAAATACAGGAATGCCGAATCTAAATCCTGGGTAATCTGAGCCACACACTCTTCATAGGTATTTCTGCTGAAACTATCCAGATCGGCAGCTTCTTCTGAGGACAAAGAGTTTAAAACTATCGCATATCCCAAAGCTTCTCCCGTATTGGTCTTCCCACCAAACTGTTGTAATAACTGAAAACCCCACCAAGCTCTTAAAAAGAATGCCTCCCCCTTAAGATTGATTCTTTTCGCCATATCGGCATCAGGGTCATTGAGGTTGTATATAACATTCGGCCCTAGGCCTCTTTCAAGAAAGATATGAATGTTCCTGAATTGATTATATGCATTGTCCCAACCACCGATAGGATCTGTCTGTACTGTCAATCCTCCTGACCCTACCCTGTAAATGGCTCCAAAATTATTTGTAACTGCATTATCAGTGGCAGCATCAAGGAAGTCTCCACTGTAAGCCGAGGTGACTGTATTAGGAATATTTGCATAGGCATTCATCAGAAAACCTTCAGTCCTGACCGGAAGTCCAAAAGCAAAATCATCCCCGTAAGTATTATCAATGACAGGTTCCAAATCCATGTTGCAAGAACTGAAACCCAGAATTACAAATGATATAAATAATAATTTTTTCATAGTTCTTTTCTGTTTTCGAATTAAAAGCTGACTGCTACTCCGCTGGTTACTGTTCTAAAGATTGGGTAGTTGGTTACTCCTGCATTCAGCGCTTCGGGATCCAATTCTTTTATAGCTGAAATCACAAAAACATTGGTCGCTCTGACAAATAACCTAATATTCTTTACCGTCCAAGCAGCATTTGCAAGTGAGTAACTCAATTCTACATTCTTTAGTCTGAAGAATGAAGCATCCTCTAGCCAAAAGGTAGAACCTCTAAAATCATTTACAGCACCTAGTGTGGTCAAAGCAGGGACAGATCCTCCAGGATTGTTCTCAGGATGAAAACGATCACGGACGAAAGCACTGTATTTACCTTCACCGCTGTTTCTGTAATAGCTGTTATTTCGCATGGTATGAACACCAAGTTCAGAAGTACCTAAAACAAATAGTCCAAAACCTTTATAGTTTAAACTGAAGTTTACTCCTAAAGTAGTGCGGGGAAATGAATTCCCTATTGCTTGGACATCCCTCTCATCAATAATTCCGTCACCGTTTAAATCTTCGTAGGACAGGTTCCCTACTCCATATGGGCCCAATGCCTGAAACGGACTACCATCTACTTGAGACTGATCACGGAAGATACCGTTGGATACATAGCCAAATATGGCATCAGAGGGCCGTCCTGTCTGCCTCAAATATTCATCAGGATGAAAGACTTCATTGGTTCTGAGAACCTCATTTTTCACATACAAAAAATTCCCTCCCACACTCCATGACAAGTCTCCGAAAGACTTTATGTAATTGATTGATGCATCAACACCCTGATTGGATACCTGTCCCCAATTCTGGGGAACATTAAGGTTACCATTTATTGAAGAAAATAAAGCACCTGGGTTATCAAAAATGATATTGTCTCTAAATTCATTAAAATAGTTCACTTCAAACCTAAGCGAATTATTCAAACCAAATCCTTCAATTCCAATGTTTACTTCTCTGGAAGTTTCCCATTCAAGATCAGGGTTTCCAAAATTATCAAATCCAGTTCTTTGGACATTATTTTGGTTCCTTTCATTAAATTGTACTGATCCATTATTAAAATATCGTGTATCATAAAGGTAAAAGCTAGTTCCTGCATCATATCCCAGAATACCAAAACTTCCTTTTACCTTAAGGAAATCAATAGAGGTTGAATTCATAAAGCTTTCTTCTGAAATGATCCAGGAAGCTCCAACAGCCGGAAAAAACTTAAACCTATTTTCCTTAGCAAAACGATTACTTCCCATCACTGCTCCTGTTGCCTCAAAATAAAATCTATTGTCAAAAGAATAGACTGTTCTCAGGAAGGTATTGGTATTTTCAATGTTCTGTCTTCTATCGCTGTTTTCATTTAAATAATAAAAATGCGAGAGGTTTGCCTTGATGGCATGCTTCTCAAACACTTTGTCATAATTCAGATTTGTTATCCAACCTGTATTTCTACTGATATTGTTTCCCTGTTCTGTTCTATTTCCGGAAATCACCCTATTCTGCAGTTGAACATAATCAACTCCATCATCTGAAGGAAAAACTCCATACCGGATAGGGTTATTGATTTGACTTGCAGATTGAAACTGATAATTATCAAAGGTAATGTAACTCTTGGCCGATAATCCATCCAGAACATCATCAAGCTTCAGGTTTAGCCCAAAGTTTGTTTGTCCGTAAAAGTATTGGTGCTCCTGAAAGCCCCCATAAACCATATTCCCATATAGAGAGTTCGGTCTAATATAGCTACCTCCCTGCGGTGGAATTCTTTCCTGTCCCAAAGGTGTATCCGCACCTTCAAAATTAGGATCGTCAATTACAAAAGGATATTCATTTGGACGATGGGAGCTAATGGCACTGAATACAGCATCCTGATTTAACTTCCCCCAACGTCTACTTTCGATAATTCCATTTCCATCAATAAATGCAGATAACTTGTCGGTTACTTTAATATCAAGGTTTCCCCTGATGTTGATTCTGTCCTCTTTCGGTGTATTTCCGACTTTCTCCACCCCTTCTGTTCCAATATAACCGACCATAAATGCGTATCGTGCATCTTCATTACCTCCTGAATATTCAACATTGGCTTTCCTGAAAGGATTGGAATTCCTTAAAAAATAATTGACATAATCTGCATCCGGGTAAAGAAGATCATTCTCACCTGTGCTTTGCCTATAGCCTTCAATTTGTTGTTCAGAATAAAAAGGGCTAAATCCATCGTTTTGCCTAGCTTCATTGTATAAAGTAGCATATTCTGCACTTCCCAAGTATTCCGGCATCCTGGTAGTCATGGTGACTCCATACTCAACAGATGCTTTTATTACCCTTGTGTTTTCTCTCCCTCTTTTTGTGGTTACGAGAATGACTCCATTTGCGGCTCTTGGTCCATATAGAATTTTAGCACTTGCATCCTTGAGAACTTCTATGGATTCAATTTCTTCAGCAACTAAAAATTCTATAGGTCTTTCTATACCATCGACTATGGTCACAGGAGCATTTCCACCTAATCTGCTCAATCCTCGAACAGCTAAGGTTGGTACATTGTTACCGAGTCCACCTTCATTCATCCGCACTGTCAAACCTGCCAGACGGCCTTGAAGGGCATTGGAGAGCACAATATCGGGTTGTGATTCTATCTCACTACCGGAAATAATATCAACTGACCCAACTAATTGTCTTTGGGTAGTACTTATGCCCGTAGGCAGATTGACAACATCATTCCTGGAGTCAAAGACCAGCGTTTCTGTAAGCACTATGGTGCTTTCAACGCTTGTAGACCTTAAATTTATGACCTTTTCTTCATAACCCCTTGCTGAGATAATCAATACATTATTGGTGGTAGCTTTTATACTGAATTCCCCATCTTCATTTGAATACGCTTGTAACAAGCCTTCACCCAAAGTCACTGTAGCATTGTGAATCGCTTCCCCATTGCTATTAACTATTGTTGCGTTAATATTCAGTTCCTGACCACCAGAACTTCGACCCTGCTGAGCCTTACCATCTTTAATCCCAAAAAGGCTGATGATGGCAAAGAAAATCATTATATGTAAGTATTTATATTTCATGGTTTTCATGTTTTGGGTTATTTACCATCCAGGGTTTTGCTGGAAATTGAATAAGTTTTGAGCGTCAGAAAATGCTACCGGATACCAATAATGCCTGAGTGAAAAAATACGTTGCTCGGTAGGAAGATCAATTACTTCATAAGTAAAGTCTAAGGTTGATTTATCTTGCACCTGTTGATGCCCACTTGGTGGGGTTGCTACCAAACCTCTGATAGGCTGGCTGAATACTTCTTCAGCAATCATCCACCTCCTTAAATCATGCCATCTATGATTTTCCCACATCAATTCTACTGCTCTTTCATTTCTTATTTTATCCCTAAAGATTTCTTTAGAAGAAGTGAACTCGGGTAGCACATCAGGCATTCCAACTCTATTCCTGACTACATTGATTGCCTGGACTGCGGTCAATCCATAACCTTCAGGATCCGCATTTGGCCCATATGCTTCATTCATTGCTTCAGCATAATCCAAATAAACCTGTGCCACCCTTATAAAAATATTATTGAGGTTGTATAGAGTATATTGAGTGGTAAACTGGTTGGCCTCAGGCCAAATGTATTTGATACACATGTAGCTGGACAGTACCCTATCCCTGGTGAAATTACTTGTAGTAGTAGATGAATAGTCTCTTCCTCCAACATATAATTCCTGATACAATTGTTGGCCAGCATTATTCACTCCCCAAGGCTGACCTGGTACCAAAATATTATTGTAAAAACGTGGATCTCTATTTTCAAAAGGATTTTGAGGATCATATCCGGATCTTGAGTCATCAATAGGGTATGCTGTTCCATCATTAATTACTTCAAACATATCTACTATATTTTGTGTCGGATTGGAAAAAGCAGTGGCATCATTTCCAGTTCCTCCACTGAAAAATTGGGGTAAATAGTGTACCCTTAATCCTCTTGCTTGCGCTCTCCTATTTCCATCCATATTGTACCATAATGACTCATCACTCATCTGTACACCTTCCTGATAAAAGATATTTTCATATTCCTCTCCAGCCATCAGTCTAAACCTGTGTCCACCTTCACCTGATATGATGTATTGTAATGTTTCATGGGCATATTGAGCCGCTCTAACAGTCCACTCCTGGCCATAGTCAAGGTATTGAATTGAGTTTAGCCCATTCTGCATCAAAGGGCTTGCAGCATAAAGCGCCGCCATTGACTTCACTGCATAGGCAGCACCTTTGGTAGCCCTACCAAATTCATTGTCATTCCAAACATGGGGAAGGAATTCAATAGCCTTATCTAGGTCTTCCATTATCCATTCAGAGCTTTCTGAATAGGTCAGCCGGGGCAGATCCAAATCATCGTCAGGTGTAAAGGAATTCTCCAAAATTGGCATTCCACCCCACCTTTGAATAATCTGAAAGTAGTACCAGGCCCTAAAAAAGTGAGCCTGTCCCAATAATTCATTTCTTTGGTTTTCTGTTATTGCCGGAATTGATTCCACGCGTTCGATTACTTTATTGGCAATCCTGATCGCATAAAAAGAATTTGTAATCACATTTCCCCGAGGGCCACCTGTAACACCGCCCCAGCCTAATTCTCCTGTTCCAGATCTATTAATCCAAGCTCCAGAATTCAAAATCTGATTTAAAGGTCCTGTGAACAATGATCCGGCTTCATCCGAAAGAGCATTAACAGTTGTTCTTTGCATATTTTGTGAATCCCAAGCATGAAAATCCAGTAAAGATGGGTATAGGTTATCAAGAAAACCCCTTGCACTTTGGTACTCTGAAAACACCTCATCTTCTGTCAGTCCAAAGTCAGGAGATACATCCAGAAATTCCTCACAGGAAGTAAACAGGATGCAAGCAGTTAATAGTATTAGTATATTTTTATTCATGATTTTTAATATTTAAAATGAAGCCCTCAATCCAACATTATATCTTCTTACTATTGGATAGGTGGAGGTACCACTTGTTTCGGGGTCAATTCTATCGTCCAGATATGACCAGGTCAATAGGTTATTTCCATTGACATAAACCATGAAGTTTTTGAAACCAATCCTTTGCAAATAATTTAGATTAAGCTTGTAATTGACCTCTGCATTTTTGAGTCTGATATAAGAACCATCAACAAAAAGTAAATTACTGTTTGTCGTATTATGATTGTTTGCCAAATGCACTGATGGTCGGAGTGTTTGTCCAGGTCTAGCAGTCCCAGGCGTCCATCTTTCGAGGGTATTTGGCTGTGCATTTATAAACCCATTATTAAAATCCCAATACATCAGGTCTGGGAAAACGTACCCCACGTCAGTAACAGCATAAATCAAAGCGTTCACACCGAAATTTTTATAGGTGAATCCAAAATTCAAGTTAAATGTCCTCCAAGGGTACTGCACATTCTCCATAGCCACCTCATCATTGGCATCAGTCTGCCCATCACCGTTAAAATCTACAAACATCAAATCTCCCGGAGTTAAGTTTCCCTGTGAAATACCGTGTATGGGAGTTGGACCATTATAAATATCATCCAAAGAATTATAGTTACCCGCTGTCAGAAGCCTTGATTGCCAACCTATTGGTTTTCCTGCTTCTCTCAAATAGTCAGGCAAGAGCCTTGGGTCATCTCTAAATACGATTTGATTCTCTGAAAAGGCTGTTCCGAAATTGATATAATAATTGAAATCCTGAGTGACTCTGTCATTCCATCCGATTTCTATTTCATAGCCTCTGTTTTTGGTAGCACCTATATTCCCTGTAGCGATATCAGCTGTTCCGAAAAATGAAGGTTGCGTCCTTCTTTGCATCAAAATACCTTCTCTTGCCTCATCAAAAAGTTCTACAGTCAGATTAAGTCTATCGAATAAATCTGCTTTAACAGTAAAATTATGGATGGTACTTGTTTCCCATGTTGAATTTGGGTTAGCGGGAGTCCCTTCAATATATCCAGGACCAAAAGGTGTCAAGTTATCAAAACCAAAACTTACTGGAGCACCTGTTGAATTAAAGGTTTGGGCGTATTGGAACCTTGGGCCTCCATCACTACCGACTATACCAAATGAATAATTCATTTTCAGAAAGTTTAGCCAATTGCCTGAAACTGCTTTAATAAACGGTTCTTCAGAAATCACCCATCCTACGGCCATGGAGGGGAAGAAACCAAACCTCAAGCCTGGGGCAAATTTTTCCGAACCACTATATGTAGCATTTGCTTCAAAGAGGTACTTGTCTTTATAGTAGTAATTTGCTCTTCCGACCCACTCTTCTCTTTTTGCTGGAAAGCCGCCTCTTCCGGTATCCACCTGTCTCCACATCAAAGCTGAACCACTTAAAGTATGGTCATTGAACTTTCTTTTGTAATCAAATTGAAACCTGTAATTGAGTCTCCTGTTATAAGCAAAAAGTTGTGGCAAATTAGAGGATATCGGTCCAACCTGTTGGTCATCATTTGGGAACCTGATCTGACTTTGTAAAGGATAGCTCACGGTTCCATCAACATTCTCGATGGGTTGTGAATAATCATATTGCCTATTGAATCTGATAACATCTATATTAGCAAATCCACCACCTATACCACCCCTCAGAATCTGCCTTTCATAATTTGAAAATGAGGTGTAGTTGATGGCACCTGTAAATCTTAAACCTTTGGTAATGAAATCCAATTTTTGATTCAATTGGGCATCATAAAATCCTTGGTAATAGTTATAAGTTCTCTGTCCTCCTTCATTGATGGCCATAACCATATTATGCTCACCGGCTACAGACTCACCATATATTCCATCGGGATATCTCAATGGAAAAGCATTCACCGGAGCCTGGAAAATCCGGTTAAAAAACTGAGGTTGACCAAAGCCATCTTCCCCTCCTCCATCAATCCTATATCCAGGCTGTGTTCTGGTTCTGTAATTTCCTGAGAAGTTAACGCTCAGTCTTGTTGTTGGGGTAATATCAAAATCAAAATTAGAACGCCAATTATACCTTTCCTGACCAAAGGCCGGATCGTATTGTTCTTGAGGTACTGTTTGGAAAATGTCACCATCATTTCTGTACCCTAAGGAGACGAAATACTTTACAAAATCAGTTCCCCCTCTTGCATTAAGATTATACGTTTGTTCGTAACCTGTGCCTAAAAGTTCATCAAACCAATTCACTTCCGGAAAGAATGGATTATTGGGACCCCTTTGATCATAATTCTCCGTCCAAGCGCCAATAGTTGATTGAGGAATCAATTGACCCCAGTTTCTGTCGTTTGTAGCTGCTTCATTCCACATTCCCATCGCAGTGAGGTAATCTGCATTTGTCTGTCTGGCAGTTGGTTCTTTAATGCCGAAATTTGAAGTGAAATTAAACTGAGGTTTTCCAGACTCCCCTCTTTTAGTGGTGATCAAAATAACTCCATTTGCTCCCCTTACGCCATAAACAGCAGTCGCAGAGGCGTCTTTCAAAACAGAAATTGATTCAATTTCATTTGGGTCTAAGTTGTTGATATCACGTTCGACACCGTCAACAAGAGTAAAAGGCTGCTGGGAATCCCCACGCCATGAAGATCTTCCCCTAATAAACAGTTCGGCAGCATCTGAACCGGGTTTACCATTATCCATTACCGCTGTCAAACCTGGCAAAGCTCCTTGTAAGGCCTCAGAGACCGTATTTACAGAACCAACTCTTAAAAGATCATCTCCTTTAACCGTGGCAACAGATCCAACTAATGTCTGTTTAGTCTGTTCGCCGAACCCAACCACAATCACTTCACCAAGATCTGCAACATCAGGTTCAAGTTGCACTTCATAATTTGTCCGCGAGTCACCGGAAATATTGATTTCAGTTGATTTATACCCAAGGAACCTTATTTCCAATATTGCATCATCAGCTACCTCAAGTGAGAATCTCCCATCTAGATCGGTAACTGTTCCTTTTGTTGTTTCTTTTTCCAAAATAGAGACACCAGGCATGGGCTCTTCAAATTCATCTACTATAGTACCGGTTATAACAACCTGTCCATGGGCTAAAATAGGCGAAAGCATAAAAAATATTACAACTAAAGTCCGTTTTACGCAGGGAATCTGAATCAGGATATTATTTTTTTGTAGTAATTGTTTCATAGAATATTCATTTGGGATAGAATTTTAATAAGTGATTACTGCCTCTAAAGATTAAGTAATCGAATCAAAGAACTTCTATGAGTACATTTCTTTGATAAATAGGAGTTTGATTTCATAATTAGGTCGTTTTGGTTTGTTAAAATTTTGAATTTCACAATCGAGCTAAAACTACATTTTGTGACTATACAATTTTAAAACTTACTGGAAGACCTATTTATTAATATCCATTCAAATTCTATAAATTTTTAATCAAAAAATATAAAAACCTCATTATCAATTCTTTATATTAAAAACAAGTTTAATTAAAGGATCAATAATTTCAAGATATTTTATAAAAACAGCAAAAATAATTTGGTTTAATTCTTTCATTAAAGAGAGCTTATCTACTATTCATCCAAAAAATCATCATTTCAGGCCAGAAAGAAAAATCCATTCCAGGCTTACCCATGCCCACTCCATGGGGACCATGCTCAAATAAATGTAAAGTTGATCTGACACCGTTTTTTCTTAATGCTTGGAAGTACCTCATACTGTTCTCAGCCACCACCGCCGAATCTTCCCAAGAATGCACAATAAATGCTTCAGGAGTATTTTCTTTTACGTGTAGGTCATTTGAAAAATAACTCCTTTCTTCATCAGAGGGATTATTTTTCCCAGTCAGATTAACCACTGAGCCATTATGGGCGATATCTTTATCAAAACTTATTACCGGATAAACTAATCCATGATAAGCAGGTCTTGAAGAAATCTGGTCTATTTCATCTAACTCCTCATATGGTTCCAAATCAAACCTTGTGGCAAGGAAACTAGCCAGATGTCCACCGGCAGAAAAGCCTACAACCCCCGTTTTATTTGCTTGAAAACCCCAAGTTTTACCTTTCGATTTCACCCACTTCATTGCTCTGGTAACCTCTTGAAATTGGATTGGATAATGATAACCATTTTTAGCCACTCTATAGTCCAAAATAAAAACTTCATAACCTTCTTCTTGAAGCCTTTTTCCAAATTTTATAGGCAACCCCACCATAGCTACGCCATAACCCCCTCCTGGCACTAACAAAACTGCTTTGTTATTTTTTACATTTTTTTCAGCCGGCATATGGATAACCATGGTGCTTCCATCCTCTTCACTCACTTTCAATTTAAAAGGCGGAGTATTCCCCTCCCAAATATTATACTTTCCATACTCTTCATTTTCATTTGAAATATCGGTTAAAGAATCCTTGAATCTGCTGGTTTCTATCAATACATAGTCTGGGTCATTCCCTAAAATTTCTTGACTAATGAAGTTTAATGGTTTTGGTATTTGTGAAAAAAAAATAAACTGAAACCTAGAAATATAAATTTTAACCTGATGATCATTACTTTTGGATTTAATCTTTTTCAATAATTCAGTTGACATGTTTAAAGAAACTAAATTGAATGTACAATTCCGTAGAGAACTGTTCAATCTTTTTCTTTATCAAAAACCAATGTTAAAACCGATTTTTCAGGAACTGAAAAATTATTGTCACTCATTTCAACCAATTTCAAGTTACTTCTTTGGTTGGTAACATAGGCCTTTCCTTTCTTATCAGATTTGAAACCGTTGATATCAATATTTAGTTTATAGTCAAAACCGGATTGATTGATAAAAACTAAAACTAGTTTATCCTCCCCTAAAGAGGTAAATGCTGAACCTAAAACATCTGAATCCTGACTTTCCATACCTGAAATTTTCAAATCTACTCTTTGAAAGCCTGGTCGAATAAAATAGCTGTAATTCCCTAGGACCCAAAGCATTTTACTATCTTGAAAATCATCTCCGGACATAGTTTTAGGAATATAAATCAGCCCGTCTTTATAGTCGTAAGGCGAAACTGCCAACCACCAATGCCAGGCAGAAGCTTCTGCGAAGACCAAATCATTGTGTATTGCTTTCGAAATATAAAGTGCAGAATTCATTTCCAGATCTACTCCCTTCCCATCTATTTCACCATTGTTCCCTCCCAGTATACAATATTCAGACATCCAAAATTTTAATCCTTCAATTTCTGCAATTGCCTTTCTTAGCTTTTTCCTTTTTTTAACAGCTTTATCATTTGGTGAAGTGGTGAAATAACTGTGACCGGAAATACTTGAGCTTAAGTTTTTCAGGTCACCTAAGTAATTTTCTGATTCTGGATTAAAAAAGTCATCAATCTGGTCTGATCTTAAAGGTTTATCAAATTCGCTGAATAGGTACTCAATTCGCCCTGCCTCACCAAGCTCGATTTTAGTTTCAATTTCCTGTAAAATAAATTCTCTGTTCAAGTCCTTGACAATTGCCGCAATTTCAGCGTTTTTGTAGGGATTGCCTTCCTGGTTACCTTCTGCCCAGTCCCATTGGGGTTCATTGAAAGGGCTTACGTATTCAATATCAATTCCAAGGCTTTTGAATGCCCGTATTGAACTGACAATATATTTGGAAAAATCATTATAATTTTCCTCAGGAAGATTTGATTTAGCTTTCTCAGTAGGATAAGCCAAGCGATTAGAAGTCAACCAAACAGGAGGACTGTTCAAAAACAATAAAAAATTTTCTACATTTCTCTTTTTTGCAGCATTTGCAAACCAAAGTTGCCCTGAAAAATCCTCTTCTTGAAGTTTTTCATTCTTATCAATGATTGAAGAAGCTCGTCTCCAGGAATCTCTTATACCACTTTCCCTTCCTTGCTTTTTACTTCCAGCCCCAAGGTTAATTCTCCACATCGACAATCCAATCCCTTTTGGAGACCCATTAGTATTCTTCTCCCTGCTGAAGAGTAAATCGGCAATCTCATTTTTCACTTCTTCTGGCCATTGATTTAGATGTTGAATTGACCAAGCATCAGAAGCACCAAAATGATCAATAACCTGGTAACTTATTGTCGTATCTATGAGGACATCAACATTTTTAATGCTTTCACTTTCTTGCCCTAAAACTAAAAAAGAATTAAGAACTAGAAAGATCAGTGACCCAAATCGACCTGCTTTATTTTTATTTAGCATAGATTTTTCTGTGAGGTTTAATTTATTTTCTTAAAGTGAGAAAGATTTACCATTCCATTTGTAAAGCAGGACCTGGGATGACTGCTTCACCAAAAAATTCAAGCCTTTCCTACCTTCAATTTCTTTTACCAAATTATTCAATTCGTCAGTAGGTTCTAATAGATGAAAAAGTTCCAAAAGAACCAAAGTACAGTTTTTGTCTTTTTTAGATAATCCCACCTCAGATAATACCAGAAATGAGTCTTGGTCCCTTAGTTGATTATATAGAATCAGAGAGGATAAGGATTTTATTAATATGCCCTCTGAGTTTAATTGAGTTTTGATAATATCAATAGATTTTGTAGAAAGCTTTGGGTATTGAACCAATCCAATCAAGGACCAATACTTTTCTGAGAAGGACCCTGAACTTAATTTCTTAGCAAGAATGTGTTCATTCTTTTGTGATAAAACACCACTTAAATCAGCTAGATCAAATAGTGCTTCAACATTGTATTCATCTCTTGTTCTATAATCATATAAGAGCTCATGCTCTGATATTTGGTCGAGATAGAACTCTGGGAGAAATAAGATATCTTTAGAGGTTAGTATATTTTCTTTCAATTTACTTCTAAAGTCCTCAATGTCTTTTTCATACTTTTTGTCTGCAATCAAATTGTTTAGCTCCCAAGGGTCTGCTTCAAGATCATATAAATATTCTGTTTCCCTAGGTAACAATACTTCTGATTGTAATTTGTTCAATTTACCTTTCTTAAAATCCCTATCCATGATCTGGCTTATTTCCCCATGAATCATATAATGAATCCACCTTCTTTGAGGTGAAAATGGCGTAAATACTCTTGTATAAATCAAGTTCTCTTTCACCGCAGTCCTTTCAGTATTAAAACTATTATCTGACCGGTCGTTTGATAAATAAAGGTATTCAGAAGGGACTGTTCTTTGGTCTCCAATTATTGCTCTTCCAGAAAAATAGTCAGGAATTTCAACTCCTGCCAAACTTAACATTGTTGCAGCCAAATCTGTAAAATCAATTGGTTCTTTAATTTCTCTTTCCCTTCCCCAAGGGGAAAGCATTTTATACTTCTCCGGAATCCATATGATGAAAGGAATTTTAAATCCTTGACCGATACCATTTGTTTTTGCTCTAGGCATCCCTTGTCCGTGATCAGCATAGAAAAAAATTATTGTTTCATCTTTTAGGCCCGTGCTTTCTAAACTATCCAACAAAAGACCGATTTCATAGTCAGCTAAAGCTACTCCATTGTAAATTCTTGCAACCTGCTTTCTCATTTCAGGAGAATCCAGAAAATAAGGTGGCATTTCGAATTCATCCTCTCCAACCCTCAAATCGTCCGGCAATTTTTTCAGGACTTCTTTTTCGTAAAAAGAATAAGGGTTTGTCATTGTTCTGGATTGATGGCTGGCCATGAAATTAAAAACAGAAAAAAAAGGCTGGTTTGGCTTTCTATTCCAATATCCTGCTTTATTAGAACTTTCATTCCAGGATTGAGAAATGATTTTTTGAACCGAAGATGTATTATAGTCTGTTTTAGAATTATTGGAAGTATAGTAGCCGCTATTCTTTAAATAACTTGGGAAGCCTTTTATTTTTTCGGGGAGCTCATATTTAGACCTATGATTCCCTGTCCCCATTTCAAAAGTTTTTACACCCGTGATAATAGCGGACCTACTTGCAGAACAAACAGTACCTGTTGCATAGGCATTCGTAAAAACGTATCCTTCTTGTGCTAACTTATCTATATTTGGAGTATTAGCATCGGGGTTTCCATAAGCTCCGATAAATTGTGGAGAAGTATCTTCAATAACCAACCAAATGATATTTGGGGGCTCTTGTGAATTGGCTACCAATGGTGTATATAAGAGGTAAAAACAAACAAAAGCCAATCTGAAAAATTTAAAAGAATTCTCGATTTTCTTTAATTTGTTTTTCCCGTCTGCATTTGGTTTTCTCTCATAAATGCTACTCTTGAACTTGTCAATAACCATTACAATTATATTTGAAGTGATTTATGGATTTTCCAAAATTCATGTTTGAGATCAATCCTTTATTCCATTTACCAATTAAAAGGAAGCTACTTATTGAGATTTCAATAAGCAGCTTTTTGATTATTACCCTATGAAAATTTTATTTTATGGAAAAATTTCTCTAATACCCAAACATTAACTAAAACCTTCAAAAACCGGTCAGAGGTCATGGCCTGAGAGGTAAAGATTTAATTAAGTTTCATCAACCCCACACTACAAGTATCATTTGGCCATGACCATTTTTCACCTCTTTTTAGAAGGATCAAAATCAGGATTTGAAGTAGGCATTTGAGCTTGGACTTCATTCTTCCAGTTTTCCAATTTATTTATTAGGTCCCTACCAACCTCAGGAAATACATTTATCAAGTTTTCAGACTCACTGATATCTTTTTCCAAATCATACAATTCATAGGTATCAGTTTCTATATTATGAATCATTTTCCACTTTCCATTTCTAATTGCTGAATGAGGTACAGCTCCTTCAATATGATAATGAGGATAGTGCCAAAAAATACTCTCTCTTTTTAACTCTTGTTCATTCCCATTAACGAGTTCTGAAAAATCGATTCCATCCCAACGTCTTATTACCTTTTCAGGTACAACGGCATCAGCAAGTTTAGCTAATGTGGGGAGAAAGTCAGTAGAAATAATGGGAGTGGAATTCCACTTACCAGCTGTATTACCTGAAAGGTCTTTGATAATCAGCGGTACTCTTACTCCTCCTTCATACATATCTCCTTTACCGGACCTTAAAGGGTAATTGTTTGTAATGTTGTTGTTCTTTCCAACTAGGCCTCCGTTGTCAGAAGTAAAGACAATAATCGTATTGTCATACAACCCCAAGTCCTTAAGTTTTTGAATTAAAACTCCAACCGCATCATCCATATGCTCAACCATAGCAGCATAGGTTGGATTTTTCTGACTTAAATCATCACTTAAAAGTTTTTTATACTTTTCTATTTTTTCGGGTTTGGCCTGAAGAGGCGTGTGAACCTGGTAAAGCCAAAAGTTCAGGAAAAACGGTTCGTCTTTATTTTCCTCTATAAATGCGACTGCCTCTTTTGTCAGTCTGTCAGTCAAATAATCGTCATCTGGCAAATCGTCCATTCTCGGATTACCAAAAGGAGCAAAATATCCATTGTACCCTTCTTTTTTATTGCGGTTTGGAGCACCCTTTTTCCAACCACCTACATTCACATCAAACCCATGGTTTTCTGGCCAATATTTTTCATCTTCTCCTAAATGCCATTTACCAAAGTGCCCAGTAACATATCCAGATTCTTTAAATATTTCAGCCATGGTAACCTCCTCTTCATCTAGGAACTTAGTCCATTCAGGTACTTTTAGTTTGGCATGAGGAAAATTCCACCCTTCAATCCAATCAGTACAGTTTAAAGTTGCAGGATACTTTCCTGTCATTACACTTGCCCTGGTTGGGCTGCAAACAGTACAGGCAGCATAAGCATTATCAAAACTTAAACCTTCAGTCGCCAAGAAATCCACATTTGGTGTTTGGTAAAAATCACTTCCAAAAGCTCCAATATCTTTCCAACCTAAATCATCTACAAAAATAAATAATACATTTGGTTTCGCTTGATCTTCAAGTTTTTCATTACATCCGTTATTTCCTAAAATAAGGGCTAAAGTGATGAAAGTTAATTTCAAATATAAATGGGTTCTATTTGGTACCCTCATGAAGAATTCTGTTTATCATAGCCTGCATCTAAACTAGGTTGGAGATGCCGGGATATTTCCTATGTAGTTACTGAAAATTTTCTTACGGTCTAAGCTGATTTATTGCTATAGACTTATGGAGGTCATTTTATACAATCTCCCCAAGCCTAAGACAATACTCAATCTTTAAGAGGGATTTCGATATGCATATAAGAGTTTGCAGGTAGAACTACATTCCATTCATTTGGACTTTTCCTTTGGCCCAATGATCTTTCCGTTGTTGTTTCTAAGTTATCTTCATCCCACAATGTTTCTCTGACTGGTTTTAGGGAGTAATATCCTCCTTCAATTTTTAAGCTCGCAGTTTTTTCCATTTCAGAAGTATTGATAATATGTAGGGAGGCAACCTCATCATCCACAAAGACAGTGGACATTACATCTACATCAGTTGAATTTGATGAAGCGACATGTTTCCCTGTAGCACTATTAACAAGTGCTTTAAATCCTGAAAATTTGTAAGGTTGGACACCTCCGTTAAAATAAACTATTCTTCTTGTAGTCTGGTAAAAGTGAACATATTCAACTCCACCTCTAATGGCAGGTATGATATTAGCCATACCATCTACCAGATTCGTGATATTATCATTAGTTCTATATCTAGTTGCTTCTGTATGCCAAACTGGTCTGGTTGATTTTTGAACCAATTCAGCCCACTTGGCATCCCATTGACTTTTCGGGATATTATCATCATCATAAATGTGTGACCCAACAATATCCAATTGATCTTGGACACTTTCAACTCTGTTTATACCTGCTTGTAGCGCCCAAGTTTCCAATCCAACTCTTTTTATATCACCAAGTTTTTCCATTTGAACAAAAACCCTCCTATAGTCTTCTGAACTTGCGGGGTCTTCATTAAATGGCCCTAAGTAATCAACATACAGGTCATTATCTTCAAGCATTTGAAGGTATTGATCTATCCTTCTAGCATAAGCTGTCAGATTCAGATTATAGACATTGTTTGGGCAACACCCCATCATACTTGGAGGGAACTTATCTGCATTGTGCAAATTATTATTTTCGTCACCGTCACCATTAGCAACACTGGCAAAAAATTTAATATCAGGATTTACTGCCTTTGCAGATTTCATAACCTTGACTAAATTTTCATAAAAAGGATCGTCTGCCTGTCTCATGGCATAAATTGGAATCCTAAACATGGTCAAGTCCATTTCATCAAACATTCTTTGGGAAACCTGATCTGTATTTCCTTCTGCATAACCTTTCAATGAAAGCTTTGCATCAGCTCCAAACTTAACTTCCTGTCTTAATTCAGATGGGTCGAAACTAATTTGCAAATCCGCATTGATATCTCCTACATTAGGGTTGTTATTCCCATTTCCAGGCATGTTACTCAATACCTGTTCACAGCTTGAAAATATTGCTACTGAAAGGCAGCAAAATATCAAATTACAGTTGATTATAAACTTTTTTTTGGTAAACATATGTAAATAGGTTAAAGTGTAGATTTACTGAAATAAATCGATATTCAAATTTATTACCTTAACCCTTTTCTTATTCTTGATTTAAAATCAAATTACATAAACATTCATTCAAAAATTAGATAAAAGATTAAAATCAAGAAAACTTTTTCATCTCTTACAGATTGATGATAAAACAAAAGGTGGAAGTAAAAAGATAATGCAACTATCCGAGATTAAAAAAATCACCCCATACAGGGCTACCTTGTGAATTTTTCAAATAAAGAGATTCTATTTTAATCTTCCCAAATTGATAAACGCCATATGACACAGGTAGAACTCCTTACGAAAGATGACCTTGAAAACCTGAGGCTCCGCTTATTGGAAGATCTTATGAGGATGCTTGAACCCAAAAAAAAGGTAGTGAGGGATTGGATCAAAAGCGCCGAGGTCAGAAGAATTCTCAACATCTCCCACGGTTCTCTTCAAAACCTTAGGGTTAACGGAATGCTGAACCCTAGGAAAATCGGCGGGACTTATTATTACCGCACTGAAGAAGTCGAGGCATTATTCAAATCTTAAGATGATGATATATCCCAACGCTAATCAGAATAAAATAAGTATACTTCTTAACCGGGCACTCGGCGAATCTTCATTCACAGTTTATCACATCGCCATTTATACTGCATAGTTAGCTGAATATTTACTGAACGAAAAGGAAGGAAGTTTTAGAATCTCAAGA
>NZ_REBN01000195.1 GCF_007692705.1 Mongoliibacter sp.
CAGTCACTTTCTACCTTGACTTTACTTGCTAACAACCGTTATACCTACTTGTTTTCTCCTTTTGATCCAACCAGAACTGGGGGAGAACCACTGGCTGCCGGGACAGATTACCGAAACACATTTTACTCTGTTCAGTACTTTGGTAATGCCAGAAATCCATTTTTTGTTACCGGAAGAGCGGATATTGGAGAATATTTCAATGGCGATATAAGGACCATACAAGGCGCGATGAATTGGAGATTGGGTTATTTGGCAAATATTTCCATGAATTTCAGTTATAACAACATTCGATTACCAGAACCACAAAATGATGCAGACCTTTTTCTGATTGGACCTAGGATTGACCTCACTTTTACGAGAAGTTTGTTTTGGACTACTTTTTTCCAGTACAATAATCAGATTGACAACATGAATATCAATACAAGACTGCAATGGAGGTATGCACCGGTTTCAGATTTATTCATTGTCTATACGGATAATTATTTTCCTGGATCTTTTATGCCTAAACAGAGGTCTTTGGTGATGAAGCTGAATTACTGGCTGAATATTTAATCTACTTGGGTTTTGGCAAACTCCATAAACAAGTAGATAATTGGAGCGAAAAGCAATACAGGAAAAACAATTATAAACCAGGTAGGAATCCCAGTTCCAAAACCCGAACCACTGTGAAAAGAGAAATATTCTATCAGAATAAACATGATAATCAAGTTAAACTTGATCCATCTCCATAATTTTGCATTGATCCTAATCAAGGTATCTACTTTTTCTGGTTGGTTTTGAATGGTGTATTCCGAGATCCTCGGAGTTTGGTTGTATAGGGTAATGCCAAAAAACAATATGGTTGCGATGATGGGAATCGAATATGTCATGTTGCTTGCCCAATACTCACTTGGGTTTTCAAAGAAATTATAGCCTTCAGGCACTGCCTCAGCACCAAGATGCTGAAAATAGTAAGTCATAACCCAAAGTAAAATAAGTGAAGAGAAACCAAGAATCTCAATTACCCTATCCCAAATGCCCATTTTTGGTTTTTTTTCTAAGCTCTCTTTTATTTCTATTGAGTTTGATGCAGTCATTTTTTTAAAAACTATAAGTTCTGAAAATTCAATATTCTGATAATAAAGAAATTTTAAATTGCTATTTCAATAGTGTTCTTACTTCCATCGAACACCAAAGCACCTTGCTTGGGTTCAGTTTCTTTGCCGTTCAGAAGGGTTTTGCCTTTTGCAGCTTCTGGAATTTCGAATTTTATTTTCCAGTCACCCTTCTTTTGTCTGATTTCCGCTTTCAATTCGCCATCAATCACTTCATAGGTGATGCTTATTTCATTATCTCCGATTACGACGTTTTCTATTTTTGCTTCATTCCAAGAGGAAGGTAATAAAGGTTTGATATGTATAGTTTTGTTTCCAGCATCAGGCTGTATACCGAAAAACTGGGTGACAATTGGTACGGCATATGCATAAAGGTTCCATGCTTGTGCCATCATTCCATAATCCGGTGATACCTCATATATGGATCCTGGTAGGGCATAACTAAATGAGCGTGTCATTCTTTTGAGATAATCCAGTGCTTTATCAGGTCTTCCGTAGTTGTTTTCTGCAACAGCTTGTACACCTGTTGGGAGCGTCATTACAGCCCCTGTGTAAGAAAATACTTTGCTTCCGGAAAATGACCCGTCCTCATATTCAGAGGCATCGTCTCTGTCTATACCCGTTACAAACACCCCAAAAGGGTTTACGAATCGTTCTGCCTTATCCAATGCCTTGATCGCTTTATCCTTGTCTGCAATTCCCATTTCCATGGGGGTATTGACCACCCAATTGTGAAACATGACAAATCCACTCTTTCTAGATCTTGGATAGGTCTGTAGCTTTTTCTTAGTTGCCTGTAGTTCTTCAACTGCCCAAGGCTTGTCCAGCGTGTCAGCTCGGATAATGGCGGCATTAATCATTTGAAGGGCTTCTGCCGTGGTTCCTATGAAGTCTGCATAAGAACTGAACTCTTCTACCCAGAATTCCTCGTTGATTTTTTGTTTGAGTTCTTCTGCCAGTTCCCTGTATTTATCTGCGTTTTCTTGGTCTTCTAAGATTTTGGCTATTTTGGAAACATCATCAAATGCTTTTTGGGTGTACACGGCCACATCGATCATTTCAGATTCCAGTCCGTGTATTTCCATCATGCCGTAACCATCTGGGAAAAGATTCCCGTCTTCATCATTTTCTTCCATCAACCAAGTCATTCCTTGGAGGATAAAGGGATAATATTTTTCCAGAAATTCCTTATCCCCGGTCCATTGATACACCCACCAAATCAAGGAAGCAAACTGTGGTGTTTCATTGATATTCCCAGGGTTGAAGATTACTCCATTGGTACTGACCTCGTGAATGACCTGGCCGTTTCCATTGCTTTCTGAAAGCTTGTGGATAAGTTCAATAGTATGGTAAACCAAGTCTTTTCTTCCTGTAGCAATGGCTCCCTTGAGTGTGTACTCATTGTCAACCCCGAACCACCAAGGATAGTCGGGTATTCCCGCACCCAATCCACGGCCTATCTCAGGAACTTCGCGGACAAGCCATTCAGTATTGTACTTTACCCATTCAAAGGCCTTTTCCAAATCCTTGTCTGGGATGGTTATTTTAGATTTCTCAGCGATTTTTCGATAATGGGTGATTTTATCTTTCAGGTAAGTATCACTGTATTGTTGAAGCAGGTCATAGGTTTTTTCCAGTTCTTCCTGAGATTTATATGAACCAGCGATATAAAAAGTAAGGATTTCTGATTTTTCGGGAGAAATGCTTAGTTCGTAAGAAAGTTTTCCTGCCTTCCCATTCCCTTGCGGAGTATAATTGCAGGTTGCAGAAGCTTCTTCTCTATGTCTTGAATCCCTACCCGACCCGAATAGCACATACCATTCATTTCCATCATCCTTTCCTCTCCAAGCTTGTCTTTGTTTGTCAAATTCCAAGTTATCCTCTTGGTCTATCATGCCAACCCTCTCACCCAGCCATGCAGGTAAAAGGTCAGTATGCCCTGTGAACTCAAATAGAAGGGATTTTTTTGACTTATCCACATTCCTGATTTCAAATTCAATGACCATACCCTCTCTGCCATCAGGCACAAAATGAAACCTTTCAATTTCCAAGCCCGGAATTTGGGAGTTGAAAATATGCTTGTTTGCTACCGGATAATTGATGAATTCATCTGCGTCATCTAAACAGTATGAAGCATCATCCATAGCAATCGCCACAGTAAAACCATCCATAAGTTTGATGGGATGATTCCAAATCCCGCCCATTTCTCCTTCAACATGAAAGCCCAAATCCGGAAAAGTGCCATCTTGGTGACCTACCATGTAGACCCTATCTCCAGCGGTGACATAAGGTGAGGCCATATATTCTTTATTTCCGCTGATTCCTTCCACATCCTTCAATAAAGCTGCCAATGGTTCTTTTTTAGGTTCGCTTTGGCAGGAAAAAAGAAGTCCAAGGCCTAAAAATATTGGGGATATTCCAAGTTTCATACGCGCTAAAGTGATGGTTTCGGTCTATAAATATAAATTCCTTTTTCTCTAATTTAATAAATCAGATGTATTAACAGAACCCTAATATTATAAGGAGGGCTACTAGGTTTGAACTCTGATTTTCCCACCTCTTAATAAACTGTCGCTCCTTAGGTTCAATATATTTTTGAATGGGCAATTAATCAGGCTGTGGAGACGTATCTATTGGGGTAATGAGGACTTCTATCGGGTTCGATTCAATGCTTGTACCATCTTCAAAATCCATATACATCACCATCCTGTGGACACCTTGTAAGTCGGGGTTCCTATTGAGTACAAAGTAGTAACGGTTGAAGTTGGAATCGTTGACAAATCCACTTAGAAAATCAGCTTTTTCTATAAAATTTCTGGCATCAAAAGTAAAAGCACTGATTTCGAAAAGGTCTTCGCCGGCAGGGGTAGCAGCATCAAAGCCTTGATTGCTAAGCAACCTGATATTTTTAACCTTGTTGTTGATTCTATACTTTGGGAGACAATCATCATCATCTGGAATAGAAGAGAACACCTTGTTCATTCTTATTTCTACAGCCAGATTGTTAACAGGGAGCTCCAAGGAATTATCCCATTCCAAATCACCCAAATCAACCTGATTGAGAATTTTCGGAGACATGGTAATGGATTGGATGTCAAATTTGGTATCTGAACAGTCACTATCACAGGAGCTGTTAAACAAAAGCGTAGAAATCAATATTGTAAATAAGAGAAATGTTGGTCTAGATGACTTCATGGAATCTTTAATTTTGTCACGAAGATAAGACTCCTCGTCACAATTTTCCAATTTCTTTCCAAGTGACTAGTTTGATATTATTTGTTTCGAGAAGGTTTTTGACTTTTTGACTGGTAAAAAAGTCAAAATCCTGCTGCCTCCATCGGGCATGCCAATGGTCAAATCTAGTGGTAATAGCTCTCATTTCTTCGTCATCATAAGCAACATGAATGAGAAGGACAGTCACTCCTGGTTTAAGGTTGTTCAAAACCTCCTCATAATATGTTGCAAGTCCAACAGAATCATATATTTCCGGACTTCCTATGGCAACGTTATCCACAATTTTGACCCTATTCAAGTCAATGCCATCAAATAATTCAGGATTAGGTAATACAACGGCCTGGAATAGATCCTCTATAACCATGGCGGGGATGCCGTATTCTTCTGCTAATTTCAAATAGGAGGCTACAAATTCAGGCCTTCCATAAAATACACAACCCATATGTGAGTCCAAATGAGTAGGCTTGATCCCGATGGCCAGAGCAGCATCTATCTGGGCACGCATCTCTTTTTCCACTTCTTCAGTGCTAGCATTTTGAGCTACAGATGCACAGTCGAAATGAAAATAGCCGTCTTTTCCAACAAGCCCTGGCACCTCGGATTTGCCACTGAGAGGTCCCCATCTGTAATTGAACCATTCGTCTGTCAAAGTAATATGAACGCCTATGTCCAAGTCAGGTATATCTTTGATCAGTTCAGCTACCTCCGTAGCCCATGGGCTAGGCATCATGATGCTCGTGGAATTGACCACCCCATTTTTGATAGCCTCTATGGTTGCAACATTCTCTGAATGTGCCAAGCCTATATCATCTGCATGTATGATCAGTAATTTGTCTTCGGGACCATAGCCGATTTTTTCGGCCAGATTCCGTTGCTGAGCACTTACCTGAAATATGATCAAGGCCAGAATCAATGTGAATAACTTTTTCATAAGAGGATGATTATGATTGGGTTTATTATTTTTTGCCAACTAACTTAAAATTCAAGAAGGTTAGATATTAATAGATTTTGGATATTTGTGGATATTGATTAAATGTAAATGGAATAACGGTAATTCTAGATCCTTACCAAAGCGACGTATAATCAAATAAATTTATACTTATAGATTGATACTGACTTTTTCCTTGAATTTCGATTTTCTGTAAAGGTCCATTTGGCTAGCAGGAATATGGCAATCTCTGGAATCAGGTATCCTAGTATCCACCAATATCAATCAGTATCCATCAGTATCTCTAATCCTATTTCAACAATATCCCGAATCGCTTCGCTCTCGGGACTTCCGCTAATGCTCCAGTTTCAATAATATTTCAACAATATTTCCATTGTATTTCTACCATATTTCAATCGGTAAGTGGCCAATATCTCAATATCCACTAATATCTTTAATAACCACTGATTTTCACAGATAAACACAGATGTTTTAGCTGTCGCAAATTATAGTAATAAATCCTCAATCAATATCCCTTTCCCATCCCTGTTTTTGGCG
>NZ_REBN01000281.1 GCF_007692705.1 Mongoliibacter sp.
AATTGCTTTTGGCCTATTCAGGGAAGGTGGACTTTGACCTGAAGTTTGCCGTGCAGCAGATTCAGGCAAAGCAAAAAGCCAAAAATAAAATACCATCCTGGTATGCTGACCCAGACCTGCTTTTCCCTGTAAACCTGTCCATGGAACAAGCTTCCTCAGGATTGACGGCCAAATACAAAGCGGGGCATTTTAAGGGGAGCAAAATGATTGACTTGACAGGTGGTTTGGGTGTTGATGCCTATTTTCTTGGAAAAAATTATGAACAGGCAACGTACTGCGAAAGGGACAAAAATCTTTTTGAAATATCGAAACATAACCTAAGTCATCTTTCCCCCGG
The DNA here is from genome assembly GCF_007692705.1 of Mongoliibacter sp. GTDB lineage: Bacteria > Bacteroidota > Bacteroidia > Cytophagales > Cyclobacteriaceae > Mongoliibacter. The sequence continues at coordinate 338 of NZ_REBN01000281.1, forward strand.
GAAATTCGATTTTTATAATGGGGACAGCCTGGATTTTCTAAGGAATACATCAGAAAAATTTGATCTGATTTTTGTTGACCCAGCCAGAAGGGGAGGTCATAACCAAAAGCTTTACAGGCTGGAAGACTGTGAACCTGATATTATCCAAAACTGGGAATTGCTGCGTTCCAAAGGAGTTGATGTTTTGGTCAAGGCCTCACCCATGTTGGACATCAAAGCTGCTTTAAAATCCCTTAATGCAATCCATAAAGTAATTGTATTGTCTGTCAAAAATGAAGTAAAGGAGGTTTTGCTTTTTAGTGAATCTGGAGCTAAGGAAGTTGAAACCCAAATTGAAGCAGTAGACTTGAAAAGCAACTGCAATAATGAATTTTCATTTACCTACAGTGAGGAGGAAAAGTCATTCAGTCAGATTGCGGAGAAAATGGGGAAGTACCTGATTGAGCCATTTTCGGCTATTCTAAAGGCTGGCGCCTTCAATACTTTTGCTGTCAGGTATGGTTTTCAGAAGGTTCACCCCAATTCACATCTCTATACTGCAGATGTTTTGGTGGAAGACTGTCCAGGAAGATTTTTCGAAATCATTTCTGAAATCCAACAGCCTAAAAAGGAGATTAAGTCACTTTTTCCTGAAGGTAAAGTCAACGTAATTACCCGCAATTATAGCTTATCGGCTGATGCCTTGAAGAAAAAACACAAACTCAAGGATGGGGGTGACGATTTTTTGCTAGGTGCAAAAACCACAAATGGATTTTCGCTTTGGTATTGTAATAAAATTAGGTGATTAAAGTGAGAGACACACACTTCGACGCCGAAGTAGCCGAAGACTAATCAATGAAATCCAGCATTACATTTAATTATTTAAAAAAATCAAACTGTAAGCAATTAATAATACACATTGGATGCAAATTCCAATCATTTTTACTCAGTTCAAGAACTGTTTAGGCTCTTGAAATCTAAAATTTATTAGCCTTCACAATTGACATTGCATTCAATCATTCCGATAATAAAACCTACACCATAAGTACAAATACACAATGAAAGCAAACCCATTGAAACCCAAAATGCCCATTCTAAATACTTCATAAACTTGTTTTAAATTAACGGATGGAAAAAATGTATTATGATTGGTGGATTAAAGTGAGTGAGACACTCACTTCGGCAGACACTCACTTTGGCTATGAGGCTTCAATCCTTCACTTCTTCGTAATCTATATAGTCACCGCCCCGGATTTCTTTTGTCCTTTTTTCCTGATAATCTCTAGGAATATGGTCTACACTAACATTACCATCCTTTGGCTTTTTTCTTCTTTCCTCTTCCCTTTTTAGGTCATTGGCATGATTGGCAAATTGCTTCAATTTGCTTCTAAGAAAAAACTTCAACAAACCGGAGAATATCCAGGATAAGGCAACAGCGATTAGTATAAATTTTAATATAAAACCCATTGTATGTAGATATGTGAAGCGAGAATCAAGAAGGGAGACTTATCTTTATTTTCGTCTCCCATCTTTTGCTTTTCAAATTAACGGCTTAAATATAGATTTCGTTCAGAGTATATTTTCAGGAAGTAATCATCCATTAAGTCATCGATGAAATAAATGGCTTCACCTGTTGATTTCATTTCAGGACCTAATTCCTTGTTCACATTCGGGAATTTGTGGAAAGAGAAAACAGGTTCTTTAATTGCATAGCCCTTTTTCACGGGGTTGAATTTAAAGTCAGTAACTTTATTTTCTCCCAACATCACCTTTGTAGCATAGTTGACATAAGGTTCTTGGTAGGCCTTGCAGATAAAAGGAACAGTCCTTGAAGCTCTTGGGTTTGCTTCAATTATGTATACCTTATCATTTTTGATTGCAAATTGAATATTGATCAAGCCTACCGTCCTCAATGCCAAGGCAATTTTATTGGTATATGTTTCGATTTGTCTGATGACATAATCTCCCAAATTGTAAGGAGGAAGAACGGCATAAGAATCTCCCGAGTGAATACCCGCTGGCTCAATGTGCTGCATAATTCCGATGATATACACATTTTCACCATCACAAATGGCATCTGCTTCAGCTTCTATTGCCCCTTCAAGGAAGTGATCCAATAAGATCTCATTATTTGGAATATCCCTGAGTACGTTGACTACGTGTTCTTCGAGTTCCTTTTCGTTGATCACGATTTTCATCCCTTGCCCGCCTAGTACATAGGAAGGCCTTACCAGTAGTGGGAATCCTATGGTTTTGCAAAGCTCAAGGGCTTCGTCTGTATTGTGGATAGTACCAAATTCTGGGTAAGGAACATCGTTTTCTTTTAGTAAAGTAGAAAATCTACCCCTGTCTTCTGCTAAATCAAGTGCTTCAAAGCTGGTGCCGATAATAGGGATGCCATATTTATCAAGCTTTTCAGCTAGCTTGAGGGCAGTTTGTCCACCTAACTGTACAATTACCCCTACAGGTTTTTCTGAAAGTATGATTTCGTAAATATGTTCCCAGAAAACCGGCTCAAAATATAGCCTATCAGAAATATCTGGATCAGTAGATACCGTCTCAGGGTTACAGTTGATCATGATGGTCTCATAGCCACACTCTTTGGCAGCTAGGACTCCATGAACACATGAGTAGTCAAATTCAATCCCCTGGCCAACTCTGTTTGGTCCTGAACCCAAGACAACCACTTTCTTTTTATCTGAAGGTATGGCTTCGTTTTCTTCTCCAAAAGTGGAATAATAATAAGGAGTCTGTGCTTCAAATTCTGCTGAACAGGTATCTACCAATTTATAGACCCTTTTGATGTTCATTTCTTCGTAGCGTTTGGTAAACACTTCCGATTCCAAGCAACCTAAAAGGTGTGCAATCTGACGGTCAGCATAGCCTTTTCTTTTAGCCAATTCCATCAGTTCATGAGGAATTGTCTCCAACTCAAATTTTTCTATTTCGGCCTCTATATGAATAAGTTCCTCAATTTGTTTTAAGAACCATTTGTCTATTTTGGTCAAGTCGTGTATAGTTCTGAAAGAGATGCCTAATTTGAACGCATCATAAATATGGAACAGCCTGTTCCAGCTGGGGTTAGCTAAGCTGTAGAGGATTTTCGCCTGATCTTTTAACTCTTTTCCATCTGCTCCCAATCCATTTCTTTTGATTTCAAGGGATTGACATGCTTTTTGTAAGGCTTCCTGGAAATTTCTTCCAATTCCCATGACTTCACCTACAGCTTTCATAGAAAGTCCCAATCTTCTGTCGGATCCTTTAAACTTGTCAAAGTTCCATCTTGGGATTTTTACGATGACATAATCAATGGACGGTTCAAAAAATGCTGAGGTAGTACCTGTGATGGAATTAGTCAACTCGTCCAAATTGTATCCTATAGCCAGCTTAGCAGCGACTTTAGCAATTGGATAACCTGTGGCTTTGGAGGCCAGTGCAGATGAACGCGATACCCTTGGATTAATTTCTATACCGATGATTTCAGAATTGTCCGGACTTACAGCAAACTGTACATTACATCCTCCAGCGAAATTTCCTATGCTGTTCATCATGGTGATGGCATAATTCCTCATGCGCTGGTAAACCGTGTCGGGTAGTGTCAACGCCGGTGCAACTGTGATGGAGTCTCCGGTATGAACACCCATTGGGTCAAAATTTTCTATCGAACATATGACAATCATATTGCCTATGTTGTCACGCATAACCTCCAGCTCATACTCTTTCCATCCTAGAATAGATTGTTCAATCAGTACTTCATGAACCGGCGAAGCTTGAAGACCGGCAGAAAGCAATTTTTCAAAATCTTCCGCTTTTTCGACAAATGAACCCCCTGCACCACCTAAGGTATAAGAAGCCCTGATGATAAGAGGAAACCCAATTTCCTGGGCAATCTCATTTCCCTGAAGAAAAGAAGTTGCAGTGGCTCCTTTACAAACCCCTACCCCGATTTTTTCCATCAAAGCTTTGAACTTCTCTCTATTTTCCGCTGTATCAATCGCATCAATATCCACGCCGATCATGCGTACACCAAATTTTTTCCAAATTCCTGCTTTATCACAATCTATTGCCAGGTTAAGGGCTGTCTGTCCTCCCATTGTAGGGAGCACACAGTCAATATCCGGATGATCTTGAAGTATTTTGATAATGGATTTTTTCTCGAGTGGCAACAAATACACGTTGTCTGCTGTCACCGGATCAGTCATGATGGTGGCAGGATTTGAGTTGATCAAAGTCACTTTGATACCTTCTTCCCTGAGTGATCTTGAGGCTTGGGAGCCTGAATAATCAAATTCACATGCTTGTCCGATGACGATGGGACCTGAACCGATGAGTAGAACGTGTTTGATGCTGGAGTCTTTAGGCATTCTAAATGAGGTTTAAAGAGGGTTAAATACTTACGGCTAAATTGGTGCAAATTTAGGGAAATATATTTAAGCAGCCTGATTGATTTGGAAAAAAGCTATGAACGGTTAAATATTGATAATTGAGTCAAAGTCTTATCATTGTAAGTAACCTTGATTTCTTAATTATTAATAGAATTCAGTTATGTCTTTGGGTATCTCTCCTTTTATTAGCCAGTTGACATCAAATCCATTGAAAATTGCAGTTTTCATTAGGTATGGATTTGTCTCTATCCGATTCCTCAATTTATAAAGTCCTTCCTGAAATTCAATTCTATAGTCAGGGTGTAATTATGAATCAGGTATCGTTCAACCTTTCCATTTGAAACTTTTATCATCAATGGCACGCATGGTACAAAGCACACCATTTAAATGATCGTTCTCATGTTGGATCAATTCTGATATTGAGCCTTCCACTTTCCAAGATTGTTTTTCCCAATTTTCATCCAAATAGTCCAAAGTTAGAGATTGATGTCTTTTTACCTTTACCAACAGGTTAGGAAAACTCATACAATCATCCCAAAGCTCAAACATTTCTTCGCTGGGATCGATGATTTCCGGGTTGATGATGACGTAAGGCTTGTCGAGATCAAGATAAAAAAATCTCTTCATTATGCCCAACTGCGGGGCGGCAATCCCTCTTCCGAAGCCATAGCACTTTCTGATATCCTCCATGGCTTCGTGAAGATCTTTCACCCAGGTTTTTACCAAAGGCAGTTCCTCTAGGGTAATTGCTTCACAGCTCTCATAGAGCCTGGGATCTCCAAGTTTGAGGATATCTTCTATTGTCTTCATTGTCATAATTAAAGGTCGAAATAAAACTTTATGATTATCCGCATCAATGCCTGTATTAATCTTACTTCTTGCCTTGAGCGGATATTTGTAAATACCCGCCTTCCTGAAGGCGGGCTATGTAGATACCTACCCCCGGTAGGCGGATCAAGATATACATCAATAACTTACAAGATACATATGGAATCAAAAGTTGGAGCCATTATTTTATTTTGACTAGTCCTTATTTATTTAGACTTCAAGTTTTTCTTTATCTGTAATTAACAAAAAAAACCAGATCTTGCAACAGACCTG
>NZ_REBN01000284.1 GCF_007692705.1 Mongoliibacter sp.
TGATCAGCGGGCCAAATTAATTCTGCGGAACCTGTTCCGAGAATCGGAATGACGCGGAACCTGTCCCGACTGTCGGGATTGCGCAGAAGGTAGAGATTGGAAAAAGCCTCACCTTGTCATGTCGAACGCAGTGAGACATCTTTACGGGTGTAGGATAAAGGGTTCACGCGGAGGAAGCAAAGAAGCCTAACTTGTCCCGAAAATCGGGAGGATCGCAAAGAATTTTTAGGAAGGCACTTTAGGTGATTTTTTGACAATTAAGCTGATTAGTACCCTTAGCCTTTAAAGAACGCAAAGAAAATGAATACGCTTTTTTAATCTTAGAGCCTTCGTTTCTTTGTGGCAAAAAAAGTTAACTAAGCCTGATTCATTTTTTGGGTAATCCTGAGGATCACAAACTCTGCTGGTCTCATGGCAGCCAATCCCAACTCCAGTATCATTCGACCCTCCTTGATATCTTGCTGCGTCATGGTTTGACCCAACCCGCACCTTACAAAATATGCCTGATCCGGCTTTGTCCCTTGAATTGCCCCATTTCTCCAAAGTTCATGGAGGAAGTTTTCAGTCATAGACTTGGTTTTTGTCCAGGTATCGGCATTATTTGCTTCAAAAGCTATTCTTTCCAAGGGTTCCTTCAGTGAGCTTTCTACCATGATCACAAACCTCCTTACCGGAACATAACGCCATTCATTGTCATTGCCGGCCAAGGTGCGTGCGCCCCACACCAAAAAGCCTCTGCCAGAAAATTCTCTAATGGCATTGACCGATTTTCCTTCTACTGGATCCACATTAAACTGTTCCTGTTCCAGGTTGTTGATGTTGGCTGTCAAAGCCTGTATGCCTTGCAGGGAAACATTGGCGGGAGCTTTCCATACACCTCGTTGCCCATCGACTAGGGCATAGGCTCCAGCTACATAAGGAGAAGGAGGAAGTACAGGCCTGAGTGTTTTTCTGATTTCAGCAATTCCATTTCTAAATAAGCGTTCGTCTTGGCTTTTCAGCGCTGCAAGGCTTATGGTTTTTTGACGGCCCTTAGGATCTAGAAGGTGTACTTCTACGTCTTCCGGTTCGAAAGTATAGTTCAGCTGACTGATGATGTAGGGATAGTAAGCAGCTGCAAAGCTTCGTCCTTCACTTTGACACAGTCCATTTCTAAACTGAGCCAGGCTTTGCAGGTTATCGGCTGCTTGCTTGTGCAGATCCATGAGCAAAAAACGGCTGCGCATCTGACTGCATTGCAACATGGCTTCTCCCATCAATTGGTAGTAATCCTTTTCTTCCAAAAGTCCCACGGCATCCGGGAAACAAAGAAGGGTAATGCGTTCTTCTTTTTTGCTGGCCGCTAAGCCATTTTGGTAATCCTGTAGTTTGGGAGCTTGCGCCGAATTTCCCACCGAAATGACAAAACAACTGCGGCCTCCATTGGCAAAAAAAGCTTGAAGGCTATAAAACAGTAAACCGGCCTTGGGATTAGCAAGCCTCGCCTGCATCGCATTGGCATTACTGGGGTTGATTTCCAGGCTGAGACCTTGTTCTTTACCTGCGGTGCCAAAAAAAGTGGTGTATTCCTGCATAGAGGAAATCCTTTTGGGTACAGCCATTAAGTCAACCCCGGCCTTTTCTCCTGTCAAGTGTGTGTATCCGATAAAGGCAGGTATGGCAGTTTCCACGGGAGAGATTGTCATTGGTGCCAGAGAAACTTCTTCCACATAAACGCCTGGGCTGCGGAATTTCCGGAGATGAGGTGGAATTGATTTGGCCATTGGAGTGCTTGTTGGTTTGCTTAGATTAAAGTTAACCAATTTTTAAAGGGGCTGCAAAAAGGTCAATCTCAGGTTCAGAAAGGGAATATGCTTGCTATAAAAACGAAAAAACTGTCACTAGCAGCGACAGTCTTTAAAAACGCAAAAAACACTATTCAATCCAAATTGGTGCCTGCGAGATTCATTGTGATCAAAAATTCCGATTGTAGAACTGCAGGGCTTTCTAGTAAAATTTTTTCATATTGGTTTATTATACTGAGACAAAAAGCCAAGGGTTGTTCTTTATTAAAAACTTAATTATTAAATGATTTTATAAGAATTATAAGGAGGTTTGTTTCTTGCAAACTCCTATTGTTGGTCAATTCTAATGGACAACCAAGGTTACTTGGGTTTTTAATACTTTTAGAAAATATATTTTGGTCGTTTCACGCAGCGAGCGCAACGGTTTCGCCACGAGCGCAGCGAAGCTATCTGCGAATATCAGCAGCATTCAATGCTGATATTTATCGGTACAGAACAGGTTCAGTGGGACAATATATTCCCGCAGAACCTGTCTCGACCCTCGGGATTACGGAGATATGATTAGAAGGTAAAAAGAGTTTAAAGCTTTATTATGTTGATTTTAAAAGATAACAGATTGAGAGTTCTGATTTGGAATGTGTAGGGTTTAAAAAAAGAATTAACCAAAGCGGGACAGATAACCACAGATGATATTAGTTCAAATTCTTTATTAAATAAACAGATTTAAAAAATTCATTAAATTATTCAAATAAACATATCCTAAATATGATTTCTTTTTGGAGTCTTTGGCATCTCAGATTGAAACAATTGCGTTAAATATTTTGTAATTAAATTTAAAAAGGTGTAATATTATTTTCAATTTTTAATACTGTCATGAGCGTTATCAAACCCATATTGAAAGAAGTAGTGAAGGTGTTTCATTCATACTTTGTGACTACCACTGACGTAATGAGCCCGGATGTCAAAGAAATTATGGCCAATCCTGAGGATAAGAAAAAATACTTTGATGCTATCGAAAAATTGAAATCAGGTGAGGAGGAGGTGAAGATAAAGCTGTCTACAAAAAAAGAGATGACATTGACACTTAACCATTGATTTTTTCATGGATTATACGCTTACTTTTTGGACTGTAGTTTACATTGTTTTCCTAATCATTCCTGGCGTATTTTTCAAAAGGTTTTATTTTCAGGGGCATTTTAATAAGCAATTTCAATCTGGGTTATATGCAGATCGCTTGATTACAAGTTTATTTTGGGGTGCCATCATTCAAGGAATAACTATTCAAATTTTAATACATACAAGTGATTTGGGTTTTGGGAGTTTCTCTGATGTATACAACGAAGTATACAACAGTATTTCAAGCAAAAGTCTTCCGAATGGAAGCTCCAGGTTGTTTCACTTTGCTTCAATATATCTAATAGGCTCTGTATCCATAGGGATAATATTGGGTCATTTTTCCCACAAGCTAGTTAGAAAAACCAAGTTAGATCTGAATTATGCGGTTTTCCGGTTTTCAAACAAGTGGTTTTATTATTTTACCGGAGAGATTTTAAATACCCAAGAATTTAGATTAAAAAATCTAAGAATGTAAGAATGGAAAGGTGTTCTCTACTATTGTGGATGTATTGGTAGATTATGGAGGGGGTAAAAATGTTCTTTTTTCAGGTGCTTTGACTCAATATAGCCTTTGCCCTAAAGGAGATCTGGAGACTTTATATTTGACAGGTACAGGGAGGTACAAGAAAGTGGAAGGCAAACCACCTGAGTTTAAAATGATAGGTGGAGATTGCTTTATAATTCCATACCATAGAGTTCTAAACATGAATATTGATTATGTAATAGAAAAAAGTGAGGAGAAAAAAATTGGAAGACTAAAGCGTTTTTAATTAAGCATTTTATCATTTGTTTTAATCCTATTGCTGCTCACTGTTTTTATTTTACCATGGTTTACCGAAGCAGGGTTATTTACAAAGATTGCTTCAACAATCATTTTCTTTATTGCTTGGTTATTCCTAATGGTATCCTACACTGGTTTAGTATCAAAGGAAAATGAATTAAGTTCTAGAGGAATTTTGATTAGCTTTTTAGTATCGATAGGACTGCTATTGTTTGGGGCTATAATTCTAGGCTTAATTGATCTCTATTTTCTTTGGTAGAGAATAGATACCGTTAACAGAACCAAAAGAGAATTATTTCTGCCAATGTAATGGTAATTAAAAAGTGCCAATTTCGGTAAATTAAGATTGTACCATATTTGGCAACAAGAATGCACTGCCCCCCCTCTGAGTGTAAAATAAGCTTTTGGCTGTAGCTGGGTGAAGTTTGTAAATCTCTCTCAGGTTTATTTCACCAATTTGAAATTGGGCATACAAGCTGTTACCATCTACTTCAATCGGGGCTGGCCATCCAGAAAATTGCTGGTTCTTGGATACTGGATATTCCGGAGTATAACCTGTTCCGGATCTCGGGATTGATCCCTCCCTGGCGGGATGTTCTTGTATGTTGAAAGGGAATTGATTGACCAGGTTTTATTTTTACCACGGATGAACACAGTTGATTTTAGGTCTTAGAATTCAGGTTTGGGTTACACTGCTATTTATAGAGGCCTAGTATCTTGTTATTTCTTTTTAGTTGGTTGTATATTTATTTTCAGAAAAAACAAAAGTGTGATGGATTTAGAAGAACTGAATCAGCAGTTAGCCAAGTTAATGGAAGAACAAAACAGGCGCGCTGTTCCTGAATTTGAGGGATATTCTCCTTATGAAATGAATAATATCTTGCATGATACATTTGGTACAAATAGTCCTATTCAATTACAAAAGCTGAGCTCTGAGGGTTATGATCAGATTCCGATGCTTCAGCAGGTCAAATACTTGGGTAGTATCATTGACAAGTCAGGTTCCCTAAAACTCACAGCTAAGGGATTTTTGCCAACAAAAATTGTGGCTGAGCTTTATGCGCAAGAGTTTATCAAAGATGATTTTATTGATGATGCCCATTATAAACTCTACAAGGAGACAGACTCTAATTCCATTCACTTGACGAGGATATTGATTGAGCTGACGGGAATTGCTAAAAAGCGTTTGGGAAAATTATCGCTTACAAAAAATGGTCAGAAGGTATTGAAAGACGACTTTGAGTTATTCAAACTTCTGTTTGATACTTTTAGGAATAAGTTCAATTGGGGTTATTTTGATGGATATGATGAAAGGCCGATTGGTCCTTTGGGGTTTGGATTTACTTTGATTCTATTGTCCAAGTATGGAGAAAAGCCACGTTCTGATATTTTCTATGCTGAAAAATATTTGAAAGCTTTTCCCGCTTTGCTCGAAGGAATAAATCCCGGTTATACTACTGTGGAGGATTATGCTGCAAGTTGCTATTCAATTAGAACCTTTGATCGGTTTATGGATTATTTTGGTTTGGTAGCGCTCGAAAAGGAAGGTGCCATCATCAAGAGGATCGTCAATGTCCAAAAAACACCCCTGCTGGATAAGTTATTTAAGATTAAGGCGCGGGAAGGGGGGAAGTAGGTGAGTATGAATAAGCAAGAAAAAATTACCTGCCTGAAGGCATATTTGGATAAGTCTGAAGAATCGTATGCTGATAGTTTTAAATGGGAAATAGGGATCATCCTTGGAGATTTTGAAGAATCTAATCCCAACTTACGATTTTTGGAAAACTTATCAGATGAAGCTGCCATTTATGCATTTGTAGACCAAATGACATCTCGAATTGTGATGAAATTCAATCCGGAATGGGAAAGCTTGGGAGATTTTGTCTGGGATTATGTGGGAATTGGGTAAGCCGAAGCTAACTTTTTAAACTCTTCTATTAGAACTTCTTTTGCTTGTTGTATAGCTTCTTTTTTAAATGGAACTCCTACCATA
>NZ_REBN01000268.1 GCF_007692705.1 Mongoliibacter sp.
AATTGAAAGTTATTTCATTTGTTTTTTGAAATAAGATGGAAAGTCATGAAACAGTACCTAATAATTTTCTTATTATTTTTGGTTTTCTTTCCCCTGTTTTCCCAACAGGATGAACTGGATAGCTTGGAGGCATTGCTTGACAATCCAGAAAATGAAAAGGTAAAAGTTGAGCTTCTCAATCAGATAACTTTTATACTGAGGGAAAGAAATCTTTCAAGAGCTCTCGAGCTTGGTAATGAGGCAGAAACTTTAGCACTTGAATTACAGGATAGTATACAAATTGCCAGAGCAAAAGGGAATCTTGGCTGGATTTACTATAGGTTAGGAATTTGGGATAAAGCTTTTAGGTATTCTAGGGATGCCTACTTGATAGGCTTAGGTCAAAGTGATGAAAGAGAGGTGGCCATGACCCTAAATAATTTAGGTGCTATTTACTATCAGCAAACCAATTACGAAGAAGCCATTAGAAAATTTAAGGAAGCTTATCAAATTGGAGAAAAGCTAAATGACCCGTATATAACGATCAGGAGCTTGAACAATATTGCGCTGAACTACAGTAAAACACCGATGCTGGATTCGGCTATGTATTTTGCCAAAGAGGCTATTAAGGTAAATCAAGCCGCAGGCTCTATCTATTTTACAAGCTTTACCAATAGGGTGATAGGTGACATTTACTTGGCCCAGGGTGAAATCCAGAAGGCGATAAACACCTATGAAAATGCATTAACTGCAGCCTCTCACCAAAGGTTATCTTCTTTTGAATCTTCTGTTCTACATAGACTAGGTAAAGCATATTATCTTAATGGTAATGTTGAAAAGGCATTGGAATTATTGTTAAGGGGGAAAAACATAGCCTTGGAAAATGGGTTTCAAGATGAACTTGCCAATACTTTAAAAAATCTGGTGTTAGTATATGATGAAATGGGTGATATTTCGAAAGCTTATGAATATCTCAGTCAATACACAGAATTAAGCAATGTTTTGGATGAAAAATCCGATAAAGACAGACTTTCTCTTATTCAAGGAATGTTTGAAGTTGAAAAATCAGACGCAGAAGTCAAATATTTAAGATCAGAAAATCAGCTTCAGGATTTAAGGTTAAAAAATTTCAGACTGCTTATTTTCATCATTTCCATAGCTATATTGTTACTAGGCGGATTATTGCTGAGGCTATACATGTTGAATAAGAAAACAAAAGAGATAAATAGGGACTTGGTTTTTAAACAGGAAAAGGTAAATCAACAAAAATTGACATTGGAAAAACAGTCTCTCGAATTGGATAAGTCCAATCAGCTAAAAAACAAGCTATTCTCAATTCTTGGTCATGACCTTAAATCCCCAGTGTCCCAATTACAATCTGTACTTAGCCTCGTCAATACACATGAACTTACGCCAGAAGAGTTTGCTACCATTTCTCATATTTTAAAAAGAAATGTAGATAGCTTGTATGTTGTACTTGATAATATTTTATCTTGGTCTAAGTCTCAAATGGAAGGTTTTAATGTTCAGTTAAGTCCTGTAACATTATCCTCGGTAGTTCAGCCTTGCATGGATTTATTGCAAAACCAGGCGGAGGCAAAGGAGTTGTCCATCAATATCAGCCTGGACACAGAAGAGAAAGTATGGGCAGATCCTGATCTTCTTCAGGTTATTGTCCGCAATATTCTCAGTAATGCTATCAAGTTTTCCAAAAAGGGATCCAACATTGAAATCAGGTCTTTTACCGAAGGGAAAATTGTAAACCTAGAAATTCAAGATTATGGGTTAGGTATGCCTGCCAAAATCATTAAATCATTTCAGAATGAAACGTTTACCATATTGGATTCTAGCCCTGGGACAGATAAGGAAAAGGGGACAGGTCTTGGTTTAAGTATTTCCCGTGAATTTATGTCATTAATGGGTGGTGACCTGACTTTTGAAAGTGAAAAAGGTAAGGGCACCAAAGCAGTAATGAAAATGAAAGTTGTTCAGGTCCTTGTCGGGTCAAAAAAACGGATTCAATCAAAAGAAAGAAATAATTGATCACTACTTATATATTTAAGGTATGAAAAAAGAAACTTGCCGTTTTCAATATTTGATATGTTTTTCAGTTCTTTTGATATGCTTAGGTTTGATGTCATGCCAGGAAGGCTTACAAGAAGATCACTCAGATTTGCAGGGAAAAGATAGTATTGCTTCAGATAACAGCTCTCAAATAATTGAAAATCAGTACATTGTTGTTTATAAAGAAGATCAGTTAAGTTTCCGTCTTGATCCTAATGACTATGAAACAGGTCATGAAATTCTAAGAAAAGAAACGAGTGATTTATTGAGTAGATATGGTGTGGAAGAAGAACAGTTTCACCAATTGTATTCTTTCGGTTTCCAAGGTTTTGCTATCAAGCTCTCAGAACAAAAGAAAAATGAACTTCTATCAGACTCAAGGGTAAAGAAGATTATTCCAGATAGAAAAAGGTTTTTAAATGTACAGCAGGGCAAAAGTCCTGTGCGAGTTGATCCAGCCGTTGAAATTGAAAATACACAAATAATTCCATGGGGAGTGAAAAGAGTAGGGGGGCCATTTGAGTATAAGGGTACCCGTAAAGTCTGGGTAATTGATACTGGTATTGATATTAATCACCCGGATCTTAATGTGGATCATAGACATGGTTTTGATGCCTATAATCACCGAAGAGATTGGAATTTTGATGATGAACACGGTCATGGCACCCATGTAGCTGGAACAATTGGGGCATTGGATAACCATTTTGGAGTAGTTGGCGTTGTAGCTGGAGTTCCTGTGGTACCCATAAAAGTTTTTACTGGTTCTAGAGCAGAAGCTACGGACTCAGGTATTTTGGCTGGAGTAGAATATGTAGGCCGGATGGCTCGTCCCGGAGATGTAGCTAATTTAAGTTTTGGCTGGGATGACAAAAGTGACCCTTTTCCGCTTCTTGAAGAAGCAGTACTGCGCATCTCAGAGCAACGCAAGATTTGGATGGTAATAGCCTCTGGAAATTCGCGTTTACCTGGTAATACTTTTACTCCTGCAAGGGTAGATGGCCGATATACCATCACGGTTTCGGCAACAGATAATGCTGATAGGCTGGCATGGTTTTCACATTATGGTCATCCTATAAAGTTCGGTGCTCCAGGGGTAAATGTTTTTTCTACTTGGATGGCAGGAGCTTACAGGAACTCTTCAGGAACTTCCATGTCTGCACCTCATGTGGCAGGATTAAGGATTTTTGGTTCTATAGAGACAGATGGATATATGAAAAACTATCCCATTGAATACCTTGATCCCATTGCTTTTAGAAGTAAGGGATTCGAAGGAATGGGACATATCAGGCCTTAAATGAGTTTTACAAATTTTTCTGAAACAACACTTTCTACGGGAACTGTATGACTTATCAAGCCAAGATCTTTTAGCACCAACATAGTACTTTCCAAGTCTTTGATCTGAATTTCATTGTTTGATTGCCATTCAGTTTGAAGGATCCATTCTTTGATGTCCTTTTCCTGCACTTTATATTTCTCACTGATCAAAGTTACAGTATCAGAAGTGGTTTTTAACGATCCAGATTTTTTATATAAGGCTTTCAATAGAGTTTGTAATACTTGATATTTTTCATTGAGAATTTCTTCTCTTGCCACGATTACAAAGCATGGCCATGGAGTAGGAATTTCTCCGATTCTAGAAAATATACCCTTATCGACTAGAGGTTTGGTGGTATATTTCTCCCACAAAAATATTTTTGGAACGATGGACTTAAATTCCTCTATAGCTCCATCCAGGTTCCCAATTACTTCAAATCGTGAATCATCGATTTGCCATCCCTCGCTTTTTGCAAGCAAGTAAGCCATTAAATGTGATCCCGAACCAAACCGACTGATAAGAAAAGGAGCTTTTTCCAATTCAGAAAGTGAATTGATATTGCCCTTTGCAGCAGTATGAATTCCCCAAATCAAGGGGCTGGCAATATGGAATCCAATAATTTTGGCAGTATTACCCTCAATTCGGTCTTTAATAAAACTTTCGGTCAGTACAATTGCAATATCAGTACTGCCTTCTCTCAAGGCCTTATTCATAGCCCCGGAGCCTTTAGATTCATCAATCCACTCCAGCTGGATATTTTCTTTGAGAAAAGGTTGACTTTTAACTACTTCTGTCCATGGAAAATTGAAATGTTCCGGTACACCTGTTATGGTTATTTTTTCCATTTTATTTTTATTGATGTTAAACAAAAATACCGCATATTTTCATGCCCGGTATTTAAATCAATTTTTTTAAATCAGAACTTATCCGTCATGGGTAGCAGCCTTGTCAGTAATCAGTAAATTACTTAATCCTGCCAATATTAATGAGGTGCCTGCCAGTACCATTGTAAACACTACTGCTTCGCCAAAGAGTAATTTATACATGAAATTGATTCCTCCCAATGCAGCTATGATCTGAGGTATTACGATGAACATATTGAAAATCCCCATATAAATTCCCATTTGTTTGGGGTTGACAGAGCTGGACAACATCGCATAAGGCATTGAAAGTATACTTGCCCAAGCTATACCAACTAAAGCAAAGCAGATATGCAGCATCCAAGGTTCAGAAATATAATAAATTAGAATAAAGCCTGAACCTCCAGCAAAAAGGCTTAACATGTGCACAAGCTTCCTGTTAATTTTGACCTTACTCGTGATAAATGCGAGGATTAATGCAAATATCATTGAAACTAGGCCATAAGTCCCAAGGTAATTCCCAACACTGTCTGCGGCATTATTGTAAGCTGCAGAGCTTGTGTCTGTGGCCCCGAAAACATGTTCTGTAATAGCGGGTGTTGCAAAACTCCACATAGTAAAGAATGCAAACCAGGAGAAAAACTGCACTACGCCAAGCTGTTTCATAACCAGTGGCATTTCAGCAATGCTACTGAATATTTCCTTAATACCATTGAAAAATCCCTTGCTCTCTTCATTCTTTTTCCTAAACTCCTCCATGTTTTCAGGTGGGTATTCTTCAGTAGTCAGAATGGTATATAAAATAGAGCCAAACAGTACTACAGCACCAACGGCAAATGCGAATTTGACAGAATCGGGAATCACACCTGCTTCTGCTGTATTTGGAATTCCAACCTGAGTCATAAACCAAGGAAGGTTACTGGCTATCCAGGTACCGATTCCAATGATAAGGGTTTGGACAACAAAACCATACGAACGTTGACTATCAGGTAATTTATCAGCTACCAAAGCCCTAAAGGGTTCCATTGAAATGTTAATTGAAGCATCCAGTATCCATAAGGCTCCGGCCGCCATCCATAAGGCACTTGAATAGGGAGCAAAAAAAAGTGCTATTGTGCTAAATACGGCACCTATCAGGAAATAAGGCCTTCTACGTCCAAATTTCACGTGCCAAGTCCTGTCACTTAAATACCCTACGATGGGCTGAACAAGTAATCCTGTGAGAGGTGCTGCAATCCATAACAATGGAATAGCATCTTTGTCAGCTCCAAGGGTCTGAAATATCCGGGACATAAACCCTCCTTGAAGGGCAAATCCGAATTGTATTCCAAGAAATCCAAAACTCATGTTCCAGATTTGCCAAAAACTCAGTTTTGGTTTGTCTTGCTCTGTTTGCATTATTTAGGGTTAATTGTTGAAGCAGATCAGGAAAATTTAATTTCAAATGGTTCTATTAGGTGATCAAAAGTAATTGTATCAACATTTTGGTTTTCATGGTATTCATGAAAATGATCGGGTAGGGGGTCAAATTCTGTTAATCTGCCTAAAAATGCAAAATTCTCTTTTTCTGTTTGCATCTCGCCAAAAACCCCAAAGACTTTTTCGGATTCAAATCCATGACAATGAATTTTGATTTTAGAAAATGCAGTCGAATATTCCCCCAGAACTTCCTCGAATTTCAAAATTAGTTGGTCACTGTCCCAAAGTATATTCCTTGAGAAACTCTCTCCATTTTTATAATTGAGACTCTTACCGTCATCCTCATAGTGAATATAACTCGTAATGCCTTTTCCTTTGTAAATATGAATTCTTAAGGTACCATCATGACGCTCACCTGTGTGAACGATATCAGATTGAAAAGTCAAGATGGCTCCTGCTTTAACAAATACAGGCAAATAAGAAGTAGGACATTCTTGGAATATTACCTGATTGCCATTATGAAATTTAGAGTTGTATAAATAATACCAACCTCCTTCGGGTAGGTATACTTTGGTTATTTCCTTTGTGCTTTCTACAGGGGCTACCAGCAAACTATCACAGAATAGGTATTCATTTTGGAATGAAGTTTCGTAAATTTTATTGTCATGAGGGTAGTCTATTGCAAGGCTTTTTGCAATGGGTAAACCACTTATAGAACTTTTAAAGAAAACGGAGTAAATTGTCGGTAAAAGCCTGTACCGGAATTTCATATAATTTCTTGCAATCTCCTCAACTTCTTCCCCAAAACTCCAAGGTTCTGCATCATTTGAATTGATCATGGAATGTGCCCTGTAAAAAGGAGAAAAAGTAGCAATACTCATCCATCTCGCAAAGAGACTTTTGCTGGCCTCTCCTGCAAAACCGCCAATATCATAACCGGAAAAGGGTACTCCGCTGATTCCAAGGCTATTAACCAGTCTGACTCCAGCAAGCATATGGTCTTCTGAGGCAACATTATCCCCGGTCCAGGCAGCTGCGAATCTTTGAATTCCTGAATATCCTGATCTTGTCAGTATAAAAGGTCTTTCACCGGGCCTCTGTAGTTTACTACCCTCATTGGCACTCCTTGCCATTTGAAAACCATAAACATTTCTTCCTTTTCTATGACTTACCTCTTCACCTTCGTATGAAAAGTCAATCAGGTTTGGTGTATGTTGTCCCCAAGAAGCGGGCTCGTTCATATCTGTCCAATAGCCGTCTACTCCCGCTTTATGGTAAAATTCCATTTTTTCCGCCCACCATTTTCTCGTTTCAGGTTTGGTATAGTCTGGGAAAGCGCACCAACCAGGCCACACTTGACCTTCGTAAACCTGACCATCTGGATATTTGATAAACAAGTCTTTTTCCAATCCTTCATCAAAAGGCAAGTATCCTTCTTCAGTCTTGATGCCAGGGTCCATAATGACAACTACCTTAAATCCCCTATCCTTAAGCTTGGAAATCATTTCTTTGGGATTCGGGAATTTTTCACCATCAAATGTAAAAACCTTGTATTTTTCCATGTGGTGGATGTCAAGGTAAATGACATCTGCGGGCATATTTTTATCTCTGAAAGTCTTGGCTAAGGTCAAAACATCCGAATCTGGATAATAGGAATAGCGGCATTGTTGGTAACCCAATGACCACAAAGGGGGCATTTCCATTTTCCCGGTGAGGTCTGTATATGCTGTTATGATCTGAGAAATACTTTCATCATGAAAAAAATAATAGTCCAAATCACCATCTTCCGCAGAAAAGTATATGAATCTATTGGTAGAAGCTCCAAAATTGAATGTAGTCTTATGGGTATTGTCGAAAAAGATACCGTAGGACAGGTTGTTATGAACTCCAATATAAAAAGGAATAGACATGTATAGAGGATCATCATTTACACCGTAAGCGAAATAATCTGTATTCCAATTGGTGTATGCATTTCCTGCTCGGTTCAAACCTCCAGTCTTTTCTCCCAGCCCTATAAATTTCTCATCCTCCTGTACTGTTTTGTAATTCGTTATTTCAGTTCCAAGCCATGAAACAGCAAAGGCTGCATCATCTTTATTGATCACCCGATTATCAAGCGTGAGATAAGTAATATAAAAAGGGTAAAGATTAATTTGAACTTGGATTTTCTCAGTTTTTAAAATCAGGAAATCATCTGTTTCATCTAGCGAAAAATTTATACTTTCAGGATTCATCACCACAGTGTATGGGTTTGGGCTAAAAATCTCTTCTTTACTTACTTGAACCCTAATAATATCTTCCCGGTAAACTGAAATCAGAAAATTTGCAACAGTAGTATGCCCGCTTATTCCATGTTTGTTTTTCTTCCAAAATTGAAGGTCCCCTATGGGTAGATTTCTATTTTGCTTACTCTTTTTGATTAATGTGGTCATTTAATTTGGCTGTGATTTTAAATAAATAGGGTTTCCTGTTCTTTTGTCCGCAAGCTAATTTATAAAGTAAATTTATAGTAAAAAATGCGAATACAGGCTATTAGACGCATTTTGAAGGTTAGAGCTGATGGTATTTGGCTTTATTGATTTAAGAAACGCTATTCAATCGTTTGCATAAAAAAAACCATTTTTTTGCAAAAAAAATCAATCAGACTCTTACAGAAGACTTTCTTACCAGTAATTCAGTATCTAGAACGACATGAACAGGTTCCTTTTTATAATCTCTTTTATTATCAATCATATCCAATAACATTGTTATTGCAGTTTCTCCGATTTTGAACCCTGGTTGAGATACTGTGGAAAGCGGTGGATCAACCATAGAGGAAAATTGCCAGTTGGAATACCCCACCAAACCTACATCTTGAGGTATGTTGATATTGAGGGATTTGAGAGCCATCATGGCTCCAGCAGCTACGATATCATGATGAGCGAAGATAGCATCTGGTCTGTCAGTTTGATTTTCAAACAGGATTTTGGTGACATCGAAACTTTCTTTTTCAGTACCATCAGCACATTCTACAATTAGGCTCTCATCCGGGCTTATTCCGGCATCTTTTAAAGCCTGAATATAACCTTCTCTTCTTTTTTTACTGATAGTTAGATTTTTTGGGCCAGCGAGATGCACAATTCTCTTGTAACCTTGTGAAATTAGATGGCTAACAGCCTGATATGCTCCTTCAAAATCATTGACTGTCACATTCACTGCATTAGGGATGTCCGGTAACCTATCAAAAAATACAATTGGAAATTCAAGGTCCATCAACTTACTGAAATGTTCAAAATCTGTAGTTTCCTTGGAGTAACTTACCAATAAACCATCAATTTGATTGGACAGCATGGTATCTATACTGCTTTTTTCACGGTCAAGTCTTTCATTAGTCTGACATAAAATCACATTATAATTATTTGCAAAAGCAATTTCCTCTATACCACTTATCACCGTTGAAAAGAAAAAGTGAACAACTTCAGGAATAATAACCCCTATGGTAAAAGATTTACTTTTTCTAAGACTCAATGCGACAGCATTAGGTCTGTAGTTCAACTTTTCTGCTAATTCTTTTACTCTTCTTTTTGTTTCGTCACTGATCCCTGGATAATCTTTAAGCGCTCTAGATACGGTAGATGAAGATACATTTAATTCCCTAGCGATGTCTTTAATGGTAGCTTGTCCTAATTTCATAAAAATTATATTATTCTAATATTTTAAATATAGTTCATTTAAACTGTTTATCTCTATAAGGTATTTATAAAATTTTATTCGACAACGTTAAAATAATTATTCCTATATGATTTTGATAAAAAAATAATTTTCAGGAAATCGTTTGCGGTGACGTTTGCACACGATTTTTTTTGATTCAAACCAAAAAAAGACTTGGTTATATACCTCTAATTATTTAGTATTTCAGATCATTTGAACCTTGGAAAAAGTAGTATGAACCTCTACTAAACCAAGCAAATAAATTATTTTAATAAAAAATATAATTAAACATACATAATCTGAAACAATAAATACCAAAACAATTAATTATGAGAGTACTATCTAAAATCCTGGGTTTAGCATTCGTGCTTCCCCTGCTGTGGTCATGTGGTGAGATGGAAATGCCACCGATTGTTCAGCAAACTCCGTCCTCAATTACAAGTCCCTCTGATGGTTCAAGTATAGTATTAGATCAATCTGAAGCAGATATGTTTTTGCTTTTTTCTGTTTCTCAAGCCAACTTTGGCATTACGGGTCAAGTGACTTACGAAATCGAAATAGATAAGGCAGGTAATAATTTTAGTAGTCCAGTCAAAGTAGGGTCTTCAACTAACACTGATATTGAAGTGAAAATCGGAGAACTGAACAGGAGAGTACTGGCAGAAGGTGTAGAAGCTGGTACTGCCGGACCTATCGAATTCAGGGTAAGGTCTATAATAGATAAATCTTTGAGAGATATCGTTGGCAGCCCGGTTACAATCAATGTAACTCCTTATTCGGAGGATATGGACCTTCCTGTATTAAGAGTTCCTGGTGATTATCAAGGATGGGATCCTGGAAATGACAATACTGTAATCGCTTCCGAGAACTCTGATGATGTATTTGAAGGGTTTGTCCATATACTAAGTGGGTCAGGTGAGTTTAAGTTTATTACTGGGCCATCCTGGGACGATTTTCCAGATTATGGTATGGGTGCTGAGGGAGTATTGGATCCTGATGGTGGAAACATCAAAATCCCAGGTGAATTTGGAACTTACAGAGTAAAAGCTGATTTGAATAACCTTACCTACGAATTGGAAAGAGTTGGAAAATGGGGGATTATCGGTGATGCTACAGCCGGAGGATGGGATTCTGAAACACCAATGTCTTTTAATGCAGCTGAAAATGTTTTAACAATCACTGCTGATCTTGAGGAAGGAGAAATGAAGTTCAGAACACAAACATGGGATGATAACTTTGGACTAAGTGACGATGAAGGTGTTTTGGCACCTGATGGAGCAAATATTCCAATAGGTGAAGCAGGTAATTATACCATAACCTTGGATTTCAAAACCCCAGGCCAAGTGAAATATACCATAGTCCAAAACTGATTTTAATATTTCAATCATAAAAAGTACCGGTTGACCTCCGGTACTTTTTTATTTTGATTACAAACCTAAATTTGAATAAAACATATCTTTGATAATGTTTAAATTATCAAGTGCTTACCTTCCTTAAGATTACCATGAAGTATATTTATTCTCTATTTGTTGCATATATATTTATTTGCCTCTTCTCGGTAAAAATTTCAGCACAAGTAACGACCATTCCTTCTTTTCCCAGAGCTGACCAAAATATCAAAATTATTTATGATGCCAGTCAAGGAACGACAGGGTTGCAGGATGCAGATGCGGTCTATGTTCATATTGGAGCAGTACTAGCTGGACCTAATTCCACCACCTGGGCCAACGTGCCTTTTGAATGGGGGACGGACAATCCTGATGCAAAAATGAGTAAGGTGGAAGGAGAGGATACAATATGGGAATGGGAAGTAATACCCAATGAATTTTTTGACTTGGAAGAAGGACAGGTAGTCTACAGACTGGGACTGGTTTTTAGAAATGCTGCGGGAACAAGAGAAGGAAAAACGGATACCAATCAAGACTTTTTTGTTGACCTTAGTCAAGGCTTTCAGGTGATATTTACCAATCCCTCAGCTTCTTCGGTAATTCTTGGGATAGGTGAAAGTCAGGAAATTAACATAGTATCTTCCGAAGCTTCGTCATTATCTCTATCTGTAAATGGGGATTTGGTTGCATCTGCCAGTAATGCTTCTGAGCTGGCATATACCTTTACAGCTAATGAGGAAGGTACATTTAATATTGAGGCCAAAGCGGAAAAGGATGGGGAAGAAGATACACGTACACTGAGTATTTCCGTGGTAGGTGCTAGCCCACAATTGCCTCTTCCTCAAGGTGCAATCAAAGGAATTAATTATATATCAGATACTGAGGTAGTGCTTGTATTGGAAGCTCCAGGTAAACGTAATGCATTTGTTATCGGAGATTTCAACGATTGGCAAATTCTTGTAGATTTTCAGATGAATCAGACTCCTGATGGAGAAATGTTTTGGTATAAACTTACTGGATTGACCCCGGGAGAAGAATATATTTTCCAGTATTTGGTGGATGGGACTCTTAGAATCGGAGATCCTTATGCTGATAAAGTCTCAGACCCTTTTCATGACAATGAGATTATTCAACAAAATAGGTATCCCGACCTGAAACCATATCCAGATGGTAAAACTGAATTTCAGGCTACCTTTTTACAAACTGCTCAGACTCCGTACGAGTGGAAATATCTTGACTACAAGAAACCAGCACCGGAGGAACTGGTTGTTTATGAACTTTTGATCCGTGATTTTGACGAAAAAAGGACCTTTAAGGCAGTGATTGAGCGTCTCGATTATTTGAAGGAGTTAGGAATCAATGCGATTGAGTTATTGCCCATAAAGGAATTTGAAGGGAATCTTTCATGGGGTTATAATCCTTCTTTCTTTTTTGCAGTTGATAAATTTTATGGTACTAAAAATCACCTGAAAGAACTGATTGATGAAGCTCATAAAAGGGATATGGTTGTTATAGCTGATATGGTTCTCAACCATGCTTTTGGACAGAATCCATTTGTAAGACTTTATAATGACGGAGACTATGGCGCACCTACAGAAGATAACCCCTGGCTAAATAGGGTAGCCAAACACCCATTCAACGTTGGATATGATTTCAATCATGAAAGTACCTATACCCAGGCATTCGTAGATACCGTAAATAATTACTGGCTTACTGAATACAAGTTTGATGGATATAGGTTTGACCTGAGCAAAGGCTTTACCCAATTCAATTCCGGAAATGATGTAGGTTTGTGGAGTCAAAGAGATGAGTCCAGAATCGCCATTTGGAAAAATATTTATGATAACATCAAGGAAAGACATCCTGATGCCTATGTTATTTTAGAGCATTTTTCTGATAACACTGAAGAGAGAGAGCTAGCTGATTATGGTATGATGTTTTGGGGGAATTTGAACTTTGATTTCAGAGACATTGCAAAAGGAGCTAATAGGAACTTTGATTGGGGTTATTACCAAACCAGAGGCTGGGCTAAAAATCACCTCGTGTCTTATATGGAAAGTCATGATGAAGAAAGGACCATGTGGGAATCACTGACTCATGGTCAAACCTCACCTGTCAATATCCGTCAGCTCAATAATGCTGTCAATAGAAATCAATTGATGGCAGCTTTCTTTTTTAGCATCCCTGGTCCTAAAATGTTGTGGCAATTTGAAGAATTTGGCTACGATTTGGAATTGAATAATGACCGTTTAGGGATCAAGCCCACCAGATGGAACTACCTCGATGATCCAGAAAGACAAAGGTTGCATAGGTTATACAAAGCAATGATTCACCTCAAAAATGAATATGAAGCTTTCAACAATCCTGAAAACACTAGTCTTAACCTGTCCCAGCCCTTAAAATCCATTATATTGGAGGCTGGAGATCTTGATGTAGTTTTGCATGGTAATTTTGGATTGACGACTGCGAATAATGCAGCTCTCAATTTTCCTAGGCCAGGTAAGTGGTACAATTATTTTACTGGTGATGAAATAGAGGTAACGGGAGATTCAAAAACATTCAGGTTAAGGCCTAATGAGTTTTTACTTTTCACTAGTGAGCCTCTACAAACTCCCGAAGGGGATATTTTGATGGAGGATTTGATTACCTCTATTGACAAGGAAGAACCGGATATTTCAGGGTTTAAGATTTTCCCAGTACCGGCTTCCAATCATATTAATGTGAGTTTTCCAAGAGATATCAACCAGTTCAATTATAGGATTGTTGATGTGAGTGGTGCTGTCCTTACAGAAGGTAGCCATTTAACGGGGGGAGACAATTTACAGGTTGATATAAGGGAATTTAAGGCAGGTCTTTATATCTTTGAAATCTTTGATAGCCGTCAGGCTCTCAGAAAAAGATTTATCAAACGTTAATCAACCTAATTATCAACCTTTTATAAAACAATCATGAAATTCAAACCAGGAGTTAAGTACGGTGAAGAACTCAAAGACCTTTTAGACTACGCCAAAGAAAGCGAGTTCGCAATGCCTGCTGTCAATGTTATCAATACAAGCACTGTTAATGGCGTTTTAGAAACTGCCAAAAAAGTTAATTCACCTGTAATTATTCAATTTTCAAATGGTGGAGCACAGTTTTATGCTGGTAAAGGCTTGGGGAATGAAAATCAAAAAGGAGCTATAGCTGGTTCTGTTTCGGGTGCACTTCACGTTCATAAAATGGCGGAAGCATACGGTGTCCCTGTAATTCTACATACTGACCACTGTGCCAAAAAATTACTTCCTTGGATAGATGGTGTATTTGAAGAAGGAAAGGCATTCTATGAAGCCAATAAAAAGCCATTGTTCAGTTCACATATGTTGGATCTTTCTGAAGAAACAGTAGAGGAGAATATTGAGATTTCAGTTGGGTATTTTGAGAAGTTTAGCAAGCTCGGAATGGCAATTGAGATTGAATTGGGCATTACGGGAGGAGAAGAAGACGGTGTAGACAACACTGATATAGACAGCTCAAAGCTATATACACAACCTGAAGAAGTAGCTTATGCCTATGAAAAATTAAAGCAAGTAGGAGAATTGTTTACTGTAGCAGCTTCGTTTGGAAATGTACATGGAGTGTATAAACCAGGCAACGTGAGCTTGAAGCCTACTATTTTGAGAGATTCACAGGAATATATTGCCAAAAAGCACAATACAGGTAGCAAGCCTGTTTATTTCGTGTTCCACGGTGGATCAGGTTCTACGGTTGAGGAAATCAGAGAAGCAAATGGCTATGGCTCAATTAAAATGAACATTGATACAGATCAGCAGTGGGCTTTTTGGGAAGGAATTAAAAACTATTACCAATCCAAAGAAGCTTATTTGCAGACACAATTGGGAAATCCTGAAGGCAGTGATAGTCCAAACAAAAAATACTATGATCCTAGAGTTTGGTTGAGAAAAGGAGAAGAAACCTTTATTAAGAGGTTAGAGCTTGCTTTTGATATGCTGAATGCTATTGATAGAAACTAATTAGAGACTTAATTGAGATGGAAAAAGTCACTGGCAAGTGACTTTTTCCATTTATATAACATATTGAGTATGAGAAAGAACATTAACCAATTAATCACCTTAATTTTGTTGATTTCAGCAGCCTGCACCGGTCAAAAAGGTAATAAAATTGAAAATCATTGGCCCCATGCAGGTATTACATATGAAATATTTATTCAGTCTTTTTATGACACTGACGGAGATGGTATTGGCGACATCAAAGGAGTGATCAAAAAACTTGATCATGTAAAGGAATTGGGAGCCAATGCGATATGGTTTATGCCAATCATGCCATCCCCAAGCTATCATAAGTATGATGTGATTGATTACAAAGATGTTCATCCTGATTATGGTACTTTAGAAGATTTTAAGGAACTGATAGCTGAAGCACACAAAAAAGATATCAAGATTGTCATCGATATGATTATCAATCATACAAGCAATGAGCATCCTTGGTTTTTGGAATCAAAGAAAAGTAGGGATAATCCATACAGAGATTATTATGTATGGGCCCAAAAAGATACCATTGCAGATTTTATCAATAAAAAAACGATCACCCTAGACTCTGATAATATTCAGCAGTGGCATGATCCGGGGTCAGGTGAAGATTTTTATTATGGATTTTTTTATGGAGGTATGCCGGATCTTAACTTTGATAATCCTAAAGTAAGGGAAGAAATTTACGATATCGGCAGATTTTGGCTGGAAGAGGTAGGAGTAGATGGGTTTAGGCTGGATGCTGCCAAACATATTTTCCCCGATGACAGGCCGGAAGATAATCATGCTTTTTGGAAAGAATTTAGAAAAGAAATGGAGGCTGTGAAGCCGGATGTATATTTGGTAGGGGAGGTTTACGATATGAAAGAAATAGTAGCACCTTACCTTCCTGGGCTTCCCGCACTTTTCAACTTTGATTTTCATTACACTTTACTGGAAAGTTATGAAAAGGAAAATGGGATGATATTGGCTGAAAAACAAAAGGAAATTCTGGATTTCTATCAGGATGTCACAGACGAATTTATAGATGCTACCTTTTCCTCTAATCATGACCAACCAAGATTACTCAACTCTCTGAATGAAAATCCTAGAAAATTGAAGCAGGCTATAAATATCTTGATGACCATGCCAGGAGCTCCTTACTTATACTATGGAGAGGAAATAGGTATGTTAGGTAAAAAACCGGATGAATACATTAGAGAACCTTTCCTTTGGGATATTGAGGCAAACGACAAAGGTCGCACTTCATGGATTGAACCTAGATATAGTATCGATGAAACTGTTACTCCTTTGGCTATTCAAAAGTCCATGAGCAGTAGCTTTTTCAATCACTATAAGGAAATCATCAAATTAAGAAATACCAATAGGGCCCTAGCTTTGGGAAACTTAGAATTATTTGAAGGGGAAATGGCTGAACCACTTATGGCTTTTTACAGGTCTCACAAAAATCAAGAGGTTTTTGTTGTCCATAATTTAAGTGATATGGAGCATAATCTTAAATGTCCCGAGGGATATTCTCAGCCCATTTATACGTATGGTGGAGCTGGAAAAGATGGTGATCAAATCAGTCTTCCAGCTTATTCAAGTATTGTATTGGAAAAGTAAACTTTTAATGTTCTACTAAAGTAGATCCAACAGAATCTCGTTTTCTATACAATACTTATTAGACTAAAAATTAAAAGGGAGCAACGCTGCTCCCTTTTGAATATTTTTAAGTTTTATTGTCTTTTTTAACCTTCAAATTACTTATTAATTTCATTGACGATTTCTTTTGCACCATCCACACTGGAATTTAATGCTTTTTTAACTGTCTCTACACTTTCTCCTCCAATGTCTAATAACAGTCACGTCAAATGAAAATTTAATACAACCTCAAATTATGTGGAAAGAATTTTGGCAATTCTAAAATCATCTTCATCTACTTCCTTGTCACCTAATATTGCCTTGGATATAGGAGTGTAGACCACTTTATTATTTATAACGCCAGCCATTACATCGTATTTTCCATGTAAAAGTCCTTCTACGGCAGCTACGCCGAGTTTGCTTGCAAGCACCCTGTCTGATGAAGAAGGTGCTCCACCACGCTGCAAATGACCCAATATGGTGACTTTGATATCAAAATAAGGGAGTTGCTTTTTAATTTTGTCAGCAATTTCAGCAGCTCCACCACTTTTACCTCCCTCTGCAACAATTACAATATTGGATGTCTTCATTGCTTTGGTTCTAGCTTTAAGTCTTTCTATGAGCCTTTCTATGGGCATTTTCTTTTCAGGAATGAGTGTGGCTGCAGCCGCACTTCCAATACCAGCATTGATGGCAATGAATCCAGCATCTCTGCCCATTACTTCTACAAAAAAGAGTCTGTCGTGAGACGTTGCAGTATCTCTTATTTTATCGATTGCCTGAATAGCGGTATTGCATGCAGTGTCAAACCCTATGGTTAGATCTGTACCTGCTAAGTCATTGTCGATGGTACCGGGGATCCCTATTGCGGGGATACCATGTTCTTTATAAAACAAATGAGCACCTGTGAGTGAACCATCTCCTCCTATTACAATCATGGCATCTATACCATGCTTTTTTAAATTTTCATAAGCTTTCTTTCTGCCTTCTTCAGTCCTGAACTCAGCACTTCTGGCAGATTTTAGAAATGTACCGCCTCTTTCGAGAATATGGGCTATGTTTTTTGAATCAAGTTTTTTGATTTCATTCTGTATCATGCCTTCATATCCCCTGTAGATACCAAACATTTCCAGGTTGTAGTAAAAACCGGCTCTGACAACTGCCCTGATGGCAGCATTCATACCTGGTGCGTCTCCACCTGAGGTGAATACCGCTATTCTCTTTATGGTTTTATTTTCCATCAAAATCTTTTGTTATTTGTTCGAACATTAGGTTTGCAGCTGCAGGATTCGTAGCAAGAGGGATATTGTGTACATCACATATTCTCATGAGCATTTGTACATCGGGTTCATGCGGATGCTTATCAAGAGGGTCTCTGAAAAATATTACCATATCCAGTTCTTTCTGAGCAGCCATTGATGCGATTTGCGCATCACCACCCATTGGTCCAGATAATAGTTTGGTAACTTGATATCCTGCTTTTTCAATATGAGAACCCGTAGTACCTGTAGCAACAAGGTTGATATTGGCATGATGCAGTTGGCTTTTATAACCACTCAAAAAATGCACCATGTCAGCTTTTTTACCATCGTGGGCGATTAAGGCAATTTTCATACAATTAATTAATAGGTTTGAAGACGCAAGTTATAAAATTTTAGGACTTCATTTTTTGCATTGAATTTAATTCTTTGTAAAAAAAGATGAATATTTTACAATAGATATTGAGTCAATATATGTGTTTCAAGTGTATTGTACTCTACAATATTTTATTTCAAATACCCGTATAATCACAGTTTATTTTTATTATTTTGCTACCAGTTGTTTAATTTAAAACCTAACCATTTCACTTATGAGTTTAATTAAAGAATTTAAAGAGTTTGCGGTTCGCGGCAATGTTGTCGATTTGGCTGTTGCTGTAATTATTGGGGCTGCTTTCGGGAAGATTGTCACTTCTTTTGTCAACGATATCATCATGCCCCCATTAGGGATGGCTTTGGGTGGCGTAGACTTTAAAGATTTGGCTTATGTTTTACGTGATGCTTACATTAGTGAAGGAGGGGAGGAGATGGCCCCTGTGTTATTAAGTTATGGAAATTTCATCCAAAATGTCTTCGATTTCATGATTATTGCCTTTGTGATTTTTATGGCAATCAAAGGGATCAACAATATGAAGAAGAAAAAAGAGGAGGCACCTGCACCATCACCTGCTCCACCAAAATCAGAAGTACTTCTAGAGGAAATCAGAGATCTTTTGAAAAAACAATAAGTAATTCATTCAATAAAAAAGCAGCCTAAAGCTGCTTTTTTATTGATTTTTACCTTTTCCTCCACCTCTGCTTCTACCATGATTCATCTGGTATAAGTGTCTTGTAAATTGCCTATTTATACCATGAAGTTTTACAGCTTGAGAAGGCGAAATAACTTCTTGGGCATCTTTCATGAATTTCTTTTCCATATCCAACATTTGCTGTTGCTTTTCAAGCCTATTATTCACAACATTCCTAGCTTCGGCATCAGAAATAGAAGTATTTCCTTTTTGGTTCAAACTCGAAATTTCATCCATCATTTTAGATCTTTCTTCCTGATATTGGTTGTACAAAGGCCAAAATTTTTCAGCCTGTTCAGGTTTCAAGTCTATCCTGTTGGTAATGTATGCTACGCGGGCGGATTCTAGTTTATCCTTATCATAATTTCTATCTGGCTTCTGAGCAAAACTTACCATAGAAAACAAAAGAAATAGTACAACCGCATTTACTTTTTTCATATTGAGTATCAATACCATAAGTCATCGTTATTATCTTCTTCATAAAATTCAAATGAGCTCCATTCTTCTGAAAGTATTTCATCCAGAAGATCATTGGGGTTTTCGACAAAGGCTAAAATATCTTCAGCTTGCCAATAATCAGATGCTATATACAATTCAATTTCATCTTCCATAACAGTACTTTGGAAGAAATTTTCTTCAAAGCTTTGACTTGGAGTGAAAAAGTAAATGAGCCCTATTACAAATGCCGCTGCAGCTACGTATTTCACTGCATGCAAATATACAGTCTTGGCATCCTTGCTCTTTCTTTCCAGTATTCTGTCCGGTAAAGATTCGAAATAGCCATCAGGGGTGTTGAATATATTATTTTTTGGGATTTTCTCCATCATGATATCTTTTAGACAGTCTTGTGACTCAATGGTTTATTCTTTCTTCAATTCATTTTCAAGTTTTTTTACCGCATGATGGTAACTTGCCTTTAAGCCACCTACTGAAGTTTCAGTGATTTGGCTGATTTCATCATAACTTAAATCTTCATAAAACCTGAGGTTAAAGACCAAACGCTGTTTTTCAGGTAATGCGAGCAATGCTTTTTGCAATCTCCTTTCGATAGCATCTCCATCTATCAATGGTGAACTGTCGACATACTTTTTCATAACCTCTTCATGGTCTTCAATACTAAGTAAAAATTTCCTTTTCTTTCTTTGAAGAAAATTGAGACTTTCATTGGTTGCTATACGGTATAGCCAAGTGAATAAAGAGGAATTGCCGTTGAAACTGTGTAGATTTTTGAATGCTTTTATAAAAGTGTTTTGCGTAATGTCGTCAGCATCTTCATGAATGAGGACCATTTTACGTGCAATGCCGTAAATCCTTCTCTGATACATGTCTATCAAAAGCCTGTAACCTTTTTCCCTGGTCTCAGGCTCCTGAATCATTTTCAAAAGTTCCAATTCACTCAATGACATCATCCCGTATTTGACAAATATGAGTGCTCAGGGTTTAATTTACCCAAAAAATTAGCATATTAAGTTTATGAAAAAGAAAAAGCAGGGCCTCTAGCCCTGCTTTATTTTATATCTCCAAAATGTAATCCAGTATTCCTGCATTTTTTCCTTTAGGCCTTGTGACCAAGAGTGGAAATTGATCATTGAGCTGTATCAGACGTTCTGCCATACTTCCAATAAAAAGTGCAGTGGCAGCTGTCCTTCCTTTAGCACCTATTATTATTCCATCTGCACTGATTTCCTTGGCTTTTGCCAAAATATCCTCCACTGGATCATCATCCTCATCTTGAGTATACACTGGTGTGATTTTGATGTTTTTGGTATCGATTTTCCGGATAAATTTTTTGAAATTAATTTCAGCATGCATTTCCATGATGCCTGTGAATTCTTTATAACTCTTACCTGTAAAGTGGTAGCCTGAAGGTACTGTAAAAACATTCTGGCAAATTATTTCAGCACTCTTCCCGTATTTTTCAACTATTAATATAGCTTCTTCCAAAGCGTCTTTGGAGTAATCGGAAAAATCAGAAGGGACTAAAAGCGTATCGATTTTGGGAACAGAGTTTTCAGGAATGATCAACAAAGAACAAGAAGCTCTTCTGGCAAGCCTTTGTGAAACAACTCCGGTTCCAGGTAAATTTACTTTGCGGCCAACGATAATCATGTCAGCTGATTTTTCATGAGCCAGTTTGAGTACTTTTTTAGACAGCTGCCCTTCCTTAACGACAAAAGAAAACTCAGCTTCGTCCTTTTCGCCATAGGCTTTATCGACCACAGCTTTCATTTGGGACTTTCTTTCTTCTACCATATTGTCTATGAGGTTTGGAAATTCCTCCAGTACATCTTTAGGAATGTTGAGGTTCCTTATGATATTGGTAAAGTAGATTTTTTTGGTTTGGTTGACTTTTGAAATGAAAGAAGCGAATTTGACTAGGGTCTCATCCATTTCACTTCTGTCCAGACAAACAATAAGTTTTTTAATTTGGTACATGATTACAGCGCCTTTTCTTGATGCAAAATTAAACGATTAGATTTGTGAAAAGTATATTTTCCTAAAATATTATTTTGATAGGAGGTAAATAAATTTTTCAATTCGATAATTTATTTCGAAAATTGAGGGTATCACAAGTAAGATGCTTTGTTTTACTTATAATGCTGGGTCTCAAAATTTTTGAAATTTTTTCTGCGCAATAAAATTAGTATTTATAATGCTCCCACAAAATGTTTTTTGGTTGAATTACCAACCTTTACACGTAAACATGAATTTTTGCTGAATATCCAATCCTGATACTTTACTGTCACTTTCTTGGATCAAACGATTGCTATTTTATTCCGTATATTTGTTATGGCTCAGGTCGCTGACATGTTCCGACTTCACAATTAATTAAAATTCCGAGTGAAGCCCTTTCCAAAAACAGGCCTCATCCCGTCTCTACGGGACCTCGTACCTTTAGGTGCAGGATAACAGTGGAAGTTTGCGGATTTCAGGCAGCTCAAATCTTGTCGATAAAGAGGTTTGGTAACACTCTAAGGCCTGAGCCCTTTTATTTTTTCAAAGATTTGTTTTTGACTTTTTTCTGCAATTTTCCAAAAATAAATGCCACCAAAGTAAATTAAGATAATGACCAGTGATCTTATCATAAGATCATTGATCCCAGATTTCATTCCTTGAAATAAAAAATATTGAAGTCCAAATGTGAAAAGCCCTAGAATGGAAATTTTTAAAACGTCCCAGGAAAAAGGATCAAAACCAAGTCTGATTTTTACATATATATATTTGATGAGGTTGTAAAGCAACATGGCTGAAAATGAAGCTACAGCTGCACCCTCTATCCCATACAATGGGATCAAAAATATATTGAGGGTAATTACAGCGATGCTCATAATTAAGGTAGCTGTGATGTTGAAAATATAATATTTGGAGTAGACAATGATTTCTCCATTTACAGAGAATAATATGTCAGTGATTTTTCCCAACCCAATCCAAAATACAACCCACTTACCTGATTCATAGATTTCATTATTGGGAACAAAATGGTAAAGGTTGTGGATATTAGACCAAACACCCAGAAAAAGAAGTAAACAAATCAAGGTCTGATGAACAGCTACCTCTTTATACAACTTGTTGATCTTGTCCCCGGCGCCTGTTGAAAAGTGTTCTGCAATAACGGGCATGACCACCTGGGAAATTGCTCTTCGCGGCATTTCAATTACTATAGCAATTGAAAATGCAATGGTATAAATGGCATTTGCTTCCAGCCCAATCAGAGATGTCACCATCAGACTGTCAATTTTCATGATCAATAGTGAACCAGTGGTGCCGAGTAATGTAATTAGACTATATTTTAAAAATTCGCTTATGAAGCCAGGCGGAAACCCACCAAAGTAAAAAGTTAATCTGAAAATTTGATTTATTTTCATATAGATGATCATGCCCAGTAATGTAATCAGATACACAACCACCAATCCCCACATTAACCAATCGAAACTGATCCAGTTTATCAGATAAACAAGGACCAAAATAGCGACTAGAAGCCTCAATATAACTTCTCTAAAGAAGGC
>NZ_REBN01000089.1 GCF_007692705.1 Mongoliibacter sp.
GCAGTCATTTCATTGATGGCTTCCTTCAGGATGGGATTGATTTCAAGCGTGTTCCTGTCAAGGTTAATTTCAAATTCCTGGGATTTGAATCCCATGGACTGGAATATCAGGGTGAAAGTTCCCTTTTCATCCGTTTCAAGAATGTATGAACCATCGATTTCGGAGGACGTTCCTTCAAAGGTACCTTTCAGAAAAATATTGACTCCTGGAATGGTAATCCCTTTTAGGTCTTTTACCGAACCTTTAATGGTACTCTGAGCAAAAACTGGCTGAACCAAAATCAGTAAACAAAATGTAATAAATATCTTCATTGCATTAACCTTTGACCCAAAACTCGGGAGAAAGGAATCCTCAAAAAATCAAAGCTTACTGAAGTGTAGGTTCAGTTTACTGAACTGTCAATATGGACTACCGAAAATTTACCTGTTTTTATATCTTCCCCAAAAATAGGCCGGAAAGATCAAGGCTTTCAGTTTCCAATCATTCTTCTCCTGCAGACTAAGCGACTTGTCTTCATGCACAGCTTTGTACATTTTGGAAGCCATCAAAGTATGGGCAATCAAGGCCAAAAATATTATCGCATATACAATTAATTCCGTCATTTTTTTATCAAGATCAATGCTGCCCAATTATCTTTTACTTTTTCTCCCACCTTTTCCAATCCGAGAGCATTGGCCCTCTTCTCAAGGTCAATCACATCATGAGCATAAAATCCACTCAAGAGCAAATAGCCTTCTGATTTCACCAGATGGCTGTAAATCTCCATTTCATCTAAAAGTACATTTTTATTGATATTGGCCAATACAATGTCAAACTCACCTTGGGGATTGATTTCACGCACTGTTCCTTGGCCCATTTTGACATTTTGCATGCCGTTGAGCTCAAAATTCTCATTGCCGTTTTCCACACACCACTCATCGATATCAAAGGCCTCCACTTCTGAGGCTCCAAGTTGATGTGCCATAATGGCCAAAATTCCGGTCCCAGCTCCAATGTCCAAAACCCTCTTATTCTGATGATCCAGCGTAAGTTGATGCGAAAGCATCAGAAAAGTAGTGGCATGATGACCGGTGCCAAAAGACATTTTGGGATTGATCAGGATTTCATAGGAAAATTCAGGTTTGGGTTCATGAAAAGAGGCCCTCACATAAACCTTATCCTCAACCATGATAGGGTCATAGTTTTTTTCCCACTCCTCATTCCAATTGACCTTTTCCATTTTGCCTTCTGTCACTTGAACTCCGGCATCAGACCTATACTTTTCAATGACTTCCTCATAAGTGGGTCTGTCAAAACCTTCCTCTCCAATATAGGCATCCACGCCTTCATCGGTTTCTAAAAATGAATCAAAGCCTACCTCAGCCAACTCTGCAATGAGAATTTCGCGAAAGGCTTCTTTACAACTGATTTTAAACTCAAGGTATTCCATGAAGGGTTAGAAAAAATCAAAGCCTGCCCAATAATAGACAGGCTTTGAATTGGTGAATAATTAAATATTAAAATGATTTCACGATTTCAACAAAATCTCTGGACTTCAATGAAGCACCTCCTATCAAGCCTCCGTCTACATCAGGCTTGCTAAACAAATCCTTGGCATTGTCAGGTTTGGCCGAACCTCCATATAGAATAGACAGATTGTCTGCGATTTCAGCTCCAAACTTGGAAGCGATATGTGATCTCAAGGCTGCATGCATCTCCTGCGCTTGATCAGAACTTGCGGTTTTTCCCGTACCAATGGCCCAAATCGGTTCATAAGCGAGAACTATTTTGGACATTTCTTCAGCTGAAAAGCCAAAAAGACTTTCTGTCAATTGATCCTTTACATATTCTTCATGCGTTCCCGCTTCACGGATTTCCAATGGTTCTCCACAGCAGAAAACAGGTGTTAGACCATTAGCAAGTGCTTGCTTGGTTTTTTCAGTCAACAATTGGTTGGATTCTGCAAATAACTCTCTTCTTTCGCTATGTCCGATAATGACAAACTTAGCTCCAAATGAGGCCAGCATTCCGGCGGAAGTTTCACCTGTAAAGGCACCTGATGCCTTGTCCGAGCAGTTTTGGGAACCTAAAAATAGGTTTGGAGTATCTCCTATGAGCTTTTTAACAGGATGGAGATGAACAAATGGCGGATTGAGTACTACAGTTACATCCTTTACATTTTCATCCTTGAGCATATTGACAATTTCCGAAGTCAGCTTTTGGCCTTCTTCGAAATCCAGGTTCATTTTCCAGTTTCCGGCTACTATTTTCTTACGCATGATTGTTTAATGGTTTGATGAATAGATTTGAAAAAAATAACACTTAAAGTTACTTTGGGCTAAAATTACACAAAATGTCCTTCCCAAGAAAAGATAATTCATTTGATCAACCCAAAAAGTACTGGTCACTGGCCGAGGCCAAGATAAGAATCGCTGCATTTTGCGCTTATCAGGAAAGGTGTCAGATGGAAGTCAGAAAAAAGCTTCATGAGCGTGGAATTTTTGGAGACAAAGCAGAAGATTTGATTGCAGATATGATTTCAGAGGGTTTTCTGAATGAAGAGCGTTTTGCGCAGTCTTTTGTCCGTGGAAAATACAGACTCAAAAAGTGGGGAAAAAATAAAATTCAACAAGAACTGAAATTTCGCCAGTTAAGCCCATACTGCATCAAATCAGGAATGAAAGAAATAGATCCGGAAGAATATTGGGAGATATTAAAAAGGGAGGCCGAAAAGAAACTCCTGGCAGTCAAAGAGCAAGATGAATTCAAGAAAAGGTACAAAACAACCCAATATTTAATGGGAAGGGGATTCGAGTTGGATCTGATCCAAAATGCACTTGACGAACTAATTTGAGCACAAAAACTTTAATATTCAGTATCAAAAGGCTAATTTGCGAAAGATTTGACTGCCAAATGATTCAGAAATTATTCCCATTAGATAAAAATTACATCCTGAGACAAGCACAGTCTCTACAGGAAGATCAGTTGATGGAACTGATGGTTTTTGAGTTGAAGAAATCCTACACGCAACTTTACAACCCTTTGATGCTGATGGATGAAACTTTTGAGAAGATTCTGGACACCCACACGTATCCAAAAGACAGGTTGAAGTTGATTTACAGGCAACTTTGTGGGATTTATAGATTCAGGAACGGTGACAACCAGCTTGAGTTACTTTTTGATGGCAGGACACATATAGACAAATTCAAAGAAGATTGGTCAGCTGAACTTATACGATGGTGTCAGGAACTTGGAAGACATGAACAATATGTCAAGACAATGCTTAGGATGACGATTTTATTTGATTCCGAAAGCCGTGCAGAGTGGTCCGAAAATCATTGCAAGGCATTTATCAATCAATATTTTGACCTCAAAATCGTCAAAAGAAAAGGAGAGCTGAAGCTTAAGTCTGCTTAAGCAAAACTTCTGAACTTACAAGGGTTTTTATCACAAAGCCATTTGCCTAAAAGGCTGTTTCTGAACGGTCCAAATCTCTATTTCAAAAAAGGTATGAACCAGAAGTAAATTTGGTTTGCTTTAGGAATAGTATTTGCACACAGCATATTTATATAAATTTACCCCACTATGCAAGATTATTTTCTGACTTTCGGAGTTCCACCGGAGCTTTTCAATTACGTGATTATGCCCTTGTTGATTTTTATGGCAAGGGTGGTAGATGTATCAATAAATACGCTCAGGATCATGTTTGTCCTTAATGGCAAAAAGAAAATAGCACCAATCTTGGGCTTTTTCGAAGCCTTGATTTGGCTGCTGGCCATAGGGCAGATATTTCAAAATATCAACAATCCGATGTCTTATGTCGCCTATGCAGGTGGCTTTGCCATGGGTACATTTGTAGGAATGACCATAGAAGAAAAGCTTGCCTTGGGAAGGGTTTTGGTCAGGGTGATCACACCGGAACCTATGCCTGCACTTATTGAATATATGAAAGATAAAAACTTCAGATTTACCAGTGTAGGTGCAGAAGGACGATTCGGCAAAGTCAATCTCTTATTTACGGTAATGAAAAGAGAGGCCTTAAAGGAATATGTCGCCAAGGTAAAAGCACTAAATGACAAGGCCTTTTATACCATTGAAAGTGTAAAGCGGGTCAGTGAAGATGATTTTAATGCGATGGAAGATAGGCCAAGATTTACTACTAAAGTTTGGAGTAGACTGAGAAAATAAGATCAACCCTTAATATTTGAGCTATTGCCTGAAAATAAAGTAAAAAGCCCCTTGAAAATAAATTTCCAGGGGCTTTTACTTGTTACTTATGTCTTCTTTATTGATCCAGAAGCTCAATCACTTTAAATTCAGTCCTTCTGTTTACCTGATGCTCCTCTTCGGTCTGCGCATTTTCAATGATCAACTGTCGCTTACCATAGCCTTTAGCTACTAACCTATCTGCTTCAATGCCTTGGGAGACAATGTACGCTACAGCAGATTCTGCCCTTCTTTGAGACAATGCATCATTATAGGCGTCAGTAGCCCTGGCATCCGTATGGGAGCTTAATTCAATTCGAATTGAAGGATTGTCTTTCAGTATCTGTACTAGCTTATCCAGTTCCTCCGCGGCATCAGGTCGGATATCTGCTTTATCCAGGTCATAATAGATGTTATCCAAAACTATGGATCGTTCCAGGATCAAAGGATCTAACACAATGGTGGTATCCAGTACAATATTGGTCACATCCTGTATCAAATCCTCCGGATTAGGGGTCTTCCCAACTGTACTGTAATTTAAACTCTTTGTAAAGTACCCACTTTTGGAAGCTATCATCGAAAACTCCTGATTAGGTGTCAAGGTAAATCTCAAACGACCAGTTTGACTGGAGAAATCCCCACCTATATTTTTGTTGTTTTGATCGTATAATACAACACGGGTTTGAGGCAGTACTTCCTCTGACCCATCATCTTTTTTCTCCTTTGTGACCACATTCAGCAATACGTTGACAATTTTAGGCTTTGGCGTCTTGTCTTCGAAAAAATAAATATCATCATCGCCAGCTCCCCCTGCCCTATTTGAAGAAAGAAAACCTTCTGTAGGGTATTTAGTGAAGTAAATTCCAAAATCATCTGCAATGGTATTGATATTTGGCCCAAGGTTTTTAACCTCCCAACCCTGATCTGTCTGTTCGGCTACGAAAATATCCAACTTCCCAAACCCCGGGTGACCATCGGAGGCAAAAAAGAGTTTTCCGTCAGGGGCCACATAAGGAAACATTTCATTTCCTTTTGTATTGATCTGAGCTCCTAGGTTCACTGCATTGCCAAAATCCCCATTGGCTAATTTTGTTGCTTTATATAAATCAAGACCTCCTCTTCCACCATCTCTGTTGGAAGTAAAATAGAGCTCATTTCCATCAGGGCTGAATGCAGGCGTAGAGTTAAACCAGAATTCATCTTCATTGACAGGCATCCAAATCGGTTGGGTAAATCCTCCACCTCTAAAATAGCTGGCAAACAGATGTACATCAGGAAGGTCTCTATTTGACCTGGAATTCCCTCTGGCATAAATGATTGTATTTCCGTCCGGGCTGATCGCAATGGCACCTTGGTTGAGCCCATCTTCATTCCTAAACTCCGGCATTTCCTGTACATTTTGCACATCCACCTTGATCCCATCTGCTCTGGCACGGTAAATCTTGGTATAGGGGACACCTGTAGCTGGATATATTCCTGAATTTGTTCTACTGCTTGTAAAATAAACAAAGCCTTCGCTGAAAACAGGCGCATAATCCGTTCCGGAGGTGTTCAACAAGTCATAGTTTTGTACTTCCATATAAGGAAAATAATCTTCTATCTCATCTACCTTTTGGATACTGGCCAACTCTGCAGCTACTTGACTCTGAAAATTATCATTCAGGGTCAGTTCTTTGGCTTTTGTAAATGCTTCTTCTGCTTCTTCATATTTACCTTGGCTTTTTAAACTCTGTCCTAACCTGAAATAAGAGTCAAATGACTCCTCTTCCTTAACCAACTTTTCATAATAAGCCTGTGATTTTTCTATTCGATTGGACAGCCTATAGCTTTCTGCTACATAAAAATTTGCTTCTTTATTATCAGGGTCATCCTCCAAAACTTTTGAGAAAGAATTAATCGCCAATTGGTAATCACCGGCAACAAACTGGTTTTGACCTTTTTGAAACAGGCTTGTACACGATCCAAAAAGCAGGATTAGCAAACCCAGAAATAAAGCAGAATGCTTCATGTATATTCTCCTAATTAATTTTCTCAACGTTTTAAATATAGGATAATTATAATAATTAATTCCTAAAGTATTTGTTTAACCAGCTTTCTTTTGCTCCAATCAACCAGTTATTATCCAAATCCCCTTTCTCCTTTACGAGAGGATTGAGTACTAGGGTTTCGGGATTTAACCTTCCTACCTGAACGTTCTCCTTAATAGAGAAGATTGGGCTGACCGAAAGGTTTTCCTCAGATTCGAGAAAGCCTACTTTTCCCTGATCCAAAAGGTTAACGTCAAGTTTCTGTTCTATCTCCTTGAGCGTCCTTACTGAGCTATCAATAGAGCAACCACTTGCTCCCAATTTGCTTTCGTCTACAGAAAGGATGATGACCTGATCAAACTTAATCGCAAAAGAAGTAGGCATCAAAGCACCATGCGTGTTCCACTGTCTACAAAAAGATTCCAGTCGCTCAGAAATATAACCCATTTCTTCTGGCTTAAACTTCCTGTCTGACTGATACACCCATATTCTGGATTGAGCAGGCATTTTATCAAATTCTAAATACATAAATTCATTGATTTTACTTTCCCCTAATTTAAGGTCATTTACCTCAATTTAGTTCTATTTGTTAACGGAGAAAAATAAGTCATGGATATAATACAAAAATGAAACCAAGAGATTTTTTTTAATACTATCCGAAACTTTCAGGGATTTCATATGTCATGCAACCTCAAAGATTACGTTTAGCCCCTTTAAATCCGAATTCATTCATACTAAATATCATCCATTCCAAAGCTTCTGAAATTGACGTGAATTTTTTTTGATTACTTTAAGGGATGAATTGGAATCAAGACCCTGTTTATGTAGGCGCTATGATATGCGCCTCTGTATGGCTTGCCAGCTGGCTGAATGGATTCAAAGGCTGGAAAACAATAGGAACCCCAATACTTTCTATTCTAATTGCAGCAGTCATATCCAATATTGGCATTATCCCAACGGCAATGGATGGACACCCCGTGTATGATAGCGTATTTGTTTTTGTAGCCCCTTTGGGGATTTTTATAGCCCTACTCGAGGTAGATCTCAAAAGCCTGAAAGATGCAGGACTGCCTATATTACTGATGTTTGCATTAGGAACAATCGGTACTGTGGCAGGAGTTTTTATAGCATGGTATATAGTCAATCCTGCAGTAGCTATTGGAGATCTTTCATCTGCAATGGCAGGAATGTTTACGGGTACTTATATAGGGGGAAGTATTAATTTCAATGCCGTAGCCCTTCATTACAAGGTCAATGAAAGCGGGGCTTTGTTTGCCGCAGCAACGGTAGTGGACAATATCATTGGCACTCCATGGATCATTGCAACCTTGATCTTACCCAAATATCTACAGAAACTATTTCCAAGAAAAAAATTAGACTCTTCAAAAAATGCAGGTAAAGTCCAGACTAGGGAGGAGGTATCAATACTTTCTATTGCCGCCATCCTGGCTTTGGGACTTATGGGCATAAGCCTAGCCAAGGTATTTGCCACTTATTTCCCACAGATTCCGGAAATTATTACCCTAACTACTATTGCCTTAATTTTGGCACAGTTTCAATTTATTCAAAGACTAAAGGGCAAAAACACCTTGGGGTTTTTCTTTATCCTTATTTTTCTGGCAGTCATAGGAACGCTTTGCGATATTTCTGCACTTTCTGGAATTGGCGGACTGGCCGGAACACTTTCACTATTTGTAGGGCTACTTGTACTCATACATGGCTTGGTGATCTTTGGACTGGGATCTGCCTTCAAAATGGACTGGGATGTAATTGCAGTTGCTTCTCAGGCCAATGTAGGAGGAAATACCACGGCTTTGGCAGCCGCAGAGAGTTTGAACAGGCCTGATTTACTAATCCCCGGGGTATTGGTAGGCAGTCTTGGAAATGCAGTAGGGACATACCTTGGGTTTGTGGTAGCTGGAATCCTATAAAAAAATCCCGAGGAGTTTTCCCCGGGATGAAGCATTATTTTAGTATCCGGTAGTTTTTGGCTGGAACAGTATTGTAGATACTTTTATTTGACTTGTCTCAGTTCCCCTTCCAAGTCCATCAAAAAAGAATCAATAGTGCCAGGCTTGACGTGAGGCATCACTACTATTTTAAACCATTCCGGTTCAAACTCATAAGAATTGGCAACGAGGTAGTACTTATTTGCCAATTCCTTGCTCATATATTTTGCTTTGATAGCAATGATATTGAGATAAGGATTTCTAAAATATTCCACTCCCATTCGTTCGAGTTTCTTACAGATACGCTCAGTCTTGTCACACAGCGTTTCCATTTTATATTTCCACCCTTCTGAACCATGAATCTGCAAAATCATCCACATGGATATTGCATTGGCTCCTGACCTACTTCCGCTTATGGTATAATCTTTCCCTGGTATGTATTGCGCTTCGTCAGTTTTGACAAAATCAAAGTAACCTTTCCTTATCAGAAATAGCCCTGTACCATAAGGAGTCTGCAACATCTTGTGTCCATCCACAGTGATGGAATTCATATACGGGTTTTGGAAAGTAAATCTACTGGTAGTGTTGGTAAAAGGATAAATAAACCCTCCATAGGCCGCATCCACATGGATTTTGAAATTCACATTTAGTTTTGTGAAATAGTCTCCAAGCATGTCAATATCATCCACAGAGCCAAACATAGTCGTAGAGAGGTTTGCAATGACTATAAAATACTTGATGCCTTCCTTGCCAGCCTCTTTGACCTTTTGCTCCAGTGATTCTCTCTTGATCGCCCTGGTTTCAGGATCCACCTCCAGGATAATATTACTCAGGTTTAGGATATTGGCACCTTTTGGCATGGAATAATGAGAATCCTCAGAGTAAACCAAGCCTATTTCACCAATCCGCGCACCCATTTCTTTCCTGAAGTAATTCCGATAAATCCACATCGCTTGGATATTGGCCTCGGTACCTCCTGTGGCCACATAACCATCCTGCTGATTGACATCACCATTGAAGACCTCTTCTGCAACTAACTTAATCAGCTCTTTTTCAATTTTCTGAGTTCCGCCAAAAACCTCTAAAACCGATTCTTCACTAAGGGTATGTACCCCTATATGGTTGGGATTGCGCACCATGGCTGACATAAAAGGAGCATCTTTGAGAAAAGGCGCATCCGGATAAAACTCTGTAGTATCTAGGTAGGTCCCAGGAATTCCTAAAATGGGTCTATCACCCCTGTAGTCCAGATTTTGGTCGAGGGCCTTGAAAATATATTCTTTAACTTGTTCGTGTGATTTTTTTTTCCAGTACATATAGCAAATGATAATAGATGAGAAATTAATTCCAAATCTTCCAGGCAGCCTCTGCCTGAAGTTCCAGCATTTCCAATCCATTTTTCACCAGTGCACCGCGGGCTTCCAAAGACCGCATCAAAAATGTCTTTTCAGGGTTATAGACCAGATCATAAACCTTATGCTTACCTGAGATATAAGCTGGGTCTATGTCAGCCATTTCCTCAGTATTGGGAAAAGTCCCCAAAGGAGTTGTATTAACGATCAAGTGATGGGTATCCAGGATGTCAGGATTATTTTTGAGGTCTTGATAGGTAATAAAATTGGCCTTTTGGGATTCAGCCCTTGAAACCATTTGGTATGAAATAGACAGGTCTTTCAGTGCCTGTACTACTGCTTTAGATGCCCCTCCTGTCCCCAGGACAAGGGCCTTCGGCTTTATTCCGGACAACCATTTTTCAAGAGAATTTTTGAATCCTATATAATCCGTATTGAAACCAGTGAGTTTCCCATCTCGAATTTGTATACAGTTTACTGCCCCAATTTCCCTACAGGCAGGATCGAGTTGGTCTAAAAAGGAAATCACCTTTTCCTTATAAGGAATGGTTACACTCAATCCCAACAGTTCGGGGTTTTCTTGAAGAATTTTCGGAAAAAGATCAATTTGGGAAATTTCATAAAGGTCAAACCTGCACCCATCAATCCCTTCCTTTTCGAATTTCTGAGTGAAATACTTCTTGGAAAAAGAATGACCCAACGGAAAACCTATCAACCCGAATTTTTTCATTTTCTTTTGATATAATATGCAGTACGTTCTATCCCTAAAACTAGCAA
This sequence comes from Mongoliibacter sp., assembly GCF_007692705.1. GTDB lineage: Bacteria > Bacteroidota > Bacteroidia > Cytophagales > Cyclobacteriaceae > Mongoliibacter. Next base: position 10,291 of record NZ_REBN01000089.1, read on the forward strand.
GATCCCAAACGAGAATGCCAATACCGCATACAAAATTAAGGATTCTTCTCCAGTAACCGCCATATAGTCTTGAGGAAGTATATTCTCTGTGATAAACGGCTTCTGAACCCCACTTGAAGACATTCTATAGGAAATCACTTCTTTCCAGGGCCAGATTTTATTGATAGATCCCAGCATAATTCCCGAAAGAAATGCCAGAGTCATGGCGTGGTATTTCTTCAAAAACCAGGAAATCAACCTACTGAAGGAAAGTAACCCCACCACACAACCTAAAGCAAAAAGACCCAGTGTGAGGATATCCCGATCATTGACTGCCTGCAAAACCCTTTCATACTGCCCCAGTATCAATAACAAAAAACTGCCTGAAATTCCTGGAAGTATCATCGCAGTGATAGCAATCACTCCGGCAAGGAATGTAAACCAAACAGCATCAGGAGAGGTAGTCGGTGGCAATCCAGTTACCCAATAGGCAAAAACAATCCCAACCAACAAGCACAAAATCACTCCTACATTCCAGTTTTTGATGTCTCTTAAAATAATAATTGCAGAGATTATAATCAGCCCGCAGAAAAACGACCATAATGGAATAGGATGCTCATCCATCAAATATGTGATTGCCCGAGACATGCTGAAAATACTGAATAGTATTCCCGCAAAAAGTGTCAGTAGAAATTTACCGTTGATATGGTCCCAGAAAGCAGCAAATTGTCCTTTAAACAAAAGCCTCAAGGCATCTGTATCAATGGATTTGATACTGTCAAGCAATTTTTCATATATCCCCGTAATCAAGGCAATGGAACCACCTGAGACGCCAGGAACAATGTCCGCAGCACCCATACCCATGCCTTTCAAAAAAATCAGGAGGAAGTTTCTTATTATTCCCATGTCATCAAAAGAAAAAGATGCCGGGATAATCCAGGCATCTGTGGTTCATTTATTATGAAATTGATTGCTTATAACAACTTATTGTCTCCAAGGAAATGATCAAAGGTATCTCCCCTCAACCCAAGTCTTATCGTCTCTAAAGGTATAAGTTCATTGGGTGCAATATTACCCAAATTGACATTTGCACCAAGTAGTTTTACAAACCAGACTTGTTGTTCTTTTTGAGGAGCTTCCCAGATGATTTTATCTTCAGGAATTTTTGTGAGAATTTCTTCAACCAACCCTTGCCTTACCTCGCCTGAATCCCTAAAAAGACCCACTGTTCCTCCTTCTCTCGCTTCTCCTATGACTTTCCAAGACCCTGCATCCAACTCACTTTGCATTTGCTCAATCCATTTGTAAGGAGGGATGATTTTAGCAGCATCTTTGGATCCTACTTCCGAAAGGACAGTAACGTCTTTGGCAAGAGTTCTGATGAATTCGCATTTTTTATCATGAGGCAAGCTGATGGAACCGTCTGACACTTCGGCAAACTTGAGATCATATTTTTCCAACACCTTTCTATAGTCGTCAAATTGATCTCTTATTACAAAAGCTTCAAAAAGGGTACCGCCCAAGTACACAGGTATTCCCGCATCCCTATACAGCTCAATTTTTTCAGCAAGATTTTTAGTAAGGTAAGAAGTGGCCCAACCTAACTTTACAATATCAGCAAAATCACTGTTGGCACTAATAAAATTTTCCACTTCTTTTAGGCTCAATCCTTTGTCCATGACCATGGTAAAGCCTGAAGTACGTGGCTTTTCAGTCCGTACAGGGAGATTCTTAAGAAAATAATTCATTCAATATTCAGATTTTGGATAATAGGTCTAGGAAGCTGAAGTGTCTTCCTTATACTGTGAGATAATTTTGAAAATTGCCTTTTGCTTTTTAATGTCAGGCATCAAATCATACAAAATTATATGCTTCTCAAAGTTCAAAGTTAATGCATTTTCTAAATATGAAAAGGCTTCCTTGTATTTACCCATTTTCAGCATATAAATGACCATTCTGTAATATAGCTCTGACTCCTCGGGCAATTCCTCGATCCCCTCCTTCATCACATCTATGGTTTCCTCAAACCTATTTTGATCATAATATATAATAGCAAGGTTGACATAGGTCTCCAAAATGCCCGGCTCAAGATTGATCGCTTCTTCGTAGGCTTCTGAACTTGCCTGAAGATTTCCTAACTGATATTCTGCATCTGCAAGACCCACCCAATAATTGGCATTTTCATTGGTCAGGTTGATCGCTTTTCTGAAATAATGTATGGCTTCAAAGAATTTTTCTTTTTTCAACATACACATGCCTAAGCCAAACCAAGCGTCTTCGTATTCGGGGTCAAGTTTAGCTGATTTTTTAAAGTATTTGAAGGCCTGATCTATCTGATTCAGCTTTTCATGGGCTGCTCCTAAGTAACAGCAGTTTTCAGCATTGGCTCCTTCGCAGTTGACCGTGTTTTGGTAAGCTTCCAAAGCAAGCTCAAACTGTTCTGTATTCATGTAAGCATTTCCTAAATTGAAATACGCTGATGCAAAAGCATCATCAATTATCAATGCATAGTCATAAGCCTGTATTGCTTCTTCATACCTTCCCAGTCTATTGTAGACAACACCCATGTTGTACCAAGCTCCTGCACTGTATGGGTCTTGATCTATGAATTCTTGGTAAAACTGCAGGATTTCATCAAAGGAACCATCCTCTTCCGTAATCATGGCCAATTGAAAAAGGGCATCTTCATGATTGATCCTTAGTTTCACACAATTTTTGTAGTGAATGATCGCTTTTTCAGATTCATTTTCAGACCTGTATAGATTACCCAAAAGATAATGGACTTCAGCTTTGTCGTCTGCCAAGGGCAAAAAATTCTCCAACATACCGATTGCTTCCTTCGAGTTTCCTGCCATCATCATAGCACTGGAATAAGCAAAAATTATATCCTCATTATTAGGGGAAAGGTTATTGATGTTTTCCAATATTTCTAACCCATCCTCGAGTTCATCGTTGAAAATCAGACAATTTGCTTTTAGAAGCTTGATTTCTACACTAAATGGAAATTTTTCCAAAGCATGCTCTGCAGCTTTAAGTGCTTTAATAAACTTTTGTTGATCGAAATAAAACCGGACAATATTTTCAAGCTCCTCTTCCTCAAAGTATAAGTCAAGATTGTCTTTTAGCGAGTTTTCAAATCTTTCTACTAACTCTTTATCCTCTTCCCATTCGTTTTCAAAGTCTCCGGTCATCGGCGTTTTGATTTGTTATTTAAGGTACCAAAAATTTTGGTGACCCAAAATGTAATGCTGAATATTTTTTAATAATCTGGATTTCCATCTAGGTGGTCAAAAACTTAATCATCTATAATGTTGCCAAGATTTCAAAAGACCAAACGGCCAAGTCCTGCTAATCGTTCGATTTTGCCCATTGAAAGGTCTCTTCCAAAGAACGAAATTGGTACCCTAATAAATCCTTCACTTTACTACTGTCCATATGGTAAGACATTTGGGATATCATCGCTGTCTGCTTATTGAGAGGACTTTTGGTAAGACCCAGTTTTCTTGCCAGGCCAATAAAGAACAATCCCAAACGCAACATGCCATCGGTCACAGGTGTGTCCGGTGCCTTCTTGCCCAAAGCAAGAGCCATTTTTTCAAAAAATAATTTATAGGAAATACTGTCTGCACTCAAAATAACCCTTTCATTCCAAACTCCTTTTTTATAAAGCTGGAAGATTATTTCCACAGTATCTCTCAAGTCTATGTAGTTGACTGTACCTGAGGGAAAATATTTCTTTTCCTCCAACACGTAATCATATATCTCAGTACTGGACCTGCCGGTACCTACTTTTCCCAATATGATACTTGGATGCACCACCAAAGCTTCCAGACCTTCCTGAACACCTCTCCAGACTTCAAGCTCACCTAGGTATTTAGAAATTGCATAAGGTGTATTCAAATCACTGTCCACCCATTTGTGGGTCTCATCAATGGTATCAGCTTCAGGACTTTTGCCTAAGGCAGCAACCGAAGATATATGGACCAGCTTTTTTATCCCTTTGGCTAACATGGCATTGACGAGGTTAACGGCCCCTTCCACATTGGTCCTCATAAGTTCCTTTTCATCCTTCGGATTGTAAGACACCAAGGCAGCGGCATGAACAACCATATCCATCCCCTCTAGCGCTTCTTCTAAAGATTGAAAATCATTGATGTCTCCAGTATGCCATTTGATGGGTAATCCCGTAGTCAAAGCAACATTGCTTGACTCCCGCTTAAGCCCATGAATCTCAGCTTCAGCAGAAAACCTTTTGGCCAGACTGCTGCCCAAGAGTCCCGTTGCACCTGTAAACAAAATCTTCATTTATTGATAATTTATTTTTCAGTGGTTAAAACTTGTCTCGCACCGAAAATCAGGAAAACCTATGTCGCATCTTGCACTTCATCATGCAGTCTGGACATAACATATACAACGATTTCGATATTTACAGCGATTTATTGATCAGATCCAGTTGCTGGATCTTGTCAAAATATTTACTGGATGGAAGAGATTCCAACATATCCAAATACCTGTGGTTGTGACAATCGGTACCGAAAAACTTTACTCTATTTTCGTCAACAAGCATTTCAGCAAAAACCTTTACCGGTTTTGAATAAAACCCTGTCAATGACAAAAGGTTGATTTGAAAATAAATTTCCCTATCAAAGAGGTCTGAAAGCAACTTTTTGTCCTGTATCAGATACTGATATCTTTCAGGATGGGCAAAAATCGGCTTATAGCCACTCATTTCCATAGCGAAGAAAATTTCCAGCAACATTTGAGGCCTATTGATAAAACCGGTTTCGACCAAAACCAAATTGTCATGAACAGTAAGCAATTTATCTCCTCGCTGTACTTTTTCCAGAAAAATCTCATCGAGATAATACTCCGCAGCTGCTTCAATTTCCATTTCTATGCCTTGATTTTTCAAGCCAAGCTTGAGATCTTCAAGACCTAAATTGATGATTTCTGGAGTATTTCTGTAAAACTCAGACATGATGTGAGGTGTGGTAACCAACTTCCTCAAGCCATATCCTTTTAACCTTTTGACCAGTTCAATGGATTCTTCCAGGCTTTTGGAACCATCATCAATACCTGGAATAAGATGCGAATGCATATCCACTTCCAGCCATTTCAAACTCAGTTCTTCAGAAATATCTGTTTTATTTCTCTTAAAAAGATCTAGCAATCCCATTATAATCCACCTCCACTTTTTTCTTTAAACTCTTTGAGAGTAGGCCAGTTTTTATCCTTCTCAGACAAAACCGGAATATCTACCCCCCAATCTATATGCAACTCAGGGTCATTCCAAAGAATTCCACCCTCACTTTCTTTATTGAAATAATTGGAGCACTTATACGAAAATACAGCATCTTCCAAAACAGAAAATCCATGTGCAAAGCCTTTTGGAATCAATAACATGTTGGCCTCTTTTGCACTAAGCTCCTTCACGAATGACTTTCCAAAGGTCTCAGATCCCTTTCTTAAGTCAACAGCTACATCCAAAACCCTCCCTGTGAGTACTCTGACCAGTTTTGCCTGACCGTGGGGACTGTTTTGGAAATGCAGTCCTCTAACAGTCCCAACCCTGGAGTAAGATTGGTTTTCTTGCAGCCATTCCTCTTCTATGCCATATTCACTGAGGATGTCAGACCTATATGATTCGAAAAAATAACCTCTGCTGTCTTCCCATATTTTTGGGTGAATTTCGAAGACACCTTTGATGGTTGATTCTGTAATTTTCATGTGCTCAATTATATGAGGCTCAAATATAACAGTATTTACCTCTAGGTTGGTAACTTTGTAGCATAATCCTTGATGAACTAATTCTCCAATCACTGCATTCTATTAATTACATGAGCAAATATTCAAGAAAACTACAAAAACTATACGATACTGCACCCAAAGAGGATACTGCTGTCCTTGTTGCGCTGATCAAACAAGGTCAAACAGACCAACAAGCTGCTGAATACTTGGATGAGTTGGCTTTTCTTACCGAAACTCTGGGAGCAAGTACAATTTACAGATTTACCCAAAGGCTGGAAAAGCCTGATATCAAAACTTTTGTAGGTTCAGGCAAACTGGAAGAAATCAAATCTTACATTGAGCATTTTGAAGTGGACATGGTGATTTTTGATGATGACCTTTCTCCATCTCAAATGAGAAACCTGGAAAACGAACTCAAAATCAAAGTGTATGACAGGTCCTTGCTGATCCTGGATATTTTCCTCAGCCGTGCACAGACGGCACAGGCAAAAACACAAGTGGAATTGGCAAGGTTTCAATACCTATTGCCTAGACTAACCAATATGTGGACTCACTTGGAGAGGCAAAGAGGTGGTACAAGTACACGTGGTGGTGCAGGTGAAAAAGAAATTGAAACTGATAAAAGGGATATCCGAACCAAAATCACCTTGCTTAAAAACAAGTTGAAAGAAATAGAAAAGCAGGGTATTACACAGAGAAGAGGAAGAAAAGGTATAGTCCGGGCAGCCTTGGTGGGGTATACCAATGTGGGAAAAAGTACCTTGATGAACCTGATAACCAAATCCGACATTCTGGCTGAGAACAAACTTTTTGCAACAGTGGATTCAACTGTGAGAAAAGTCGTGTTGGAAAATATCCCTTTTTTGCTCTCCGACACGGTAGGTTTTATCAGAAAACTACCTACTCACCTCATTGAATCTTTCAAATCGACTTTGGATGAAATCAGAGAAGCTGATCTTTTGGTACACGTCATAGACATTTCTCATCCGGGATTTGAAGACCATTTTACTGTTGTAAAAAATACCCTCAACGAAATCGGAGCCACGGAAAAGCCCATGTTGCTGGTTTTCAATAAAATCGACTTGGTGCCGCAAAAACCTTCCGAAGAAGAATTATTGCACATGACAGAAATTGAGATTGAAGAAAACAATTACCTGGATTTTGAACAGTTGGCCCAGGCTTATGAGAAAAAAACGGGAATTGCGCCAGTCTTTATGTCAGCTGAAAATGCTACCAATGTGGATGAGTTCCGAAAAGCCTTGGTCAAAGAGGTGAAAAAACAACACTTAAAAATATATCCGCATTATTTGGAATCAGAGGTATTTGATATGTCACAGTTTGAAGATTTGGAATAAATCTTCAAACTGCTTTTATGTGCTTTATTATTTTTTCAAAAATGTCTCCGCCTCTTTCCTAAATCAATTGAAAAAAATTTGAGCTTACAACTATCCACAATAATCATCCTGGCTTCAAAACTTTAAACAAAGCACCAAATATGGTTTTTATAGTTTCAGTTTGGTTTTCTTTTGAGGCACCCAAATTGAACTCCCAACCATCATTTTTATTGTAGGAAATTCTAAATGTACTCATAATCATCACTGCACTAAAAGCTCCACCTAAAGCCAAAATGGTACCTGCAACCATTTCATTGTCCTTCCAATTTTCCAATTTGTCAGCAAGATAAGGTTCCGTATCCGGACTCTTTGCCATGAGCTCAAGAGATTCCCGGGCAATTTTCACCGCTAGCTCCTGCTGTAAAGGTTCAATGAATTTGGCTTCCTCCACCGCATTCAATTCCTGCATTTCAGGCATGTTTTTGACTTCATCTGGCAGCCTTTCCATGATTGCAGGAAGGTCTTCCTTCACGCTTTGCACCATTTCCATTTCAATATGCCTGAAAAGTCTCAAGACTTTAAAATCATCCAACTCCTGTACTTTTTGTAATGTTGTCATAGCTTTTAGTGGTTATCTGAAATCTCCAGTTAATGAAAGTCCTGCCCAATAATATTCTGAAGGATAGGGTTGGTCAGGAGCTGCACTTTTCAATTGCAATAAAGCTTCCCTATGGGATTCTCTAATAGTCATCTCCTTATGGATCCAATTGTCATAAAATTTTCTGAACAGTCTATTGCTCCAATCGATATCTATATCCCAACTGGCGCTCAACATGCTGTTGGCACCACAATAAAAAAGCGCCCATTCTAAACCCAAGGCATCTCCTCCATATCCTTCTGAAGACCTCCCGCTTACACAGGCCTGCATGCTGATATGGCTTCCGCTCAGATTTACCCCTGACGTTGTCAATACCTCAGGGCTCAATAAAAAGGGCCCGTCGTGATAGATAAACGATGGGTTTAAGGCAGGTTTTTGTCCATTAGCCATTAACAGAAGTCCGCTATTATAATAAGGGTTCATTTGTTTATGGCTTGCATTTGCTACCGCTTTTGGAAATACACCATGGGTTGAAAAATGATAAAGTTTATTTTCCCCAAGCACGGCTAAAACATTTTCTACAGAGACACTTTCCTCCTCTCCCAAATCTTCCCCATCAGGTAAAAGGTATTTAGGAATTTCTTCAAAAGCCCTGACTTTTTCTTTGTCATCTTGCACAGCAGAGCAGGTAATGGCTATAATTTCATCCAAATCGTTTGGATCATTGTTAAGAAGTTTGACCAATTGATTCCCAGAATGGATTTTGGAAACGGTAAAGCGCTCAATCAATGCATCTCCGGATTTAAGTTTGGCGATTTGAAGCGAAAATAAATTCAATACATGATCCGGAGAATAAACAATATGGTCTCCTTGCTGCATCATCCCCTCTTCCATGGCAAAATGAATAGGCTCTATGAATTTACCCAACTCCAAAGGTATATCTGTTTTGTTTTTTGAAGCAAAAAATCCTGCTATAGATGCATTCCAGGTAGAGGGGCTGGCATAATCTTTTTTTAACCATGAGTTGAGGATTTCTTCATTCGGACCTGAAGCCGAAGCGAAGACTTTACCTTGCTTGGTGAGCAATACCGAATAACTCCTATCAATGTCCACCAATACTGTAAGGTAATGTGCATTGTATTTTTCCAAAACAGGCAGAAGCCTGTCTTTCAGTTTGTCAGGATTTTCCATCTCTATTTGCACACCTGCAGTATCCAACATCCTATCTGCCAAGTTCCTGCCTTTGGAAGCCTCTATCCTGTGAAAAAGTCGCCAGACATTCTTTGACATGTAATTGGTAAATGCCATGGCACCAAAAAGTGCTGGGTACTGATTGAATACCCCTGCCCTTTCATGAATATTACTGATAGATGCCCTTTGCTTTTCCAAGTGATGGTAGACAACATCCAATGCCGCAGCCTTTTCGAAATTCTCTAGCCTGTTGTAACAGATGTATTGGCAGTAAGCCACAAAAGCAAGATCAGAATGAAGTCTTTTATCTGTGAACCAAGTGTAATATTCCTCCAATCTTAGGAGACAATTTTTCAACATATCGGGATCATGACCAAGTTTTGGATCATGAAAGAAAGAAGTAAGCCCTGTCAGGTGATGTCTTTTGGATTGAGGAGTATCAGAATTATCTACACCACTGAAAAGTGCCTGACTTTCTAAAGTTTTGGCAGAAATTTTCTGTGTAAGCTCAAGTAGTTCTGTATCGGATATTTCCCCATGCTCTTCATATAAGGCAACAAGCTTTTCCAAAGAATCCATATCCATTTCATGCTCATATCCTTTCATGACCACCTTGATGGCAGCAAGCATCTTCTTGAGATCCTCGAGCTTCTGCATTTTTTTATATGCCTCCACCTCCTCATGAGACATCTGAGTAGTCACCTTCAGCAGTTTAAGTTTATTTTTCAACCTGTCATACAAAACAGTGGCGGCAGGGAGGACTTCTGCCTCTTGAATGCTGTTTACAATTTCCTGCGCGCTATCAGCTTGATTGTTTTCTAGGTAATTTTCTGCTGCTTGAAGGTGTGTGGCGATAAAAACCTGATTTCCCCATCCCGGTAATTGAAGACCCTGCATGATTTCATATTGGTTGACCGCAAGATCAAAATGCCCGGAATCCAAAAGTGATTTTTGGATAAGGTAACTGCAATTGCCCAAGTAGTACTCCAGTTCTCCTTCGGGCAAAGTCACATCTGAGGACCAAAGGTGTACTCCCCAAATCAAAACTGCTGAGGCAAAATCACGCCCTTCTTCAAATCTCCCGCCGTGCGTCAATGCCCCTGCCATGGCATCCAAGGCTGCGAGGTCATATACATGTTGTTGTGCACCCAAAAGAGTGACTGCATTTTCCAAGGCGGCATTGGGATGGGCTCTAAAAATATCAGCGAGTTTTTCTCGGTTCTGCTGCTGAAGCGCATCAATCAGAGATTGATATAGTGTAGGGACTGATGTTTTCGTATCCATTTTACAAAATCCAATTCGAAAAATATTTTTAAAATTACTTTTTTCAAAATACTGTAAGTATACTGTTTTATAAGTAGTTACAATTTAAAAACAATTTTTCAGAGTACCCAGAAGTTTGAAATTAATCTTAAAATTTAGCCGTGATTGTTTTGGTTTCTTTTATCAACATAATTGCTTTTGAGTGCCAGAATAAAACACAGGTTTGTACTGATCAAAAACAGTAATGAAAGATTTAATTATGATTATAAGTGGCAATTGAAATAACTGGATACAAAATGTATTTTTTAAGAAACATCTTAAATCACACCAATTCAAAAGCAATTTTACCTGCAATCAAGATTGATTTATCATACAGTTTTAAAACTATTTTAAAAAATTAAACAAAATTTTTTGTTGATTTTATTAAATTTTACTAATATTCAATCCTTTTTATTAACAATAATAGAATTTAATTTTGATTTAAATCAGTTTGAATTAAGTAAAAAGAATTTCAAATAATTAAAAATGAGTTTAGTTCAATTTTGAAGCGATCACCCATGAAGCTCAAAGTTTTATTCGTACTAGTTTTCTGTGTGAATTATTTCAATGCATTCTCACAATGCGATGATTGTGATATCACTATCAATGGCAATGGAAATCCATCCGGAAATATTTCTCATGGAAGCAAAGTATGTATAAGCGGTAACAGAACAAATGCCATCAATTTTAATAACAGAAACAACATCACAATTTGCATAGCTGATGGAGCATCATGGAATGGTCAGGCCAACAGCTTGTCAGGGTTAAGTCAAATTTCAAACTTTGGCTCCTTGCTAATTAACAATGACTTTAATGGCAATTGGACTCTAAATAATTTTGGCAACCTTGCATTTAACGTAAACCTTAGCTCCAATAAAACATTAAATAATTACGGTTCATTTTCTTCTTCAGGTAACTTTAACATCTCCAGTAACAGCACACTTTATAGTAATGGGTCATTTTTCGTGAGTGGCTCAGTAAATTTCAATAGTAATGCAAATGTAACATTGGAGGGGTATAGCTTTATTGGGGGTTCTACAAACATCAATACCGCAATAAACTTATCCGGGAATCTCACTATTGGGGGTGCAGTACAGGTAAATAGCAATGGTGGAATTAACGCATTAAATGGCTTTAATCACCCGAAAATTGATATTGCTGGGGCTTTCAATAATAATGGGACAATTCAGGGTAATAAATTAAATAGTTTTGGAAATTCTCTGTATGTCAATAAAGCTCCAACTGGAAATCCAATAATCGGTGAATTTATTGTTGGTAATGTCCCTAGTTCTCCTTGTCTTGAAATTGAAGAAATCCCTACTGGTGAAGGGATAGATAGAATCTTTTATTTCACATGTTCAGATATTTTTGTAGTTCCTACTTTAGAAGATGATGAGGAAATAATCGATGTAATGGTTAGCGTCATTGGAGGAGGTGGTGGAGGTGGTTTAGGCTCTTCTGCAGGAGGTGGAGGGGCAGGTGGTGTAATCACAACTGATGGTATACCTCTTCAAGCTGGATCTTCGTATCCCGTTGCTGTTGGAAGTGGCGGTCCAGGGGCAGTCAGCGCTGAAATGCAAGGAATTAATGGTACCAAATCTGCTTTCTTTGGAATTGTTACCCAAGGTGGTGGTGGAGGAGGATCTACTCACCCTTCGGCAAGAAGTGGGCTTAATGGTGCTTCGGGAGGAGGTGGAGGTGCCAACAATAATCCATCATCAGGGCAAGGTAATGGAGGAAATAGAATAATTAATGCCGGAAATAATGGTGGGAATTCATTAAGGCAAAACCAGAACCAACTAAATGGCGGTGGAGGAGGTGGAGCTGGAAGCGCGGGGGAAAATGGAAGAAATAATAACCCTGGAAATGGTGGAGATGGAACGGGCTTAAATATTTTATTTGGTAGTACTCGATTTATCAATGCTTTTGCCGGGGGTGGAGGTTCTACGGGAAGAAACCCTGCTCAGGAATACGGAAATGGAACAGGAGGAGAGCACAATAATATTAAAATTGGTGGAGACGGAGATGGCAGAGATGCTGTTGGGATAGGTAATCAAGGATTGAAATCGACTGGGGCTGGAGGAGGTGCTGGAAGGAATCAAGGAGGTACTGGATCGTCAGGAGTAGTAGTGATCAGAATAGTTTTTAAAATCCTACCTGTAGACTATATCTATTTTGAAGGAAAACTGAATGAATCTGAAAAT
>NZ_REBN01000100.1 GCF_007692705.1 Mongoliibacter sp.
CAGGTGGACAGGGAAAAAGGAGTATTTGCCATCAAACCAAGTGGGGTTCCTTATGAAGAGCTAAAAGTCGAAGATATCGTTATTGTTGATTTCGATGCAAAAGTGGTGGAGGGAAAAATGAGGCCTTCCTCGGACACCAAAACCCACGCTTTTCTATACAAACATTGGGAGAATATTGGAGGGATTTGCCATACACATTCCACTTATGCTGTCGCTTGGGCACAAGCCTTGAAAGATATTCCTAATTTCGGAACGACTCATGCAGACCACCTGACTGCTGATATTCCCTGTGCACCTCCCATGGCAGACCACCTGATAGAAGGGGATTATGAATACAATACCGGACAGCAGATTTTGGATTGCTTCGCAGATAAAAATTTAAGTCCTGCTGAAGTGGAAATGATTCTTGTGGGAAGCCACGGACCCTTTGCCTGGGGAAAGAATGCATCCAAAGCAGTCTACAACAGCAAGGTTTTGGAGGAAGTCGCAAAAATGGCTTACCTGACCTTACAAATCAATCCCAATGCAGGAAGGCTCAAAGATGCTTTGGTGAAAAAGCATTATGAGAGAAAGCATGGAAAGGATGCTTATTATGGACAAGGATGTTAAAAACGAAACTTATGAATGAAAATCTGATAAAGTGCCTGATGGGACTTGCCCTTGCAGGATTTCTGGTTTGGAGCTGCACTTCCCCAAAAAATGAAAAAGAAACAATGGAAAAAGAGACCGTCAATTTTAAAGTGAAAGTCAATGAAATAAAAGTTGGCAATAAAAGCGCAAAGGTATTCCACCTGGATAATGGCAATGGAATGGAAGTTGAAATCTCCAGTTTTGGCGGGATCATTTCCAAACTCATCGTTCCTGATAAAAAAGGCAATAGTGAAAATATAGTACTAGGGTACGAAAATATCGCTGATTATGACAACAATGATTACTATTTCGGAGCAGCGATTGGCAGGTTTGGTAATAGAATAGCCAATGGCCGTTTTGATTTAGATGGGAATACCTATCAACTGGCAACAAATGATGGTGACAATCACCTTCATGGTGGACTGTTAGGTTTTAACAGAGTCATCTGGGATGCTGAATTCGAAGAAGGTGAAAAATCCATGAAAGTTAAGATGAAATACATCAGCCCGGATGGTGAGGAGGGGTATCCTGGTAATTTAACTACAACTTTGACTTTTGAATTGACGGCAGATAACCGTTTGCTGTTGGAATTTTTATCAGAAAATGACCAACCGACCATTGTAAACTTAACTCACCATGGGTATTTCAACCTGAGTGCAATGCGAGAAGATGTTTTGGGACATGAACTGAAGCTCTATGCACCCAAATATACTCCAGTCGATGATGGATTAATCCCAACGGGTGAACTTAAAGCTGTTTCAGGTACTCCATTTGATTTCACCGAGCCACATCTGATTGGGGAACGCATTGCGGATGTTCCTGGAGGATATGACCACAATTTTGTTGTGAAGGAAGCTCACTCGGATGAATTGGTTAAAATGGCTGAACTGTACCATGAAGCTTCCGGAAGAGTGATGGAACTTTATGCAGATTCACCTGCTGTACAGTTTTACTCTGGAAATTTTCTGGATGGAAAAGTGACTGTCAACAATGTGACTTACAATCAATATATGGGTTTGTGCCTAGAGCCGCAGACATTTCCTAATGCCCCCAACGAACCTTCTTTTCCCACAGCAAGGCTTAACCCTGGAGAAAAATACAGCCACAAAATTGAGTATCGTTTTAAAACCCGATAAGCTTATACTTGACCTTAAACCTATATACTACACTTAAACCTATTAACAACCATGAAATTTCTAATTTATCCTTATTTGGCCATTCTTCTCAGTTTACCCAGTATGAATGGTCATGGTACCAATGAAAAGAATCCTGAACAAAACAATCAATCCGAATCTTTGAGTGCGGCTGCCACAGGCCATTTTAGGATTGGGACTGCTTTGAATGAAAGGCAATTGATGGGGGAAACTAACAAATCCCTGGAATTGACCAAAAAACATTTCAATGCAATTGTGGCCGAAAACTGTATGAAAAGTGGGAGGATCCAGCCCGAAGAAGGTCAGTTTGTATGGGAACATGCAGACAGGTTTGTCGAGTTTGGAGAAAAGCATGGGATGGAAATCAATGGACATACCTTGATTTGGCATTCTCAGGCCCCAAAATGGTTTTTTGTTGACGAAGATGGAAATGATGTTTCCAAGGAAGTACTGATCGAAAGAATGACGACTCACATCAATACGCTTGTGGGGAGGTATAAAGGTCGGGTGCATACCTGGGATGTGGTGAATGAAACCATACTTGATGATGGTTCTTGGAGAAACAGTAAGTTTTATCAGATTCTTGGGGAGGATTTTGTGAAAATAGCTTTTGAATTGGCACATCAGGCGGATCCTGAGGCCAGATTGTTTTACAATGATTATTCTATGGCAATGCCTGGTAAAAGAGCAGGTGTGGTTGCAATGGTCAAGAGGCTTCAGGAGCAAGGTGTGAAAATCGATGGTATAGGTATGCAGGGACATGTAGGTCTTGACTACCCTTCTTTGGAAGAATTTGAAAAAAGCATCAAAGCCTTTTCAGATCTGGGAGTGGAAGTAATGATCACAGAAATGGACGTTTCTGCCTTGCCAAACCCCAATAACCATCAGGGAGCTGAGATTTCTGATTCAATTGAGTATCAGCAAATGTTAAACCCATATACAGATGGTTTGCCACAGGAGGTTCAGGAAGCTTTTAATGAGCGATATATGGATTTTTTCAGGTTGTTTTTGAAATATAAAAATGAAATCAGTAGGGTCACCTTCTGGGGAGTTACAGACAGGTATTCCTGGAAAAACAATTTCCCAGTAAGAGGCAGAACGGATTACCCCTTGCTTTTTGACAGAGATTACCAGCCCAAAGCAGTGGTAAGCGATATCATAGAACTGATGGAAAATTATAAAACTACGAATTAGGTTTTGTGTGAATTCGCCCCATGACCATGTATTTAAATTCAATTCTATTTTGAGGAGATATTTATCGATATTAAGATACTTTGTCACCCAGATAATAAGAATTAACCTAAATTTCTATTGCTACCTGTATCATTGGGGATAAGTCTATTGAGATGGGCATTTCTACTTATCACAAATTAGTTTATAAGCATTACCAAATGTATATACATAAAATTAACCACCTGAATGCTGTAATGCTGTTGATCAGCATTCAGGTGCTGTTTCCTTTGATCTTGTCAGCACAGTCAGGAAAGGCTGTGAATCCCATTATTTTTGCGGATGTTCCTGACGCCTCAATCATTCGAGTGGAGGATACTTATTACATGAGTAGTACTACTATGCATATGTCTCCGGGAGTTCCGGTTATGAAGTCAATGGATTTGGTCAATTGGGAAATCATAGGGTACGCCTATAACTCTTTGGTAGATAATGCAGCGATGAATCTAAGTAATGGTCAGAATGCTTACGGAAGGGGTTCTTGGGCCAGTTGTTTGAGGTATTATGAGGGACGTTATTACCTGAGCACCTTTGCGCAAACCAGTGGAAAAACCCATGTTTTCACTACAGATGATATTGAAAGCGGACAATGGGAAGAAGTGAGTTTTGCACCATCTTATCACGACCACACCCTCCATTTTGAAGATGATGGAAGAATTTACATGATTTGGGGAGCAGGGGAAATAAGAATAGTAGAGCTGAAGCCCGACTTTTCTGGAATCATTCCCGAAACAGAACAGGTCTTGATATCCAATGCCAGTCAACCTGCTGGTGACAATATCATGTTGCAGGCAGAAGGCTCTCAGCTTTTCAAGATTAATGGGTTTTATTATTTGTTCAATATCGTTTGGCCTCTAGACGGAATGCGAACCGTTCTTGTTCATCGGTCTGAATCATTGCATGGGCCTTATGAAGGTAGAGTAGCTCTTGCTGATCGGGGAATTGCTCAAGGTGGTTTGATAGATACTCCTGCTGGAGATTGGTTTGCTTATTTGTTTAGGGACTTTGGCGCAGTGGGGAGAATCCCATATTTGGTACCTGTCACATGGGAGGATAACTGGCCAGTATTGGGTGAAGACGGAAAAGTTCCTGAAAGCTTGCCTTTGCCTGCAAGTGCGGGGCTAATACCAAACCTGGTGTCTTCAGATGAATTTGAAAGGAAGGAGACGGACGGGTATTCGCTTCCCTTGGTTTGGCAATGGAATCACAATCCCATCGAGGAAAGTTGGTCATTGACCGAAAGGAAGGGATATCTTCGTTTGCGCTCAGAGAGGCTGGATCAAAGTTTTTTGGACACCAGAAATACCCTTACGCAACGGACCTTCGGTCCACAAAGCCAAGTGGTTACAAAGCTGGATGTTTCTGGATTAAAACAAGGTGATGTTGCAGGACTGGCTCTACTCCAGAAGGAATTCGGTTACATAGGGGTTAAAAACAACGGTCAGCAAAAATCAATTGTCATGGTATTAGGCAAAGACCAAAATGAAGAAGTACAAGCTGAAATTCCTCTTGAATCGGGCGAAGTGTTTCTGAAGGCTTCCTGCGATTTTGAAAACAGGAAAGACCAAGCCCTGTTCTATTATAGTCTGGATGGAGTGGATTGGGAAAAGTTTGGCCAAACGTTGGAAATGAAATATACCTTACCTCATTTTATGGGCTATCGGTATGGATTGTTCTTTTATGCTGAAAAAGAACTGGGAGGGTATGCAGATTTTGATTTTTTTAGGATTGATCGAGGTCTTTGAAATTCCCTTGCAAATAAAATTGTGCTGAAATTTAAAAGCTACTATTATGCTTAAAATTACTTGTAGTGAATGATTTAGATATTTTTTTTCATTTAAATGTTGTTTTTACACTTAATATTCCGATATTGGAATTCATATAGTAGAGTAAAGCGAAAGCAGAAACCAGAATGACGATTAACAAACTTTTAAGACCCAGCCATTTCAACCTTCTGTACGGTAGAGATTTTGGTCTTTAGCTTGCGAATCTTGCTCGATTTAAAAATTGAGAAAATATTTCTTGTTAGTTAGGACGCCAATATTTTCTGTTTTCGTAAACTCCAATTTCTTAAACCTATTATACCTATTAAAATTTCCATGAACAGTACCATTGCTTGTATCAGGGGAAAAGTAAACAAAGCCGGGATCAAAATTTTTGTTTTGCTCCTGGCTGGTTTGCTGTGTTTTGACCAAGCGGTCATGGCCCAGTCCCCTTCTGAAAGAACTTTCGAGAACCCCATTTTACCAGGCTTTTTCCCAGACCCCGGTATGTTTAGGGTTGGCGATGACTTTTATCTGGTTACCTCAACGTTTACCTTTTTTCCTGGAGTCCCAATCTTTCACAGTACTGACTTGGTCAACTGGAGGCAACTAGGCCATGTTTTGGACAGACCTGAACAAATGGATGTGGAGGGCTTGCAACTTTCCGAAGGTATTTTTGCCCCAACCATCCAACATCATGAAGGGGTTTTCTATATGATCACTACTTTAGTGGGAAAAGGAGGAAATTTTGTTGTAACTGCAACAGACCCGGCAGGACC
>NZ_REBN01000066.1 GCF_007692705.1 Mongoliibacter sp.
CATTGGCTATGGCCAATGCCTCTTTATACTCTTCTGTATTGTACAAATACCTGGACTGACGGTATTTTAGGTTAAAAGAACTGGGTCCTATCTTCTCCAAACCCAGGTCTATGATCTCTTTTGCTTTTTCGTAATCTTCGGCATAAAACAAATTATCTACATAGGCCAGGTAAGCATCTTCATACTGTGGAGAAATGTTTATTGCTTTATCTAGATAGTATGAGGCAGAATCATACTTGCCATCCCAAGAATAAGACCTTCCGATCAGTATATGGTAATCACTGTAATTGGGGTATTTCTCCAAGACCATTTTAGCCATTTTTCTACCCTCGTCCCTTTTTCCATCTAAAATCAATTTTCGAGCCTCCAGAAACTTGGCATCAGGATCATAACTTTCCTGTGCTTGTACTGCAAGCGTCATGCAAAGCATAAGAAATAGGAATGTAATCGTCCTGATTTTCATGTAAATATATTTTTCTCCAAAGGGCATTTCATCATTCTTAATTTTGAGAAACCTCTACTTCTTGTTTATCCACGTCTTGTTTATCTACTGCTTTTTTGAAACCTGAACGGATCATTACGCCCCATCCGCCTTTACCTTTGAGGAAATCCCAGTGTCCTTTCAAACCCCATAAGACCATTCTTGGATGGATGATAAAGGGTTCTAGCAATATGACCTTCAATAAGCTTCGGAGGTCATCTTTATTTTTATAATTGTTGTAGGCCAATTGTTCGTACAAAATGCTAAATGATGATATCAGCACAGCGAAGAAGTAGATCAGCACAAATAGGGCTACCAGGTAAATTGCCGAGAAGTCACCTGTAATGATCATTGCCAAAGTATAGAGGACACCAATGCTTTCCATGATAGGAGCTGATTTCTCATAAATGCTCCAAAATGGGTAGGAGACCATTCCAAGCACTCCATACTTTGGATTCATAGCTATTTTTTTGTGTAGTTGGAGTGTCTCAATCGTTCCCCGCATCCATCTGTTACGCTGCCTTGATAGGATTTCCTCAGATTCGGGTACTTCAGTCCAACACAATGGATCAGGCACAAAACCTACCTTATAGGGAACGTTTTCCTCCTCCATGTACCTTCTCATCCGCACGATCAGCTCCATATCCTCTCCCACTGTTTGGGGCAAGTATCCACCTACTTTGAGAACCACCTCTCTGTTGAAAAAGCCAAAAGCGCCAGATATCAACATCAATCCGTTGATTCTGGTCCAAGCCATTCTACCCATCAGAAATGAACGAAAGTATTCGATAACCTGAAATTTACCCAATAAAGTATCCGGTACACGATAATCGGTTACTGTACCATCCTTGACCTCACAATTGTTTGCCACTCCTATGACACCCCCTACGGCAATCACCTTCCTATTGGTTTCTTCCATAAAAGGACGTGCCATTCGGGTAAGCGAGCCAGAAGAAAGGATACAATCCACGTCAATACAGGCAATGATGTCCATGGTAGACACATTGATACCAGCATTGAGCGCATCAGCTTTTCCTCCATTTTCTTTGTCTACAAAAGTAAGTTTGGCAAAAGAACGGTTGGTTGATTTATATATGGCACGTATTTCTTTACAAGCGATGCTTGGGTTAAAAGCAAAATCTGTTTTCACCAAATCAAAACTTGCTATCATTTTCTCTACTGAATCATCCTTAGAGCCATCATTTACAATAATTACCTCAAATTTAGAGTAATGCAGGGTAAGTAAACTTTTGGCGTTTTGGACTATGCTGAGACCTTCGTTGTATGCTGGGGCGATGATAGAGATACTTGGAGAAACAGGGCTGGTCACTACGTCAAGGTAGTCGGCAAACTTATTTTTCCGGAGATGATCTCTCATTTCCAATGCTGACAAGACGGTAATGATCAAATAGGAAACTATGATACAAAAACTGTATAACAGAAACATTATCCCCAAAATCTCTATCAGTATGTCAAATAAAAGGCTATACATTATTTAAAACAGGATCTTTAAGGTGACGACTAATTCTGAGTTCCAAGTCATTTTCGGTATGTCCATAGTACTCCTCAAAAACAATGGGGTCAAGGTGAAAAATAGCTTTCATTGCCGCTTTTTTGATGTCAAATTCATTGGTCAACTGACTAAGTTCAAAGAGGATTGTCAATGAAATTTTCTCACCAATATTTTGAATTAAAGTAATTGCCTCTGTTACCAATGGTATATTGTCTGACTTAAGATCAGCATATACAACTTCCAGACTATCTACATATCCAAACATGTTGAAGCAGCGGAGCATTTCAATTTTTTCAGGATCAGTAGATTCGGCATAACGCATATTCAACACTTCCAGCTGATCTACTAGTCCAAGATAGCGGATCAGTTTGATACCAAACACCCGTACACTTTGATTTTCTGACTCCAAGAGAAGCGATACGTTCCTATTATCCTTGGTGTACCGGATAATGCGGTAATAAATCATTTGCTGCCATTTGGAAAGCGGATATTTTTGGTTGGCCAAAACCTTCAGGTTTGAATCCCCTGAAATGTTCAAAAGTGTAGCTACGGCATTCGACCTGATATAGAAATTATCGTGGTTGATAAATTTATTCACCAATTCTTCCGCCTCAAGCACGTCCATTTCATTGATTTCTACAATACCTGTAGTTATAATATCCCATCTTTTGGAACTGAGTTTTTGAATGGTGTGCTTATCCAAATCCAGCTTACGGTAGATCAACTTCAATTTTTGTTTGAAATCACCTTTCATGTTTTTGTTGAGGCTGATGATCTCTTGGATCAATACATCATTGAAAAGTGAGTTATCCATCAAGTTTTTGGGAAGCACTGCAGCAATATCCCCTTTGGTCATTTCCTGAATTTCTTCCAAAGATTTCTCAAAAAGAAGGTTGGATAAAGGTTCATAGCACAAGTCTTTGAAGCGCTTTACTAAAACATCCTTATTTCTTTTTTTGGTTTTGATAATAAATATGACAATTACCAGTACGATAGCTGCGAAAACAAAAAAAGCCAGAAATGATATCAGGATGATCATTCTGATATCCGAGAGAATTTGGATCTTGAGTCTGTAAAATGGTTTGAAGTGCATTTTGTTTCCCAAAATAATCAACTCACCTACTTTGGTGTCGTCTTCTACCCTATCTTCCTCAATGATATAAAGCTCATTCCTGACCAGGTTATCGAAATAGGATTGAAGCCCTTCCTCTGAGATCATTTCATCAAACAAAAACGCCTGAATATCGCCTGACACTTCGTAGTGACTGTACACAGAATCCTGCAGTGCTTTGACATCTGTGTAATATTGTAGGGTATCGGTAACCCAGGTATTCGTCTGGGAGGATGGCCTGAGGGCGTAACTGTATGCATCTACACCCTGGGGCAAAGAAACACTGTAAACAAAACTTACACCTGGGACTTCTCTACCTTTTAAAAGCACCTCTTCAATCGGAACAGGTATAAAGTCAATTTCGTCTTGACCTTCCTGTGCAAAGGCCGAAAAAAATAAAAGCAAAAGGAAGACAGTCATCAATGCTATCTTCTGCTTTGCATTTCTATTAAATGGATTTATTGATTTCAATTATTGATTAATCTTTGAACCCTGATAGCGAGCTCATTCGGATTGAATGGCTTGGGTACAAAATCAGAGGCACCCAAAGTGAAAGCTTCCATAACCGTACTTTCTTCTTCTCCCAAAGAGCTTAACACAATAATAGGAACATTTGGATTAACTTTCTTGGAATAATTGATTATTTCTATGCCATTCTTGAATGGAATCATCACATCAGTAATAATCAAGTCAGGATTGGTGGTATCAATGGCATTCATTCCTTTGATTCCATCATCTACAGTAGTGACATTATAGCCATCCTTGTTTAATCTAAATCGAACAAGGCTTGATATCAACTTATCGTCCTCAATAATAAGCACATTCTTCATGATGAATCGTATTTAGGGTGATTATTGAACGAAAGATAATTATTAAAATATCAAAAAAAAATCCTTAAAACCGTTTAAAATATTTTAATAACAGGTAAAAAAAATACAATATATTTAAAATGCATTATGAATATTTTAATTTGCCGTTCTTAACCGATTTGGCCTATCTCGAAAAAATAACTTTTTTGCAAAAAAAATCTTTTATTAGATTGTAAACTATAACAAACATCAAAAACCACCGAAAAGTATGAATTTGAATTCAACGTTCAGGTTGCGTGCGGGGCTAATTGTTTTAATGGTATTGCTTAATTTTTCAACTGTGATGGCTCAGAGCGATCCTACCGGAGAAAGAAGGATAACCGGAACATATGCCATTAAAAACGCAAGCATCACCACCTCAGCAGGTACCACTGTCGAAAATGCGACAATATTAATTAAAGATGGGCTTATTCAAGCAGTAGGCTCCAATGTTAATATTCCAAAGGAAGCGCAAGTCATAGAAGGAGATTCCTTATTTATTTACCCTGGATTTATAGATGGGGCGAGTAATGCCGGGGTGGGAAAGGCTCCCGAAGGAGACCGTCCTTCCAATTTCAACCCTTCCAACCCACCTGATGAAATTGCAGGGATTACACCTTGGAGATCCGTATTGGATTATTATGACGGTAAAAGTTCACAGGTTACCGATGCTAGAAAAGCAGGATTTACCATCGCTCAAATACTTCCGGATGGAGGTATGTTGCCAGGTAAAGCTTCGATTGTAACCTATGGAGACCCGAGTTCCACGAATGTTTTGGCACAGCAAACAGCATTATCTGCCAAATTCAGGGGTATGGGCAGGGGCATGTATCCTGGCACAACCTTGGGTGTAATGGCCAAATTCAGGGATTTATATAAGAATGCAGAACTTTCCTCCGAACATGGGAGGCTGTTTGCCTCAAAAGCGGGACTACAACGCCCTGAGATCAACAAGACTTTAGAGGCCTTTTATCCGGTTTTGGACAAAAATATTCCCATCATTTTTGAAGTTTCCAGTGACCTTGAAATCAGAAGGGCACTGACACTGCAAAAAGAAAA
Source organism: Mongoliibacter sp. (assembly GCF_007692705.1). Taxonomy (GTDB): domain Bacteria; phylum Bacteroidota; class Bacteroidia; order Cytophagales; family Cyclobacteriaceae; genus Mongoliibacter. The sequence continues at coordinate 5,013 of NZ_REBN01000066.1, forward strand.
TGGCTTCAACATAGTATTGGCTGGCGTAAATGAGGCGGATGCGGTCATCGATGCAATTAAGATTTCCAATGCCAAGGTTTTACTGAGCATAAAATTACCTGATGACAAGGTGACCAAATCCAAGGTCGAGGACAAATCAGAAGAGGTACAGGCCAGGACCAAAAGGGTGATTGAAGCCTATGAACTTGCATTGAGGCAGGCTGCCATTTTGGAAGAAGCAGGAATCCCATTTGCCTTTGGGAGTATGGGAGGAAGAAGTGCAGACCTGCACAAAAATATTAAAATAATGATTGAAAATGGTCTGAGTGAAAAAGGTGCTTTGGCAGCATTGACGAGCAATGCAGCAAGTATTCTCGGAATAGAGAAGTTTGCAGGGACTTTGGAGAAAGGTAAACTTGCCAATTTGGTGATCATGACAGATCCAATATTCAGTGAAGAAGCGCAAATCAAGCATGTAGT
>NZ_REBN01000181.1 GCF_007692705.1 Mongoliibacter sp.
AGATTTAGAGGGTTTGAAGGACTTTTTTATAAAAGCTTACGGAGAATCTACTGTTTTTCAGTCCGAGGCATTTTTAACTTACTACTTTCAGAATCCCTGGGAACCTTCATCAATATTCAAAGTCAATTGGATAGGATTGAATAATAAAGAGGAAGTGGTGTCTCACTACGGAGGGCTTCAATATCAGATGCATTTGGGGGATCAGTTAATTTCAGCTATTTGGGGAGTGAATGCCTATACTTTACCTGCCTGGAGAGGATTGGGGTTTAATGGTACCTTGGTAAATAAACTGTTTGAAGAAAACCCCATAAATGCAACTTTGGGGATGGCTCTTGAGACCCATAAATTCTATAAAAAACTGGGATATAATGTTTTTGACCATAAAAGAATGAAGCGCTATATTTTTAATCTTAGCGAGAAGACTTTTGAGTTGGTAAAGGATATGGGGTATCAGGTAGAGAGGGCCCAAACCTTAGTGGGGTTAAATAAAGAGGTTTTGGAAATAGCTTCGGCTGATAATATTATCATGTTAAAAGATGAGCATCTTGATCGCATAAACATAGTTTATGATCAAAAGGCTGTCTGTACGACTTTCAGGGATTCAGAATTTTTAAAGTGGAGGTTTCTTAACCACCCTTTTATCGATTACAAGGTGTTTGGTTTTCTGGGAAATAATGGATTGGCAGCATATTTGGCTATAAGGTTAGAAGAGCTTCAGCCAAGTAATAGTAAAGTTGCCAGAATTATAGATATGTATGGAGATTCAGATGGTATACAGGATCTACTTGCCCATGTTATAGCTTGGTGTAAAAAGCAGGCTTGCTTGTACCTGGATTTTTCTAAAATTGGGGACCTTTACAGTGAGGAGTTATTAAACGCGGGTTTCAAGGAATTGGAAGAGGAAGATGTGGTGCTTTTCCCCCAAGTTTCAGCGCCTGTTGTTCCCAGACCAAATCATGAATACCTGGCTTTACAGAGTGTTTATCATAATGAATATATTCAGAAACTGGGTATTGGCGATATTTATTTTACGAGGATGGATTCTGATAGGGATCGTATTGCAAAGGTTAACCAAATCAATTCATGATCAATAGCAAAGTAACTATAGTCATGTACCACTATGTCCGTGATCTAAAAAGATCCAGGTTTCCAGGGATCAAAGGATTGGATGTAGGATTGTTTGAAGAACAGGTAAAGTACATGCAGAGACACTATACCTTAATCCGTATGGAAGACCTGATTGAATCGGTGGTTTCGGGTAAGACACTTCCTGAAAGAGCAGCTTTGCTGAGCTTCGATGATGCCTATATGGATCACTTTACCAACGTATTTCCTTTACTTTATAATATGGGAATACAGGGTTCTTTTTATGTTCCTGCAGGAATGGTTATGGAAAATAAAGTATTGAATGTTAATAAGATACACTTTGTTCTGGCCATAGAAAGTGATGTTCAAAAGTTGATCAGAAGAATTTTTGAGGAGGTTCGTAAAATCAGAAAAGACGTAGCATTGCCCACCCCTGAAACACTGTATGAGCAATACGCCATTACAAATGGGAAGGATACCGATGAGGTGATGTTTGTCAAAAGAATGTTGCAAAAAGTAATGCCTCAACCTTTTAGGACTGATCTTGTGAATAGCCTCTTTGAAGAAGCGGTGGGTATGGATGAGGCCACCTTCAGCAGAGAGCTATACATGGATAAAACGCAGATGCAGACTATGGTAGGTAGTGGTATGCATCTGGGCAATCATGCCTACAGTCACCCTTGGCTAAACACGTTGAGCAAGGAAGAACAGGAAAAAGAAATATTGGCTTGCAATGCCCTTCTTGATAGTATTGGAGTCGATATGGAACTTTGGACTATGTGTTTTCCTCATGGAGGTTACAATCAGGATACCTTAGACATATTAAAAAAACACAATTGTAAACTTGGTCTTGCTGTAAATGTAGATATTGCAGATATTAAGAGAGATAATGTCTTTACTCTTCCAAGGTTGGATACCAATGATTTACCAAAAGTCAGAGATGCCAAGCACAACCCCTGGTTATCTAAAGCTTAATCTTTTTCGATTGCTTTAATTTAACTTACCCCATCTTTTATGTCATTCTCTTTCAAAAACCAGCTTTATAAAGTCTATAGGGCATTTTACCGAAATACTCCTTCACATAAAAGAGAACTTGAAAACTCAAAAGCCCAATTTTTAAAAGATAATGAAAGAGCAGATAACATATTAGGTCAGTTGGGGCTTCGACATGATAAGGTAGTTTTAAATGGCCCATTTCAGGGCCTAAAGTATATTGACCAAGCATCAGGAAGTATGTTGTTGCCTAAGTTGATTGGATCATATGAAGAACCCATACAGAAATGGATTGAAGAAATTCTGCATTCGGAACAATACCAGCAGATTTTGGATATAGGCTGTGCAGAGGGCTATTATGCCGTTGGTTTTGCACAAAAACTTCCAAACACCAAGGTTACAGCCTGTGATATCAATCCAGTGGCGCTTAATTTGGCTAAGGAGATGTCTAAGTTGAATCAATTAAATAATATTCAGTTTTTGCAAAATATTGATACCACCGAACTTGCGGAGTATTGTAAACCGAAGACCCTGATTTTTTGTGATATTGAAGGCTATGAAGCACAGTTACTTAATCCTGCAAGTATCCCTAAGCTGAAATTTGTGGATATTCTTTTGGAAGCTCATGACTGTTTTATACCTGGATTATCTGAGGTTTTGATGGATAGGTTTTCCAAAACACACCAGATTCAGTTGGTTATGGATTACCCTACACGTATAAACAAATATGCCCACCCTGCTTTGAATGTTGAAGATTATGCTTTTGCCACAGACGAAAAAAGACCTGCCAAAATGAGATGGATTTATTTCAGGTCATTGACAGAAAAATAAATATGATTTACTAAATCTAAAATCTTTTACCTGAATTTCAGGTCATAGTTGGGACGAAACCCTAAAAACTTATAGTAGAGTTTTTAGGGTTTCGTTTTTTTTTGTTATTTCGGAGATATTATTAGTAGGTTAGTTCATTAAAGTTGTTGGAGTTTGGTGTGTTGTCTGAAAGAAATGATAAGCAGCACTATGGATAAAACTAAATTTGAAAATCTACTCCAGGATTTTAAGTAATTCAGGTAACTCATGGCAGGTTTCCGTGAATACCTGATACTTTGAGCAATATCGTTTCCCTTACAATTGAGTGCTTATTGCATACACATATGGTATGAATACCTTTTTTGAAGAACTTTATTGAAATTTAATTACGAATATGATCAAATAATTTATTTTTGAAGGTGAAAAAAATTTTAGGATTATCCGCTTTTTATCATGACTCGGCGGCAGCATTACTTATTGGCGGTGAGATAATTGCCGCAGCCCAAGAGGAACGGTTTACCAGGCAGAAACACACTCCTGACTTTCCCATACATGCCATCCGTTACTGTCTGGAGGAAGCAGGGTTGAGCATAGATGAGTTGGATGCAGTGGTTTTCTATGACAAGCCTTTGCTGAAATTCGAAAGACTTTTAGAAACCTACTATGCCTTTGCACCTAAAGGATTGGTGTCTTTTCTCAAAGCTATTCCGGTATGGTTGGATGAAAAGATGTTTCTTAAGAAGCTGATTAAAGATGGACTTAAGGAGGTGGGCACATATGACAAGAAAAAGCTAAATCTGCTATTTTCAGAGCATCATCTTTCACATGCAGCAAGTGCTTTTTTTCCATCCAAATTCCAGAAAGCCGCAGTATTGACCATAGACGGCGTAGGAGAGTGGTCCACTGCTTCAATCGGATTGGGAGAAGGAAATAGTTTTCAGATGCTCAAGGAATTGGAATTTCCGCATTCTGTGGGACTTCTCTACAGTGCATTTACGTATTTTTTGGGTTTTACAGTCAATTCCGGAGAATATAAACTGATGGGGCTTGCACCTTACGGTAATCCGGATGATGAACAGACTTTGGAATATGAGAAAAAAATAAAAGAGCATCTCGTAGATATAAAGGAGGATGGTTCTATTTGGCTTGACCAGAAATATTTCAATTATGCCACAGGCTTAAGAATGGTCAAAGATGAGTCTTGGGAAAAAATCTTTGGGTTTAAAAGGAGAGGCCCTGAAGATCAGCTTGAACAGCATCATTGCAACCTGGCATTGGCTATACAGCGAGTGACAGAAGAAATAGTGATCAAGATGGCCATTACAGCAAAGGAAATATGTAAGGCTGATTATTTATGTCTTGCAGGTGGGGTAGCTTTGAATTGTGTGGCTAATGGGAAACTGTTGCAAAAAGGAATTTTCAAGGATATTTACATTCAACCTGCTGCCGGTGATGCGGGAGGGGCGCTTGGCGCAGCCTTGGCTATCAGCCACATATATTTTGATGAAGAAAGGTTATACAGTAAGGATTCGGACCAAATGAAGGGCTCTTACTTAGGGCCTGAATATTCTGATAAGGAAATACTATCAATGAATAAGAAAGTGAAAGCAGTGTACGAACAGTACAGTGATTTCAATGCATTGACAGAATTCGTGGCCTCGAAGATTGCAGAAGGTAAGGTGGTAGGTTGGTTTCAGGGAAGGATGGAGTTTGGTCCAAGGGCTTTGGGCAACAGAAGTATTTTGGGAGATGCACGGAATCCGGAAATGCAAAAAAAGCTGAACCTCAAGATCAAATACAGAGAGGGTTTTAGGCCATTTGCACCATCCGTTTTGGCAGAAAAATGCGGGGAATATTTTGAGCTGCAGGAAGAATCCCCCTATATGCTGATTGTAGCTCCGGTTTTGGAAAAAAGAAGAAAAATGTTGCCAGAAAATTATCATCATATGAGCCTTTGGGAAAAGCTTTATAAAGAAAGGAGTGACATTCAGTCAGTAACGCACCTGGATTTTTCTGCCAGGATTCAGACCGTTCATCAAGATACCAATCCCCGATATTGGTCATTGATAGCTGAATTTGAAAAATTAACAGGCTATGGATTATTGGTGAATACTTCTTTTAATGTTCGCGGAGAACCGGTAGTATGTACCCCTTTTGATGCTTATAGGTGTTTTATGAGTACAGAGATGGATTATTTGGTAATTGGTGATTTTGTGTATATCAAAAATCAACAACCGGATTGGGAAAATAAAGAAAAGTGGATGGTTGAATTTAAACCTGATTGATGATGTCAAGCTACGCGGGAGTGATTAGGCTTTTTTTATGGGTTTTTGTTTTGCTTTATATCTCCATTGGATCTAAAGATGAATTTCCATTTTTGTTTTATCCATTGAGAGTTTTGGTAATATTGATGATTGCAGTTGAGGTGGCAATCCTATGTAAAAAAATATTTTATAGTTCAATTTCTGAAACTATCAAGAACCTTACCTTATCAGTGGCCAGTTTCCTGGTTGTTTTCCTATTGATTGATATCCTGTTTATGTTCGTTCCACGTACACATGGCACA
>NZ_REBN01000087.1 GCF_007692705.1 Mongoliibacter sp.
GGTGAGAATTTATAAGCAGACACCATAAAGATAATCAGAGGCTTAACCTTGTCGCTTCGACGACGTAGGAGGAGAAATCTTATTGATAAACTGATTAACTGATGAACTGATGAATTGACGAACTGATGAAGGAGTTAACTGCTCCTTTTGGAAATTCGGTTTTGAGTATTTCATTCGCAATAATTTGGTAGATTGTATGGATCAAAAGAACCACAATCATGAAAACCTATCAAATCTTATTTCTTTTCTTACTGCTAAACGTACCTATTACGCTTTTTTCGCAGTCAAAAAGTATCCAAAGTAAAGCTGCACTTCAGGAAGTGGCTGCTAATCAGCTGGATGAAAATCTCAAAACAAGGCTGGATAAAATAGACAGGATGTTAAATGCTTCAATTGAACGAGGAGATGTACCGGGATTGGCGGTTTTGATTGCAAAAGATGGTAAAATCATTTACCACACTGCCAAAGGAAAAGCCGATGTGGCTTCCGGAAAAAACATGGAAAAGGATGCCATCTTCCGGATTGCTTCTCAGACCAAAGCCATTACCTCTACGGCAGTGATGATTTTGTGGGAGGAAGGGCATTTCAGGTTGGATGATCCCATTTCCAAATGGATTCCGGAGTTCAAAAACCCTAAGGTCCTGCAGCAATTCAAGTATGCAGATACGAGTTACACCTCGGTTGCGGCCAATAAAGAAATCACCATCAGACATCTCTTGACCCATACTTCCGGATTGGGTTATGGGATGATCGATGGAGATGAACGTATGAAGATGATTTATCAAAAGGCAGGTATTGTGGACCTGTACACCACTGAAAATACCAGCATAGAGGAAAATATTAAGCGATTGGCAACACTTCCGCTGCACCATCATCCAGGTGAAAAATTCACCTATTCTGAGGGTTTGGATGTCCTGGGTTATTTTGTGGAAATCATCTCAGGAAAGCCTTTTGATAAATTTTTGAAGGAAAGGATTTTTGATCCGTTAGGTATGGAGGACACCTGGTTCTATTTACCGGAAAACAAACAGGATAGGCTGGTGACTGTGCATAAAAAAGAGAACGGTAAATGGCTCCGTTATTCGGGAACTTACTATGATGCAGATTATCCAAAAACAGGAGCCAAGCGCTTTTTCTCAGGAGGGGCCGGACTTTCAAGCACTGCCAAGGACTATGCCTTGTTCCTTCAGATGTATTTGAATCAAGGGGAACTGAATGGGAAAAGGATTCTGAGTCCGCTTACGGTGCAGACTATCATGGCCAATCAGATCGGAGACCTATGGTCGGGGGCCAAACATTATGGCTTAGCATTTGGGGTAGTAACTTCTACAGGGGTAGCTGAAGGGGGAATAGGCAGTGAGGGGACTTTCGACTGGGGAGGATACTTCAATACCCAGTATTTTGCGGATCCTGAGTCCAAGATCATTGGCATTTTGATGAAGCAAACAAGGGATTCCCCCAATGAAGATACAGGTTGGAAATTCAGGCAGATGGTGTTTTCATTAGTGGATTAATCAGTTGGCGATAGCTAAACTTTTTGGTGTAATTGTTTCTACCCTTGATAATTACATGAAATAGAGCCTACCTACCGGATATACAGGCATAAGGAAACTTCACACACTGGGATGATTGTAAACCATGCGAAGATTCCATATGTCAATTGAAAAACAAATTATAAACACATGAAAAATAATTTTCTAAAAGATTAACCAGAATTACATTCTAATTCAATGCTACCCTCATGCAGTCTGAATAATCCAGATTTTCACTCTCTTGTAAATACTGAATTAAAAGGTCGGTCGTCTGGGCATATAAAATTTCTCCCTGATCTTGCCTTTGAAAATTATAGGTAGTTCCTATAAAACTGTTCATCGCTACTCTATACTTTTTATTGGGATCCAATGGGTCTCCATTTTCTAACTTTAAATCCAAACCTAAATAATTCCCATGACCATCCCTGTTTACGGTATACTGCAAGCCAGAAGGTAGGAGGTCGATTAAGCCAGTGTTGGCAGTTCTGGTTTTAATAAGGTTTATTATTTCTTCTTTATTTAGCTCCATGATGACCACATTGTTTCTGAATGGGTCAAGAGTAAGAACATCGCTAATTCTAACAGGTCCTGAAGATAATTCCTGAAGCCGAATTCCCCCAACATTTTGGAAAGCGATATCCACATCCAGGCCAAACTTTAAAGCATCTGTCATGAGGCAGCCTAATTGGAACAAGCCGGAAATTGGTTTTTCAAGTTCAACTACTACATTTTCCAAAATGGGATTTGACAAAAAGCTTTGTATCAGTTCCTCCAAACCCTGATCTGATTCATGAAAGTTTTCCAAGGAAATAAGCCTGTTTCTAGTAGAAACAAGTTTTCCATTTCTAAAACCAAGCACTGTTTTGCCTACAAATTTCAAATTATCCCCGGCTTGGGTGATCAGAATGCCGTTTTCATACTTTCCATTTGGAATTTGAGTGTGGGAATGTCCCCCAATGATTAAATCTAAATTGGAGGCTTGCCTAACAAAGGCCAAATCATTTTTAAGCCCTAAATGAGTTAATCCTATAAGCGCATTATTCTTGTTTTTCAAGTCTATCAAATCTTCGGAAGCTTTTTCTGCTGGGATAAATTCCAGACTCCCCAAATTGTCAGGCCTGGTGGACGGTAATCCATTGGCTCCGGTTTGAATGAAACCGACAAATGCCAATGAAATGTCCAAATCTTCAAAATAGAATTCTTTGTATGGTTTCACGTCAGTCAAAAATTCGTTGGGTTTGACATTCGCTAAGATCATAGGGAAATTTGCTTCCGATATCCGTAGATTTAAAATATCTAATCCATAATCAAAATCATGATTTCCAATTACAGCCAGATCATAGCCTACGAGATTCATTAATTCAATCATCGGCGCTCCTGGCTCATCTGCATAATCCACATAGGGGTTTCCGGAAAAGAAATCTCCTGCAGATACAAGTATTAAATTTTGGTTTAAACTTCTTTCTCTTTCTATCAATTTATGGAGCTTGGAGAAAGGCTCTATTTTAGCATGCTCATCGTTTGTATGAAGGATTACCACTTCTACAAGATCCTCTAAAGGTCGGTCATCTTCTGTAGGTTCTTTGCAGGAGAAAAAAACAAAAACAAATAAGGACCATAAAAAAGGTTTAAAATAATTTCTAAGCATTTTTTCAGGATTTTGAATACGTTTAAAGCTACGGTGTTTTAAGAAAGTAGATTTAGATGAAATAGAAATTTATTGAAATTTCTGCTATTTGGTTCAGGAAGCTCTTAGTAGGGAAGCAATCCCAAACTGAGATACTAATAAATTTAAACCATCAATCCGTGAGTGAGACACTCACGGCAGCGCAGCATTTACAGAAAGGAATTGACAGTTGGAGTTCGTCATTCTAATCCGTCTCGGCGCAGAGGAATCTCCTACCTTTTAAGCTAGGAGACCCTTCACTGCACTCAGGGTGACGACCCCGAAAATCATGTCAATGGTAGCCACAGTGCAGCCATCAGCGAAAATCAGCGGTATCAGCGGTATCAGCGGGACAATTTAATGCCTAAGACACTGTTTCAAGCTTTGGGATTTAATAATGGGTATTTGAAAAACCACCATCTGTGTTTATCTGATTTATCTGTGGTTCTTTTATTTTCATAAACTCCGGTTTTAAATAATTAACCACAGACCCACACAGATGATAGCAGATCGCTTCGCTTTGTGTTTGATCGAACAGGTGGGTAGTTATAAAAACTTTATGAAAAGCAAAGGAAGCATGACCATTGGAATAATGGTGGATAATCATATCCACCAATATCCCAGTATCAATAAATATCTACTTAATATCACTTCAAAATCTCTCTCGAAATCACCAATTTCTGTATCTCAGAAGTGCCTTCTCCGATCGTACAAAGCTTGGAATCTCTATAATACTTTTCTACCGGATAATCCTTGGTAAAGCCATAGCCACCGAATATCTGTACAGCTTCATTGGAAACTGACACGCAGACTTCTGATGCAAAATACTTGGCCTTAGCTCCAGCTAAAGTCACTTTTTCACCTCTATTTTTCAAATCAGCAGCCTTAAAGGTCAGCAATTTTGCTGCTTCCACCTGCGTAGCCATATCGGCCAATTTGAAGGAGATCGCTTGAAACTTGCTGATTGGTTGGTTGAATTGCTCTCTTTCTTTGGAGTATTTGATAGATTCTTCCAAGGCTCCTTCAGCTATACCCAAAGACAATGCTGCAATGGAAATTCTACCTCCATCAAGGATCTTCATGGATTGTATAAAACCATCTCCAACTTCTCCGAGTACCTGGCTTTCGTGGACTTTACAGTCTTCAAAAATCAATTCCGCTGTTTCAGATGCTCTCATGCCAAGCTTATCTTCTTTTCTGCCTCCTCTAAATCCAGGAGTGCCTTTTTCAATGATAAAAGCTGTCATACCATGAGAATCGCCTACTTCGCCTGTTCTTGCTATGACAACGGCCACATCTCCAGAAACACCGTGAGTAATGAAATTCTTGGCACCATTGATAATGTAATGATCTCCGTCTTTAACGGCTACAGTTCTCATATTTCCGGCATCTGAACCTGTATTGGGCTCTGTTAAACCCCAAGCTCCAAGATATTCACAGGTGGCCAGTTTGGGCAAGTATTTTTTCTTTTGCTCCTCATTGCCAAACATCATGATATGTCCGGTACAAAGTGAGTTGTGGGCAGCCATTGAAAGCCCTACAGAAGGATCTAGTTTGGAAAGCTCAACGATGGCAGTCACATATTCAAAATACCCGAAACCCGAACCTCCATATTCTGTGGGTACCAATACACCCATCAATCCTAATTCACCTAGTTTTTTAAAAAGTTCTACAGGAAAATGCTGCTTATCATCCCATTCTTTTCTAAATGGTGTGATTTCCTTTGCTCCAAAATCCCTGATCATCTGGGCGATCATCTGTTGATTTTCATTGAGCTCAAAATTCATCATGCTAATTATAATTTAAGTTTATTTGGGTTTAATCTTTCCTAAATATACAAACTTCCTTTGTATGCTTAGGGTTTGTAAAAAGCTCCTTAAAATTCCCTGGATTTATCATTCCTGTCTTTTGAAAAAGAAACGCATGATAGTCTTTCTTCTTTATGGTAGAAAAAATTGCTAGTAAATGATTAGACTTAATTAAAATTCTGTTTCTAAAACATAGAATTATTTTTTCAAAATTATATTAGGGGAGAAATATATCCACGAAGCGGAATTTATCACCGTCAAACAAGCCTTTGTCACTTAGTTTGAGTTCCGGGATCACCAATAATGCCATAAAGCTTAATGTCATAAATGGAGACTTAAGTTTTGAGCCAAGGTCCCTGGACATTTTGTCGATTTCTGTGTAAGCAGCGGCTACCTCGTAGCCATCTTCAGGAGACATAATACCACCAACTGGGAGAGGAAGGAGCATTTCTTTTTCACCGTCTACAGCCGACACCCCTCCTTTTGCTTTTATCAATAAATTGACTGCCCTGCAAATGGACTCATCGTCAACGCCTACAGCTATGATATTGTGTGAATCATGTCCTACAGATGAGGCAATAGCCCCTTTTTTGATACCGAAATTCTTGATAAAAGCCACAGCGGGCTTTGCGTTTTCGTACCTGTTGACCACGGTGATTTTGAGAATATCCTCTGCTACATTGGATTCTGCGAAACCATCTTTGATTTTTATGGTTCCCGAAGCAGCTGGCGTGATCAATTGTCCGTCTAAGGCTTCTATTACCCTGACTTTATTGCCGGAAGCAGTCAGTTTGAAGTCTGCAGGGGATTTAACTTTTGCTTTAAAATTATTGATGACGTTGTTTTTAACACTTGGAATGAGGCTTGACCCATTTTCAGCTACCTTTTTTCCGTTGATAAAGGTTGCCTTGACGATGAATTTTTTCAAATCCTCCACGAGTATGAAATCAGCCGGATCTCCAATTTTTAATGTCCCAATTTTCAGTTTGTAATGTTTAATAGGAGTAATGCAAGCGGCTCGGAGCACATCATACAGGTTTTTTCCTTTTGCGACTGCTCTGGCTACCAATTCATTGATATGACCTACCACCAGATTGTCCGGGTGTTTGTCATCCGAACAAAACATAACCAATTTAGGAAACACATCAATGATGTCAATCAAAGCATCAAAATTTTTGGCAGCACTGCCTTCCCGAATTGCAATTTTCATCCCCAACTTGGCCTTATCCAAGGCTTCTTCATAGGTAAAACACTCATGGTCTGTACTGATACCCGCTGAGGCATATTTTTTTGCCATTTCACCTTTGAGACCAGGGGCATGACCATCTACTGGTTTCCCGTATTTTTTGGCCAAAGCAATCTTTTCCATAACGAGGGGGTCTCGATTGACTGTCCCTGGCCAATTCATCATTTCGGCTAGGTATACGATCTCTTTTCTTTCTAACAAAGTGTTAATATCTGATGCGGTAATTTCAGCACCTGCCGTTTCAAAAGGAGTTGCTGGCACGCAAGAAGGAGCACCGAAGTAAAATTTGAATGGCACTTGATTTCCATTATCGATCATGTAATTCACGCCTTCCATCCCGCATACATTTGCGATTTCATGTGGGTCAGAAATAGTGGCTACCGTACCATGGCATACTGCCAGTCTGGCAAATTCCGAGGGGACCAGCATGGAGGATTCCACGTGCACATGTGCATCAATAAACCCTGGAAGAAGAAAGGGTAAATCAGCCGGCTTTTGTAATTTCCTTACAGAAGCAATTGTATGGTCAACAACTTCAATTTCAACAGGGTATATTTCTCTTTTGTCAATGTCTACAAACTGCCCTGATATTCGGAATGATTCCATAAATAGTATATTTTAAAAGCTTGGTTTTCAAATCTCGACAATAATCTTAATTATCCTTACAATGTCTCGCATTACGTGTAATTGGAGAAGGATTTAGATTTAAAACTACTATATTTGCGCCTGATTATAAAGCAAGGACGACTTTTATAGATGCAGAAAATAGTGATTGCAATAGATGGATATTCCGGATGTGGCAAAAGTTCCACTGCCAAATCGGTGGCCAAGCAACTGGGCTATACTTATATAGATTCCGGAGCCATGTACAGGGCTGCTACACTTTATTTTTTGAATAATAATGTAGATATCAGCAGTCCACAGCAGGTTAGGAATTACCTAGATAGTCTTGATATTACCTTCAGACCTAATCCAGAGAGCAAAGATCAGGAAACATACCTGAATGGAGTCAATGTGGAGCAAGAAATCCGAACTATGAAGGTCTCTGATTACGTTAGTGAGGTAAGTAAATTGAAAGAAGTCAGGAATGAGCTTGTCTCCCAACAGCAAAAAATGGGAAGGGAAAAAGGCGTAGTAATGGATGGAAGAGATATTGGAACAGTAGTGTTTCCTGAAGCCGAGTTGAAGGTGTTTATGACAGCAGATCTGAATATCCGTGCAGTAAGAAGGCAGAAGGAACTTCAGGAGAAAGGGTCAAAAATAGCTTTAGAGAAAATTATCCAAAACCTTTCGGAAAGAGATAAAATAGATTCCGGCAGAAAAGAAAGCCCCCTCATTAAGGCAAATGATGCCGTAGAAGTGGATACAAGTCACCTGCAGTTTGAAGAACAGGTAAATCTCATAGTGGAATTGGCCTACAAAAAGATTGCCGTAAACCAAGATTGACATGGAAGTAGTTATTGATAAAAATTCGGGTTACTGTTTTGGGGTTGAATTTGCTATCAAAATAGCAGAAGACGAAATGGAGGTCTCAGACAAGCTTTATTGTTTGGGGGACATAGTCCATAACGATATGGAAGTAAGAAGGCTAAGTGATAAAGGTTTAGTCGTGATCGACCGTGAGCAACTCCGCGGCCTCAGTGACTGCAAGGTACTTATCCGGGCACATGGTGAGCCTCCAGAAACTTACAGGACAGCAATTGAAAACAACATAGAGTTGATCGATGCTTCTTGTCCTGTAGTGCTGAAATTACAGCACAGGGTCAAAACGGCTTTTGATAAAATGGAAAGGGAAACTGGCCAGATTGTTATCTATGGCAAAAAAGGCCATGCAGAGGTGATAGGGCTGACAGGTCAAACTTTGGAAAAGGCCATCGTAGTGATGGAAGACAAGGATCTCGATAAAATAGACTTTTCCAGACCAGTCACACTTTTTAGTCAGACTACCAAGAGTACAAAAGGATTTTACGAGTTGAAAGGTAAAATCGAAGAAAGAATCAGAAAAGAAAAGGGAGAGTTGAGTGAGGTTGATTTCAACGCGAATGATTCTATATGTAGACAGGTTTCCAACAGAGAACCGCAATTGGCGAAATTTGCTGCTGAAAATGATGTGATCATTTTTGTTTCAGGTAAAAAGAGCTCAAATGGAAAAGCTTTATACCAAGTCTGTAAGGGAATCAATGAAAGGAGTTATTTCGTAGAGAACGAAACAGAGTTGGATTTGAGCTGGTTTGAAAATGCTGAAAAAGTTGGCATATGTGGGGCTACTTCCACGCCTATGTGGCTGATGGAGCGTGTTATGCAACACATTCATTCTCTGGAGGAAGGGATGTTGATTTAGATTACTCAGCCCTCTAAAATTGGCTAATTGTAATTTCAAGGCCAATCCTTTCGTAAATATTACCAAAATTATCTTCTATTAACTGATCTATTTTATTAGATTTGAGGCGTTTTTCAAAAGACCATATATTTCAAAAATCATATGTCAAAAACTGTAAAGCTTAAGAAAGGATTCGATATTAAGCTCGTAGGAAAAGCTGAAAAGCAGCTTGAAAACTTCAGTCCAGCTAAAACTTTTGCTGTTAAGCCTACTGATTTCATCGGTATGCAGAGACCAAAAGTGTCTGTGAATGAAGGTGATACTGTTAAAGCCGGAACTCCGATTTTGTTCGATAAAGCATTGGATAAAGTGTTATATGTAGCACCTGTTTCCGGTGAAGTGGTAGAGGTAAAAAGAGGAGAAAAGAGAAAGCTTCTCGAAATCAAAATCCTTGCGGACAAGGAAATAAGCTACGAAGAGTTTCAAAAATATACGGAATCCTCTTTGCAGTCACTCGCTAAAGAAGAGGCGATCAAACAAATGACCCAAGGTGGTGTTTGGCCTCAACTTATACAAAGGCCATTCGGTGTTGTTGCCAATCCAGAAGATAGTCCAAAGGCTATTTTTATTTCTGGTTTTGATACACATCCGTTGGCTGCTGATACAGGGTTTGCCCTTCAAGGGGAAGAAAAGTATTTCCAGGCAGGGGTTACAGTGTTAAGTAAACTTACTTCGGGAAAAATTCATTTGAATCTCAATGCAGAAGGGGAAGTTCCTTCAGTATTTTCAAATGTAAAAGGTGTTGAAATCAACAAATTTTCCGGACCACACCCAGCGGGTAATGTGGGCATTCAAATTCACCATATTGACCCAATAAACAAAGGAGAGATAGCATGGACTATAAGTCCTTTTGGTGTAGTTCAGATCGGAAAATTGTTCGTTGAGGGAAGGTATGATGCAACCAAAGTAATTGCCATTACCGGCTCTGAGGCTAAAAAAGCTGTGTATACCAAAACCATGATTGGAGCCTGTGTAGATACCTTGGTTCAAGGTAATCTTAAGCAAGAACATGTAAGAGTAGTTTCAGGAAATGTCCTTACAGGTGAGAAAATAAACAGAGATGGATATTTGGGATATTATTCCAATGAAATCACCATTTTACCTGAAGGAGATTACTATGAATTCTTAGGTTGGATGAAGCCGACTACAGAGAAGTTGAGTTATCATAGAGCTTTGGGTCTTCTTTCTTTCATCAATCCAAATAAAGAATATGTTTTGGATACTAACGTTAGGGGAGAAGAGAGAGCTTTTGTCCAGACAGGAGTCTTTGAAAGCGTAACCCCAATGGATATACTTCCTGTGTATTTGCTTAAGGCAATAATGGCAGAAGATTATGATGAAATGGAAGAACTCGGTATATATGAAATTATTGAAGAGGACTTGGCACTTTGCGAATTTGTCGACGTTTCCAAACACCCTGTTCAGGAAATAGTTAGAAAAGGTATAGATTTAATTCAATACAGTTAATTAATATGAAGTTTCTAAGAGATCTGTTGGACAAACAGAAACCGCTTTTTCAAAAAGGTGGAAAGTTAGAGCAGTTTTATTATGCATTTGAGGCAGGGGAAACATTTTTGTTTTCACCTAACCACACGAATGGTATAAAAGGAGCTCAAGTAAAAGATGCAATTGACTTGAAAAGGATGATGATTACTGTAGTGGTAGCCATGATTCCTTGTTTGCTATTTGGTATTTACAATACCGGACACCAGCACTTTTTAGCAGTAGGTCAAACAGCAGGGTTGTGGGAAGATTTTGGTCCTAAATTATTATTAGGCTTAGAACTTGTTCTTCCAATAGTAATTGTAGCTTATGCTGCAGGTGGGCTTGTTGAAGCAGCTTTTGCAGTTATAAGAAAACACCCAATCAACGAGGGTTTTTTGGTGACAGGAATGTTGATTCCATTGGTTGTTCCGGCAACTTTGCCATTATGGCAAGTAGCATTGGCGACCATTTTTGCAGTTGTAATTGCGAAAGAAGTCTTTGGAGGTACAGGGATGAACATCCTAAATGTAGCCATGACAGCAAGAGCTTTCTTGTATTTTGCTTACCCGATGCAAATTTCAGGTGATCAAGTATGGACTTATCTGGGAGATAAAGCGCCAGTTGATGGTTTTTCAGGAGCAACTGCCTTAGCGGTTGCATACAATGCAGGTTTGGAAGGAGAGACGGTTACAGCCGCATTATCCAGTCATAATAGCGAAGTTCAGCAAGGCCTTTTCAGCTTTTGGAATTTATTTGTAGGATGGGTTCCCGGATCTATAGGTGAAACATCAACTTTGATGGCTTTGGTAGGAGCAGCGATTTTGATTGGTACGGGAGTAGCAAGTTGGAAAATTATAGTCAGTGGTTTTGCAGGTGCATTTTTAATGGGCTTGGTCATGAACCTATTGGCGGTAAATGAGTATATGTCAATGGCACCTGAATACCATTGGGTAGTGGGTGGTTTGGCATTCGGCGTAGTGTTTATGGCTACTGACCCAGTGTCTGCTGCACAGACAGAAACAGGAAAATGGATTTATGGTCTCATGATAGGTATCCTAACGGTGATTATTCGTGTAACGAATCCTGCTTATCCGGAAGGAATTATGCTTGCCGTTCTTTTCATGAACGTCTTTGCGCCGTTAATAGATCACTATGTAGTAAAAGCAAACAAGAAAAGGAGGTTACAACGTGCAACAGTCTAACGCTTATATTATCACATTTTCAGTAATTCTTACAGTAGTGTTGGGATTGCTGTTATCAGGAACATCCCAAATCCTGGGTCCGATACAGAAAAAAGCTGTTGAATTGGATACAAAGAAGCAGATTTTGGGAGCTGTTTTGGATGCCGAAACCATTTCAAAAATGTCTTCTGAAGAAGTTCTAGAATACTATGGAAAAAGGATTTCATCCAAAGTTGTAGACATCAATGGTCAAGAGATTGAAAAAGACAGTGATGGTAATCCGATTGTAGCTGAAAATGTTGACATCGGTAAAAACTACAAAAAATCACCAGAAAATAGAGAGTATCCTTTGTTTATTTTCCATGAAGAGGGCGATGAAGATTCAGTAGAATCATTCATTATCCCAGTGTATGGATCTGGACTTTGGGATAATATCTGGGGCTATGTAGCACTTCAAACTGATGTTATCACTATTAAGGGTGTAACCTTTGGACACGCAGCTGAAACACCAGGATTGGGGGCAAGAATTACCGCAGGTAATGTTCAGGCAAGATATGATGGTAAAAAGATTTTTGATGATGCAGGTGAACTGGTTTCTGTAGCAATGCAGAAAGGGGAAGGAAAAGACTATTCCGGTGATCCGCATAAAGTAGATGGACTTTCAGGAGCTACCATCACAGCTAACGGCGTCAACGATATGTTGAAAAATTACCTTAGCCACTACAAAGAGTACCTAAAAACCAAGAAGTCAACTGGTAATTCTGAGGTTGCTTCAATAAATTGATTTTGAACGTTTCGTAAAACATGATATAATGAGCACGGAAACAGCACAAACGACGGAAGTGAAACAGCCTGCTGAGGCGCTTTTGTCGAAAAGAAGAAAGAAATTTATAACAGACCCATTGGTAGACAATAACCCGATAACCATTCAGGTATTGGGGATTTGTTCAGCCTTGGCAGTTACTACCCAGATGCAACCTACACTAGTGATGGCCATCTCGGTGATCTTTGTAATGGTAATGGCCAATTTGACAATATCTTTATTAAGGAATACAATTCCTTCAAGAGTAAGGATTATTGTTCAACTTGCTGTTGTTGCAACCTTAGTAACTCTGGTAAATGAAATATTGAAAGCTTTTGCTTTCGATATGTACAAGGAATTATCTGTATTTATCGGCTTGATCATTACCAACTGTATCGTAATGGGTAGACTTGAGGCATTTGCTTTGGGCAACAAACCTTACGACTCCATTTTGGATGGATTTGGTTCTGCCTTGGGATATTCCTGGATCATATTGGCTGTTGCTTTCTTTAGGGAATTGCTAGGTTCAGGGTCTGTTTTCGGAGTACCTGTATATGAAACTGTCTCTGGTATATTTGGAGAAGAATTCAGTCTGGCGACCAATGGCTTGATGGTTTCTCCTGTTGGAGCATTCATCATCTTGGGTCTGATCATTTGGGTACAGCGTACCAAAACCGGTTATGTTGAACATTAATAATTATTGAACTATGGAATTATTTAGCCTCGCAATAAAATCAATTTTCATTGATAACATGGTTTTTGCTTACTTCTTGGGAATGTGTTCATTCCTGGCTGTATCCAAAAAGGTAAGTACTGCATTGGGTCTTGGAGCCGCTGTAATTTTCGTACTGACAGTAACAGTACCAACAAACTGGCTTTTGAACGAGTATATACTTAAAGAAGGTGGCCTGACTTGGTTGGGTGAGTCATTTGCGACAATTGATCTTTCTTTCTTAAGATTCATTATGTTTATTGCCATCATCGCTGCAATGGTACAGTTGGTAGAAATGGTGGTAGAAAAGTTTGCTCCTGCACTTTACGGTGCTTTGGGGATTTTCCTTCCTTTGATCGCGGTAAACTGTGCGATCCTCGGTGGATCTCTTTTTATGGCAACAAGAGATTATACTTTAGCTGAAGCCAGTGTTTATGGTTTTGGATCAGGTGTAGGTTTCTTTTTGGCAATAGTAGCATTGGCTGCTATCAGAGAAAAACTGAAATATTCAAATGTACCAAATGGCTTGAAAGGATTAGGCATCACCATGCTCATCACAGGACTGATGGGTATCGCGTTTATGTCCTTTATGGGTATCGATCTTTAATAAGAAATCCTAAATTATAAATAGAAGCCTCAGGAGAAATCTTGAGGCTTTTTTAATTAATGGACTGTAGTTCTTTTCTTAAGATGAGCAAGTCTTGCAACATGCCCTCAGTAAAAGAAGCAAGCTGCTCAAGCATAGATGCTCGACCTCTAAGCTGAGTGGCGTCATAAGTTCCTCCATTCGAGAAAAAAAGATCCTTGTTTTCTTCAATTAGGGTATCAGACCATGAAGCCATCAATTGATCTCTTATGTTTAAATTCCCTTCTTCCCGCTTGACATGATTCACGTAGGCCCAGATATGGTCAGGAATTGATTCACACCATTCCTGCTCCTTCGAAAACTCCTTCAGAATATTTACTGGATGTTCTATATCCACCGTGTATGTTATCGATCTTCCCCAAACATTGAGGTAGATTTGGGTTAATGAAGCACCAATTCCTATAAGTTGTCTGGTGGTATTTCCTTGGGCCCAAAAAAGAATAATTGCTGCTCCAGCGATATTCGCTGATGCATCCAGGATAATACCTGAAACTGTTTTTGTACTGCTTCTGCTGTTACTAATGTTTTCTAAATGCCAGGCAAGCTGGTTAAATTTATCCTCCTCACACCTCAATGCAGAAGAAAATGCCTGCACCTCTAGTTCTATCAAAGTTATTTCATTGATGGATTTCTGGAGGTTTTTGAATTTGGTAAGCTCATCATCAAACTCGTGATTTAAAACCGTTTCTATTTCTTCTGTGAGTCCTAATATCCGTATGAAAAAAAGGGAGTTCTCCGAAAAATTGTCATGTGCTTTTTGAGAAAAGTCATCTACCTCAAAGCTTTCTGGAGAGGATGTAGGCTTAAAGTCGAGTATGTATTTATAGCAGGATTCCTCAAGTCCTTTCATAGGGGAGTCTATAGATCTGACGGTCTTGCAGGATGCCAATAAAAATAATGCAAAACACAACATCAGGTATACTCTTGGAGAATTAGCCATTTCTTGTTCTTATATTTAAGCGTTATTATTTAAAAACTCTTTATTGCATAATTTTATTATAATGTAAAGATTGTGCCGATTTTGCTGAAGCCAGTATTCGTCTATTGCAGAAAGAAGTTCTAAGGTTTATATTCCTGCCAACCCCAATCAGATTATTGGCAGGTCAGTAGATATAAAAATTATAAATTATGGGAAAAAATGTGTCTTTTACATCAAAAAGATTTATCACTTACTTTTTAAGAGGACTGCTCTTTGTTGTGCCTATTGCTTTGACCGTATATGTCATCATATTGATTTTAAGGTTTCTTGATGGAATTATTCCTATTCCCGTTCCTGGCTTAGGAATTCTTGTTATGTTCAGTTTTATCACTTTTATGGGCTTTTTGGCCAGTATTTTCGTTACAAGGCCCTTATTTGACCTTTTCGAAAGATGGATGTTCAAGCTTCCCTTAGTCAATATCCTTTATACCAGTATCAGAGATTTGATGTCTGCCTTTGTAGGAGATAAGAAGAAATTTAATACCCCAGTGATCGTTAAGCTTTCAAACAACATGTTTAGGTTGGGTTTTATTACCCAAGACAACTTGAGTATATTGGGTGAGCAGGGATTAGTAGCCATTTATTTCCCACATAGTTATAACTTCTCAGGAAACCTGTATTTGGTACCTAAAGAGAATGTTAGGGTATTGGAGGATGTGAAAAGTGCTGATGTAATGAAGTTTATCGTTTCAGGAGGTGTTTCTAAAATAGGTGGAAATGCCAATGGTATGGAAGAATAATACAGCGTTGCGAGTAGATAAGTGCCAATCGAAATATTTTTCTTGTCTACTACAGGTTACATGGATAAATTACTCTTTCTTAGCTCTGTTGAGAGAAAATATATACATTGAAACTGAACTTGCCTGAGGCAAACAGTCATGAGAAATATCTCAGAAAAAGAAATGCTGCTATAGCTATCTGGGTGGAGAGATTCCATAGCCTGCCCCGATCCATCGGGGTGACCTCTTAACAACAAATTATAAACACATGAAATTTTAAGCTTATGAAAAGTACTTACTTTCTTGTTTTGGTATTCTTAATTCCTATCCTGTCTTTTGCCCAAAAGGGGGAATGGATTCCACTCTTTAACGGTGAGAATTTAGATGGCTGGAAAATTTCTGAAAATCCCGATTCTTTTGAAGTAGTCGATGGGGTGATTAAAATTGATGGCCCTAGAGCTCATGCTTTCTATGTTGGGGAGGTCAACAGTGCTGATTTTAAAAACTTTGAATTTAAAGCTGATGTTATGACCATGCCAAAGGCCAATTCCGGAATATTTTTTCATACAGAATATCAGGAAAAAGGTTGGCCAGATAAAGGTTATGAAGTGCAGGTCAATCAGACGCATAGTGATTGGAGGAAAACAGGAAGTTTATACTCTTTCAATGACGTAAAGGATATTTACGTGGAAGATAAGGAATGGTATACGCAGCACATTATTGTCAGGGACGACCATGTTACTGTGAAAATCAATGGAGTGACAGTAATGGAATATGTGGAATCAGAAGATGAAAACCGTCCGGAAAATGCTGGTCAGAAGAAAATAGATAGAGGTACATTTGCACTTCAGGCTCATGATCCCGAGAGTGTAATTTATTACAAAAATATTATGGTGAAAGTGCTTCCCTGACCGTAGATCGGTAAAAGCCAGTAAATACCAAATTGAAAAAGGCCATGAAACTTAGTTTCATGGCCTTTTTCAATGGTATATGAGATTTAAAGTTGTGCGTCAAGTTTTTGAGCCAAAACAGCTTTTGGAACTGCTCCAACTTGTTTGTCTACAATCTGTCCACCTTTGAAAAACAATAGGGTAGGTATGCTTCTGATACCAAACTGGGAAGCTACTGCAGGATTGGAATCTACGTCTACTTTTCCGATAACTGCTTTGCCTTCATAATCTCCAGCCAGTTCTTCTACTATTGGACCTATCATTTTACAGGGTCCGCACCATTCTGCCCAAAAATCAACCAGAACTGGATGCTCTGAATTCATGATTTCCTCAAAATTTGCGTCAGTAATTTCTATTGCTTTTGCCATTGTATGTTGTTTTTATTGATGTTGCTTGATTTTTCAAATATAATACTAAAGTAGAATAGGGAGTAATAAGTTCCGATAGAGGCTTGATTTTATTGAGGAAAAATGTTTTTGTCTCTGATATATAGGTAGTTTGGAGGATTGTTTGGTTTGACTTCAGTCCAAGGTATGTATTATCATAGGATGACCTTCTCATAGAGCCATACCATTGAAGGGGTTGAATCTTCTTCTGCCTACTTGCATACCTATGGCACGACATACTGTTTTATCCCCGTATTTGGTATTGAGCCTATCCAATGTCTGATACAAGCTAATCTGTTCCTCCGTATCCTCAAAGAGGTTGATTTGATAATTGCCGTGTACCAGGCTGCTAAAACGTATTCCTATTAAACGGATAAGAAGTCTGCGGTTGTAAAGCTTTCGGAAGAGCTCCTTCACGATGTCAATGAGGGTATGATCTGCTGAGGTATAAGGGATTCTTTTTTGTAGGCTATGTGTATCAAAATCCGAGTATCGGATCTTGACACTGACACAGGCTGTCAGCTGCTTTTTTTGTCGGAGTTTTGTTCCCAATTGCTCTGTCATGGTTATCAGGTGGGACTCCAGTAGCTTGATATCTATGGTGTCTTGTTCAAAGGTATTTTCGGAAGAGATGGATTTTGCTTCGGAGTATGGTGTGACCAATGAACGGTCTATTCCATTTGCTTTCTCCCAGATCACACGTCCATTTTTGCCAAACGTAGCCTCAAGCAATTCAGAGGGCATGACTTGTAATGTGCGGACTGTTTTTACACCCATATTGTATAGCGTATGGGAAGTTTTTTCTCCTACCATAGGAATTTTCCTGATAGAGAGTGGTGCCAGAAAAGGTTTCTCATTTCCGTGAGGGATTTCCCGGGCATTATTAGGCTTAGCTTCCCCTGTAGCTACCTTGGATACAGTCTTATTTTCTGAAAGTCCCAGAGAAATCGGGAGTCCTGTTTCTTTTAATATCCTTTCACGCAGCTCACGGGCCATTTTGAAGCAACCAAAAAAACGATCCATACCGGTATAGTCTATATAAAATTCATCTATTGAAGATTTTTCAAACAGTGGAACATCTTCACGGATGATTTCTGTTACTTCGATAGATTTCTGACTGTACTTTTCGAAATCTCCGCGAATGATCATGGCTTCTGGGCAGAGTTGACGTGCTGTACGCATAGGCATGGCCGAATGTATCCCAAACCGTCTCGCTTCATAGCTGCAGGAAGCAACCACCCCTCTGTCACCACTTCCTCCTATAAGTATGGGTTTTCCATTGAGTTTGCTGTCATAGAGCCGCTCTACCGATACAAAGAAGGAATCCAAATCCATGTGCACAATGTTTCTTTGCATATTGTTAATTATTTTAACATTTTAATGTTTATAATTTAAACATACTTTTTTATATTTGGATATGGTTGGCTACAGTATTGGGACGATAGGTGTCGCTTTGTGTATCAAGTGATCCATAAGGGAGATCACCCCTAGAATTCTGTAGTCAAATGAAATGAACTAACCCCTTTCTTGTATGCACTTACATTCCAACCTTAAGTTTTTACGCAAAAAGAAATCCCTGACCCAGGAGACCTTGGCCCAGGCCTTGGGTATCAGCAGGTCTAAGCTGGCAGGATATGAGTTGAATATCAATCCTCCCTTGGAAACCATCCTTTCTATTTCTGATTATTTTGGAGTGTCCATAGATGTGCTGCTCAGAAAGGATTTGGAGAATATGTCCGAGTATAAACAGAGGCAACTTCTGGAGACTGATCAATTCCTGCATGGCAGGAATCTCCGCATCCTGACCACTACAGTAGACGCAGAAGGCCGCGAGCTCATAGAAGTAGTTTCACAGCGCGCCAAAGCTTCTTATTTGGCGGGGTTTTCAGATCCGGATTTTATCGAGGAGCTACCAAGGTTTTCTCTTCCTTTTTTGCCGAAAGACAAGAAACACAGGGTTTTTCAAGTGGATGGAGACTCTATGTTGCCGATACCGGATGCAGCTTGGATCATATGTGAATATGTAGATGACTGGACTGCGGTCAAAGATGGAGAAAAGTATGTGGTAGTGACCGAGCAGGATGGCGTTACCTTCAAGATTGCTTATAATCAGATCAAGGATAAAGAAAGGTTGTTGCTCTGTTCGGGGAATCCAATATATAAACCGTTCTACGTATCTATTGCAGATGTAAGGGAAATATGGCGCTACCGCTTGATGATGGTCTGAACAACAGCCAAAAAATAAGTAGCTTTGATCGATTTTTATTTTCTGAATGCAGATACTATTTCAGGGAATAATACTACTTTGCAGTACTGATGTAATTCTCGATTGATCGCCTGATTTTTTAGAATCGATAAAATAATTGACATTTTTGAAGACAAAAAAGCATCGGGTTCGTTGTAAGAGTATTCGCTGTAATGGTAGCGTATGGATTGTTTATTGAAATAATGAGTGTTAACCTTAAAATGTCAGTAAATATGAAGAAAGAATATGCGGTGATGGATACCCCACTTGGCAATGTTAAGGTCGAGGCTTGGGATGGCTATGTTGTAAAAATGAAATTTACAGATGAGCCGGAAACAGACGGGTTTTTGGACGATGTCCTCATGGATGTCAGAATTCAACTTGGGTTGTATTTTCAGGGAAAACAAAAAACCTTTGATGTGCCTGTGGCATTAGGAGGTTCTGATTTTCAGCACAAAGTATGGATGGAGGTAAATAAAATACCTTTTGGCACCACGAGTACCTACGAGCAGATTGCTAAAAATCTGGGCAACCCAAATGCAGTTAGGGCTGTAGGAACAGCCATAGGAGCCAACCCCATTTTGATCATGATGCCTTGTCATAGAATCATAGGCAAGGATGGTCAGCTTACCGGTTATGCCGGAGGGATATGGAGAAAGTCCAAACTGCTCGAAATGGAGCAGAAAGATAAAGTTGGAAAGCAGGTAACGATGGAGTTTGAGAATTAATTATAGCGGTCTAATGGCCGCTTTTTTTATGCTTTTTAGATATTATAATGAGTCTTTTTCAGGTAATTTGTGAAAGATAAATACTAACGCACATGAATCAGATCCAAGTTCTCGATTACAAGCCAGAACTTCAGTCTTATTTTGAAGATATCAACAAGCAATGGATAGCTGAGTTTTTTGCTTTGGAAGAGTTTGATAGACTACAATTAGAAAAGCCTGAAGAGTATATTATTTCCAAGGGAGGTACTATCATTTTTGCACAGGAAAATGATAAGGTCTTGGGTACAGTTGCACTTTCCAAGGTAGGGGAGGGGATTTATGAAATGATCAAAATGGGAGTTAGCCCAGAAGCCCGGGGTAAAAGGCTGGGATACTTTTTAGGACAGCAGATTTTGGAAAAAGCCAAACAGATGGGAGCACAAAAAGTAATACTTTATACCAACTCAAAATTAGGTCCTGCTTTGTCTCTCTATAAAAAACTTGGTTTTAAAGAAACTGAAAAAGAGTGTGGTAAATATGATCGGTGTGATATCAAGATGGAAATAAAGCTATGAAGAATAGGGAAATCAAAATCCGAAATGGAAGCATTGAGGAGGTGGTCATGCTCAGTCAAAAGGTGCCCGAGTTTTTTCAGCCATATTCAGAAATTACTTATCATGAGCGATTGACTGATCGCCCCCACCTCATTCTGATAGCGGAGGTAGACGGGGAATTGGCAGGATTCAAAGTCGGTTATCAATCTAAAATTTCCGGAGTTTTTTATTCTTGGATGGGAGGAGTGTTGGCTTCTTACAGAAGGATGGGTATAGCGAGCAGGCTGGCTGAGACCCAAGAAGCATGGGCCAAAAACCACGGCTTTCAAAAAGTACAGTTTAAAACAAGAAATAACCTGACCAAGATGATCCATTTTGGACTTAATAGAGGGTTTATGATTGTTGATTTGATCAAAAAAGACCAGGTCAAAGACCATAGAATAGTAATGGAAAAACTACTCTGATCAGGCTTCTTTGAATTCCACTTTACTGATGATATCCATAGTTAAATGTAATACTACAGCAACAACTATTGCCATGCCCAAGGTAATGCCCAGTATGCCGTAAACTACTTTTTGGGATATAATAAAAGTGAATAAGCCAGCTGCCAAAGAAGGGAGAATTCCGAAAAATGCTACCCCACCAATTATCAGTGGACGAATCAATTTCCTGTCCCAGCCTTCTTCAAAGCCAACATGTGTCACCAGGGTAATGCCAAATCCTGTCAAATAGAAAAACTGCATGATCAAGGGGAATAGGATTAGTAAGCCCCAACTCAATCCAGCTATCAATACTGTCGGAACGATTAAGATGACGGAGAAAATAAGCGTTTGGTAAACATCCAACTTAATCATGTTCCAGAATTTGCTGGTCCAGGAGTCCGGGATCAGAATAAAATAAGGCTTTTTCATATCTCCTATATTGGTGCGGCCCATTCCGGCAAAGAAATAAATAAAAATCAGCATACCCATGTAGCCATAAATCACTTTGTGAGAGAACCAGTCGAAATTAGATAAAACAGCGAATACTACTGCCAATGCGCTGAGCATTAGTCCATATAAACCAAAAAGCGGATGGAAATCCTGTCTGCTACTATGTACATAATTTCTCCAATACAAGGCTGTAGCACCATATCCGAAGTTTTTCAGATCAAGTTTTTTCTTTAAGTTGAGGCTTCCTGCGGATTCGGACGCTTGGGATTTTCTGGCTTTTTCTTTGACCTCCTCTTTTGATTTGGTTGACTCAAGTACGTCTTCATAATAGTGTCCGGCATGCGTGATCACTTGCTGCACAATCAAACCGAAAGTGAGCAGGTAAATGCTGATAAATCCTGCAACAATCCAAATGTTTTCATGACCAAGGTATGTGATAATTGCCCTGCTCCAGCCTACCAATGGGAAAAAATCAAACCAAGGAGAACCAATCCAGGCAAACATTCCCTGCCAGAATTTTTCGGTCATCAAGCCAGGAATCAATATCATCATTGCAAGTACTAGGCCCAGTCCAAATACCCCCCTTTTGATATATTCCAAAATGCCGTATTTGGTTTGAAGTGTGTAGATTAGAAACCGAATAGGAGATAGAATAAAGAAAAACATCGTAATGCCAATGGCCATGATGAGAATATTCCAAGTATTTAGCTCAAAGACATCGTTCAGCTGTGCAGTACTGTAAATGATAAAAAGCAGGGATCCTCCCAATGCAGGGAAAATGGAGCGGACCATGTAGTATATCAATATATTGGATGCAGCCACTGGTCCTGTAAATAGCAAGTTAACATCAGCCATACTGAAAAAACTGATATTTTTTTTAGTGGCCCTATAAAGTTGGAACATCAGGAATAATAAAGCTATCAGTGTTAACCCACCACTGATGTTTTGTACGGCAAAGTTGACTTGTTCGATTTCCCCGGCAACACTCTGCAAATCTTCAATTTGTCCTGCATCTATTTCTCCTCCTTTATTGCTTCGTCGAAAATAGAAAAAACTGAAGTATCCCAAGATAAAAACATAAGGGAATAGCCTCAGGGGGTTTTTTAAAATAAGTTTGAGATTGTTGATCAGGACAAAAATATCTTTCCTGAACAAAAGCTTGATTTCATTCATCTTTGGTCAATTCTAAAAACAAATCCTCCAAACTTGAGTCATCAGTAGCACTGAATTGGCTTTTAAGGTTACTTAGGGTATCATTACCGACAATGTTTCCGTCTTTCATGATCATGATCCGGTCCGCGATGGTTTCTACACTGTCTATCAAATGGGTGCTGACCAGAATGGTTTTCCCCTTTTCTTTCAGTTCTTTGAATACTTTTTTGGTGTTTTTGATGGCCTTAGGGTCAAGGCCTATCAT
>NZ_REBN01000116.1 GCF_007692705.1 Mongoliibacter sp.
CCAATTGCATCCACGAACTTATCAAATAAACTAAATGGCTATACCAACTTTTCGATTTCAAAACTTTTATCTCTAAAAGTTGCAATACTTCCTTCTTTTTGACCCCAAATTGCCTGAATTAATGGGGAATCGGGAGAAACCAGCTGGTAAGCTGTACCTTCAAAATCAAGCTTTCCAAAGGGAACGGATACCCAAATATTTCCCATAGGCAACTTGAGTAGACTACCATCCTCAACAGTTTTGGTTTCTTTTACTGGAACAGCATTCAATTGATTAATCATCGTTTTGGAACTGCTCAGTCTTTTTTCAAGTATAGTTCTACTTTGATTCAGCATTTCCTGATGGGTTTCATACTTATCTCCTGCAGAACTTTTTTCATCGGCCTCGGCTGATTGTTGAAGTTCCTTAAGTTCCTTTTCCAAATTGCTGATTTGTTCTTTTAAAAAAGACTTTGCCGTACTGAGGAGTTTTTCTTTTATGTCTGCTTGGATTTCCATGATGCAAATTAAAAGCAAATTCATGGATTTTTGACTTTTTCACATCACTCATTTTTTCATAAATGACTTATGGCTTTGATAATCAATCTTCTCAGCGAGCTCATCTGTTAGGCTTGCATAGAAACTTAAATCTTCCCCCCAAAGTGAGTCTTGACTTAAAACTGCTTGCAGGAATGTATACACATTATCAGCTTCCCAAGCTTCACTGAATATACTTATTACAACCAAATCGTCTTTTAATGGAATTTTTTTACCTTCCTTATCCATGCCACTATAAAAAACAAGTAAATCAGCCATTGCTTGACAAAGTAGGGGAGGCCAAAAACCATTTATTTGGTAGAATTCCACCATGCTTGGAAGTACCCTTATCTTAAACTTGGAAATGGAATTTAATGCTATAGAAAGTAATTCGTGCCGGATGAATGGATTTCGAAACCTATCAATGACATCTAAAGCAAACTTTTCTGTCTCTTTCTCAGGCATGCCTAAAACTGGAATTATCTCTTTAAAAATTATATCGCTAATTAATTGACCAAGCCCCTGATGTTCTATACTTTCAATTACTGTCCTTAAGCCTTTGAGGTAAGCCATGGGAACCATAGCCGTATGGGCACCATTCAGGACCCGGACTTTTCTTTTTCTGTAAAGGCTTAAGTCCTTTACAAAATTAACCTGTAAACCTGCTTTTTCTGCGGGAAATTCATCTTTGATCTTTTCATCTCCTTCGATAGCCCAAAAATGATATGGTTCTGTCATCACAAGCAATTCATCCTCAAATTCAAGATTAGGTCTGATTTTATCCATATTTTCTTTGGGAAAACCAGGTACTATTCTGTCCACCAATGTGTTGCAGAAAAGAGTAGATGCGTCCAACCAATCCAAAAAAGTTTTAGGAAGAGACCAGCTATTTGCGTGTTTTAAAACAATTTTTTTAAGTTCAGCCCCATTATCCTGGATCAATTCACAGGGAAAAATAATCAAACCCTTTTCAAGTTCCCCTTCGAAAAAGCTAAACCGTATATAGAGTAAGGCCGTCAACTTACCCGGAAATGTCACTGGAAATACATTTTCAATGTTTGGGTTTTCCTGTTTGAAAAAAATTCCCGCCTCAGTAGTATTCGAAATCACAAATCTTAGTCCTGGATTTTCAGCAAGTTTCAAAAATCTTTCAGGCTCATTCTTGGCATTGATTACCGCCTTGATGCAATCAATTTTGCTGATTTGGTTAATTTCTTTTCCCTTAGAAACTCCCAATTCCATCACATGATATTGGTTGTTTTGATTTTGGTATGTTTCTGGAACGCTGTCACCATGTGATTGAATCATAAAAATATCACCTTTAAAAAAACCTTGATCCTTCATTTGCTGTACCATCCAGCAGCTGAAACCTCTTAAAAAATTTCCTGTACCAAATTGAATGATATCTTTCTTTTTCATTTTAATAATCACAAATTTGAATCAACATTTAATTTCTAAAATAATCAATATGCCAGCACTTGTAATAGTCGAAGTTAGTATTCACAATCCAGAACTTTATGAAGAGTATAAAAAACATACTCTCGGTACCATAGAAAAGTTTGGAGGTCGTTTTTTGGTCAGGGGAGTCAAAAACGAATCACTTGAAGGTGACTGGAACCCGGAAAGATTGGTGATTTTGGAATTTCCAAATGTGGATACAGCTAAATCCTGGTGGTCTTCTCCTGAATATTCAAAGATCAAAACCATACGCTATGAAGCAGCCAAATCCAAGATGCTCGTTGTGGAAAGTAATTGATGGGATTTCGCATTTCACTTCATTATTTAAAGTGAAACGCCCCTTTTCCATGGAATGAAGTCATCCTGACCCAGTGCTACTGCTTTTGGAGTAACCTTACCTGAGGCCACATCAATAATCAATTCCAATAAGTTTTCGCCGGTTTCTTCTATTGATTTTTCTCCTGTAATGATTTCTCCTGTATTGAAATCTATGATATCGGGCATACGTTGAGCTAGCTTAGAATTAGAGGAAATTTTAATCACCGGAGCAATAGGGTTTCCAGTAGGTGTACCGAGACCTGTTGTGAATAATATCAAATTGGCTCCTGAACCAGCCATAGCTGTTGTGCTTTCTACATCATTTCCAGGAGTACAAAGTAAGTTTAGACCCGGTTTTTTGACATATTCCCCATAATCCAATACATCAGCGACGGCCGATGTGCCTCCTTTTTTGGCTGCCCCTGCAGATTTGATAGCATCTGTGATAAGACCATCTTTGATATTACCAGGTGAAGGATTCATATCAAAACCTGAACCAACTGCGGCAGCAGATGCAGCATAAGCTTTCATCAAATGGGCAAATTTATTGGCAGTCTGTTCATCTACACATCGGTTGATCAATTCCTGTTCAACCCCGCAAAGCTCAGGGAATTCAGATAAAATAGTTTTTCCTCCCAAGGCAACCAACAAATCTGAAGTATGCCCCACAGCTGGATTGGCGGAAATACCAGAGAATCCATCTGAACCTCCGCATTCCAATCCTATGCATAACTTACTCAAAGGTGCTTCCTGACGTTCCAGCCTGTTTGCTTCAGCCATTCCTACAAATGTATTTTTAATAGCCTTCGTCAATAGGGCTATTTCTGTGCCTTCTTGTTGTTGCTCCAGGATAATTAGCGGCTTATCAAAATCTTTATTAATGTCCTTTATTTTCTCTTCTAAAAGGGATATTTGAGCATTTTGACAGCCAAGACTCAAAACAGTACCGCCAGCCACATTGGGATTATTGAGATAACCGGCCAAAAGCGCACAAAGCATTTCCGAATCCTGTCTAGTTCCACCGCAGCCACCTTGATGCGTCAAAAACTTGATGCCATCAATATTTTCAAAAAAACGGTTGTCGGCTATATTTTTAGCACCTTCAAGGGACAATTCTTCTATTTCTGAAGGCTCTCCAATGGTTAGGGCTTTTTTCATCTGTTTGACTAAGTTCTTAAATGGATTGGGCTTGTTAAAACCTAATTCCTCTAAAAATGCCTCTTTGATAATTTCCACATTACGGTTTTCACAAAATACCAATGGAATCACCAACCAGTAATTGGCGGTCCCAACCTGACCATCCTTGCGAAGGTAACCTTGAAAAGTCCTTTCCTTAAATTTTGAAATGTCTGGAAGGCTGGTGACATTTTTATAATCTGATGTTTTTTTTCCGAAAGAACTGGTAGCATGTTCGACATTTTGGGTAGTGATCACACAGCCCTTTGGAATATCCTCTGTTGCCCGACCCACTATATTTCCATACATAAAGACTTCATTTCCCTTTTTGATATTTTGGATAGTAAATTTATGTTTGGCAGGAACTTCCTGAATCAAGCTTATAATATTACCTTCATAGTGTATAGTTTCATTATGCAGCAGATCTACCAAGGCCACAAGTACATTATCAGAAGGGTGGATTTTAATCGTCTTTTTCAAAATTTAGAATGGTATTGAATTTTGGGAAAACGTTTGCGTAATGCTTGATACAAATCAAGTATTTGAAAATTTAAGGTTTTATTTTTAAGGATATATATTAAAAATCAAGATGAGCAAAAAAATTACCACCATAGGAGAAATAATGATGAGGTTGACCACTCCAGGTCATGAAAGATTTGTTCAAGCAGATCAGTATCAGGTTTCTTTTGGCGGTGCTGAGGCCAATGTGGCAATTTCTCTTGCCCAATTTGGCATGTCTACTTCTCATGTTACTGCCTTCCCTCAAAATGATTTAGGCCAAAAAGCGAAGGCTTATTTGAAGCAGATGGCTGTTAATTGTGACTTTGTCTATGATCATGAAGGAAGGATGGGGCTATATTTTTTAGAGAATGGATCCATGCAAAGGGCCTCGAGGATAATTTATGACCGGTTTAATTCTTCCTTTTCCAATTTTGATGGTAAGGATATCAGATGGGATGAAGTTTTTGATGATGTTGATTGGTTTCACTGGACAGGAATCACGCCTGCTATTTCACAAAATGCAGCTGATATGTTATTGAAAGCAGTTCAAGTAGCCCACGAAAAGGGAGTCAAAATTAGTGGAGATATCAATTATAGACGTAATTTATGGCAATACGGAAAAGAGCCATTGGAAATTATGCCTGAACTGATTAGGTATTGTGATGTCATTGTTGCGGGAAGTTCTGATTTTGAAAACTGTATGGATATCCAAGTCAATGACTGGGTGGATGCTTGCTTTCAAGCCAAAAAAGATTTTCCAAAGCTAAAATATATTACCAAGACAAAAAGGCAATCCATTTCAGCTTCTCATAATCAACTCAAAGGAATTCTTTGGAATGGGAGTGAGGTGCTTAAATCCAAAACCTACGAAATTACCCATATAGTAGATAGAGTAGGAGGAGGGGATGCTTTTATTGCAGGTCTGATTTATGGCTTATTGCACTTTGAGGATCAGGAAGCTTTGGATTTTGCGACTGCAGCATCTGTTCTGAAACATAGTATCCCTGGAGACGCCAATCTGGTCACTGTGGAAGAAGTCCTAAATTTGGTTCAAGAAAAAAACGTGGGCAAATTGCTCAGATAATAACAAACCCATTAAACCATGAATGAACAAAAGATTTTGGATGAAATTTCCAAATCAGGTCTAGTACCTTTATTCACTCACAGAGACCTAGAAATAGCCAAAAAAACTGTAGATGCATGTTATGAGGCAGGAATTAGGGTTTTTGAATATACCAATCGACTGCCAAATTCCTTTGATGTTTTCAAATCTCTTAAATTATATACAGAAAAATACCCAGACTTGATTTTTGGAATCGGAACTATTTTTACGGTAAAGGATGCGGAACGCTATCTTTATGCAGGTGCAGATTTTATCATTTCACCAGCCATGATTTCAGAAGTTGCACATTATTGTTTTCAACGTGGAGTGATGTATATCCCAGGTTGTGCTACTGTGACCGAGGTATACCAGGCTATCACGAGTGGATCCATTTTGGTTAAGGTTTTCCCCGGAAATGTTCTTGGTCCTGCTTTTATCAAATCTGTGCTGTCCGTACTTCCCGAAGTCAAATTAATGGCCACAGGGGGAGTAAGCCCTGATGAAGAAAATTTAAAGTCATGGTTTGATTCAGGTGTATTTTGTGTAGGAATGGGTTCTCAACTTTTTAATGCAGCAGAAATGGAGTCTGGTAATTTTGACGGATTGAAAAACCGGGTAAAAGGCTCATTGAATATAATTCAAAAGATAAAAAGATGATGTCTGTCAATCAATTGATCATGAGGAAGGAGGGGGTTAAGAGATATATCTTTATGATTGTCTTTTTTCTGCTTTTGGCTGGATGCAAAGGGCCTGGTAACGTAAGGGTTATCAAACTAGGTCACGGATTGGGCGTAAGTCATCCTGTACATGAAGCAATGGTTTATATGGCCTCACTGGTCCATGAAAAATCAAATGGAGAAATGGAAATTCGCATTTATCCCAATCAACAGCTTGGGACGGAAAGGGAATTGGTAGAACTCCTTCAGATTGGAAGTCTTGGAATGACAAAGGTTTCATCAGCCGCAATGGAGAATTTTGCTCCGAAAATTCAGGTACTTTCATTGCCTTATCTTTTTCGGGACGATGAACACAGAGACAAAGTACTTAAAGGAGAGATTGGGCAACAACTACTTCTGGAAGGAGAAAAATACTGGCTTAGAGGCCTTTGTTATTATGATGCCGGGAAAAGGAGTTTTTATACCAAAAACAAACCCATAGAAAATCCAGAGGATCTTAAAGGTCTAAAAATGAGGGTAATGGAAAGCAATACTGCCATCAACATGGTAAAAGCGTTTGGAGGATCACCCACACCAGTGTCCTATGGCGAGCTGTATACAGCTTTACAGCAAGGAATAGTCGATGGTGCAGAAAACAATCCTCCGAGTCTTTTTACCTCTAAGCACTATGAAGTTTGCAAGTATTACAGTATCAATGAGCATACGGCTATTCCGGATATGGTGATTATCAGTACAAAGGTCTGGAATATACTAAGCGAACAAGAAAAAAATTGGCTTCAGGAAGCTGCAGATGAATCCGCGGTTTATCAGTATGACCTCTGGGCAAAATCAGTGGAAGAATCATTGGCAGAAATGGAGAAAGCAGGAGTAGAAATACATTATCCAGAGACAGGACCTTTTAGAGAAGCTGTAGTCCCAATTTTTGAATCTTATAAATCCACTCAGCCGGACTTTTATGAAATCATCGAAAAGATCAGGGCAGTAAAATGAAATAATTAGCAGTATGACCCAAACTAAAACCAAATTTGTAATAGATAAAATTGTCAGCAATGCATTGATGTTTTTGATGGCTGCCATGGTTTTGAACGTTACATGGCAAGTCCTGTCCAGATACGTCATTCAAAATCCCTCTTCATTTACTGACGAATTATCCAGGTACATGTTGATCTGGCTTGGAATGCTGGGTTCAGCCTATGTTGCCGGGCAAGACAAGCATTTAGCAATCGATATTTTACCTCAAAAATTAGAAGGAAAAGCAAGAAATAGACTGATAATACTCATTAATGTTATTGTCATGTCATTCGCATTTTTTGCTATGGTATTGGGTGGTAGTAATCTGGTTTATATTACATATATACTTGAACAAAAGTCAGCTACTTTACAAATGCCATTGGCTTTCATTTACATCATCATTCCCTTTAGTGGTCTTTTGGTGATGTATTACAATATTTTTCAAATTTCAATTACCCTGAAAACTCAAAAAGGATAAACATGGAAGTGATCAGCATACTGATTTTGGTTCTTACTTTTCTTACCTTAATGTCGATAGGTGTACCGGTAGCTTGGAGTTTGGGTATCTCAAGCCTTCTTACACTTTTGGTTTCAGTAGCAGCAGTACCTTCAGCAACTACCATTGCCCAAAGAATGGGTACCGGCTTGGATAGCTTTGCCTTATTGGCCATTCCTTTTTTTATTCTCGCAGGAGAAATTATGAATCGGGGTGGTATTGCCAATCGCTTAATAGAATTGGCTAAAGCCATGATGGGTAAATTGCCAGGTGGATTACTTTATGTAAATGTCATCGCTGCCATGTTATTTGGGGCAATAGCAGGGTCTGCAGCAGCAGCAGTTTCTGCTATAGGAAGTATTTTAGGGAAAAGAATGGATGATGAAGGTTATCCAAAAGGTCTTGGGGCTGCTGTCAATATCACTTCCTCTACAACTGGACTTATCATTCCCCCTTCCAATATTCTAATTGTTTACTCATTAGCCTCAGGTGGGGTATCCATTGCCGCACTTTTTGTAGCAGGGTATTTACCAGGTTTGTTTATAGGTTTTGTGTTGATGTTGACTGCAGCAATTTTTATCAGAAAGCACAAGCTTCCAGCAGGAGAGAGAACCAGTACAAGAGAACTTTTAGATAAGTCTCTAAGGGCATTTCCCTCGCTGATGCTATTGGTAATTGTAATAGGTGGAATTGTTGGAGGGATCTTTACGGCAACTGAGGCTTCGGCCATAGCTGTCGTTTACACTTTAGCACTTTCATTTTTTTACAGGGAATTGAAATGGAAAGAAATACCTGCCATACTTCTGAAATCCAGTGAAACGACAGCCATTGTCATGTTATTGATAGCTACCTCCATGAGTATGTCTTGGGTTATGTCTGCGGAAGATATTCCTCAAGGGATAAGTGAAACGCTTTTATCGCTAAGTGACAATATTATAGTCATTCTCATCATCATCAATCTTATATTATTATTCGTGGGGATTTTTATGGACATGACTCCTGCTGTATTGATCTTTACTCCGATATTTCTTCCTGTAGTTACTGAGTTAGGAGTGGATCCAGTACATTTTGGAATCATCATGATTCTTAATCTTTGTATAGGGTTGTGTACACCAC
Source organism: Mongoliibacter sp. (assembly GCF_007692705.1). Lineage (GTDB taxonomy): Bacteria > Bacteroidota > Bacteroidia > Cytophagales > Cyclobacteriaceae > Mongoliibacter. The sequence goes on from NZ_REBN01000116.1 coordinate 8,371, forward strand.
CTGTTGGTTCTGTTTTATTTCTGGGTGTTCAGGTAGCTGGAATAAATATTCAACAAGCAGTAAAACCGCTTTTACCTTTCTTCTTGGCCATGATAATTGGCTTGGTAGTAGTTACCCTTTGGCCAGGATTGACTCTTTGGCTTCCTAGCTTATTTGGTTTGTAATTAAGGAACTTGCAACTTTTTTCCCCATCCCTGAAGTGTTATATGATATGGACCTGCAGCAAAACTTCTTATTTTTTCAAGATCAAATTTTAAATTAGAAGTGAAATACGCACCACAATCTGTCACAGGTTCGAAAATCAATTTTGCCTGAAGGGTAGGAGGTTGGGAATATAAAAATCGTTCCGAAAATACCAAGGTCCAGTCATCTGTGGGACTGCAACCACTGTACCCAACCTTTAAATACAACATTTCATTTCTTACTTCAGCTTCCAAAATTGTGACACTTCCTAAGAAATCCTCATCAAAAAGATTGGTATTGACAATTATTTTTTCTCCCTGGTATTTAGGTAATTGATCACTATTTATGCAAGACGCAAAAAATAGCATGAGATAGACCGTTAAAAAAGAGAATTTATTCTTCAGGGGAAGTATCATTTTAATTTTTGTTATTATTCACTTCTTTACCAATAACTTCAAAACATAAAATTAACGTTTGAATTTGGTCAATCCCGATAAACCGGGACAAGTTATCTATAAATATCAAATATCAATTGGTATCGAAATGAATCAAGAAGCAGCAATAAATTATTCTACTGGCATCATTCCGTATTTATATTAATTTTTCTTTTGCTCAATATTCAAGACGATTCATTGAAGCTTTTTGTCCTATTGGAGATTGAGAATTATCTTAGTGCCAAGTAATTATTTTATGCGCAGATTTTTACTCTTTTTTCTCATATATACCCAAAGCCATTTTCTTATGGCGCAAAGGGAAGTTATCTCAGATACTGAAATGTGGTATGGCTTTATGACCTCAGGTCAAATTGCTCCAAATTGGTCTGTATGGCTTGACACACATCATGTTCCAGATATATTTCTGATTGTAAGAAGTGGATTGACACTCCATACACAGGATCAACGGCTCTCCTTTACGCTAGGATATGCACGTTTAGGCTTAACTGCCCCTTTTTCTGCCGGAGCATTGGTGAGGCCTGAAAACAGACCCTGGGGACAAGTGGTATATAGGTTACCTTCTTCATCCCGGTTATCCACAAGTTTGAGGTACAGGCATGATATGAGGTACAGGGCAAATTTCAGTAATACAGAAATAATTGAAGGATTTGGTCTCAATCATAGGATGAGGTTTAATGCAAGCGTTCGTTATAATTGGGGTGAAGTGTTGAGTGACAATTTTAACTTTTCAACCACTCTTTTTAATGAATCTTTAGTCACTGTAGGTCCATCTTTTGCAGATAACCCGTTTGAGCATAGGATTTTTGCCTTGTTTAGCTTTACGAAAAATGCGGTGACACTTTCTCCAGGCTATCATTTGCGAATGGCTACGCCAAACCCTGAAACGCTTAGAGTCAATCACGGACCTTTTCTTTGGATTACAATTAACTACAGGTGGAAAAACTTCCGAAGACATCTGCTTAGAGAGTTTCCTGGCGATCATATTTGATTAAGAAGGGAAAAAAATAGGGACTTGCATTCTCTAGTCACCCTAAAACTATTTCTGGTGTAAGTCTTGTCATTCTTTTTTTGAGGTCTAAAAATGTGAGCAGCGAACTATTTTTAATCTATCTTTTTTCGGAGTGTATAATTATCTGCCAAATCTCCTGTGATTCTATTACCCTCCATATCGAGGTGAAATAATAAGTTTTCACCAACAAAATACTGATTGGGTGACTCAACCCCTTCAAGGGTAATGGTATTCCCACCATCATTCCAACTATAAGTTCCCGAAGATTCTTGGATAGAATCATTGTCTTTTCCCAAGTAAATTGTCTTTTTGGTAAATGAGTAAGAAGGGCCGATTTCAATTGTGGTCTCTATACCCTCACAATCAGCACATGGCAAAACGCCCTCATAGATTCCCTCATAATCCAGGGAGATCCGTGCATTATGCTCGTCAGGAGCAAACATTTCGTCATCTACCACAATTTCATCGATTTCTTCTCCATTTTGCTCTGAGCGGGGATTACAGGAAAATAATAATGTTATCGATATAATAAAAATGAATGAAGAGAGGAAGGTTTTCATGATTCTTGAAGTTTATTTACAAAGCACCATTCAATATACAGTTTGAAAACATATTCCGCAAATATGTCAGTTGGCACATGTTAATTTGTACAATTTGTAAATTGGTTTTTAACCCCTTCCTTTTATAAGGACCTGTATTTGTTTAACTTTCGCAGTGAATTGATTTAAAGATAATATGAAAAAAAATAATCCAGTCTCTAAAGTTAAATCCAAGCTCGAGGAAAAGGGACTTGACAAACAAGAGATTCAAAATATACTCATTGAAGATGCAAGAACCGGACTGAGTGTGGAAGCTCTGAAAAGAGCGATTTCAAATAACTTGTTTTATGTGCAGGGAAAATTTCCAGAGATCGCTACCCGAAATGATTACTATATGGCCGTTTCCTATGCGGTAAGAGATAGAATCCTTAACCGCTGGGTAGCTTCTGTAAAACAATACTTAGATGGAAAGCACAGGGTGGTTTCTTATTTGTCAGCAGAATACCTACTTGGGCCTCATCTTGCAAACAACCTTATCAACTTAGGAATTTATAAAGAAACAGAACAGGCTGTTAAGGAATTAGGTAAAGACCTTGATTGGTTAGTAGAAAAAGAGATAGAACCAGGCTTAGGAAATGGCGGTTTGGGTAGACTGGCAGCTTGTTATATGGATTCTTTGGCAACTTTAGAGGTTCCCGCCATAGGTTATGGCATTAGGTACCAATTTGGCATCTTTGAACAGGATATAAGAGACGGCTGGCAGGTAGAAGATACAGACAATTGGCTCAGAAGGGGTAATCCATGGGAAATTGAGCGTAGGGAATTGAACTATGAGGTGAAAATTGGTGGACACGTCCAACATTACACTGACAATAATGGGAAATACTGTAGTAATTGGATTCCTGATTTAATTGTAAAAGGCGTGGCATATGACACTCCTATTTTAGGTTATGACGTAAATACCACCAATACATTAAGATTATGGAAGTCTGAGGCTCCAAAATCCTTTGATTTTCAACTTTTCAATGCGGGTGGATATAACGATGCTGTAAGGCAAAAAATTCTTTGCGAAAATATTTCCAAAGTATTATATCCAAATGACGAACAAGAAGAAGGTAAGATTCTAAGACTACAGCAACAATATTTCTTTGTGTCCTGCTCTTTGCAGGATATGCTTGGGATTCACCTGAGACAAGGGGATAAAATCCAGGATTTTCATAAGAAATTTGTTGTGCAGCTAAATGATACCCATCCAGCCATTGGTGTTGCAGAACTGATGCGACTCTTACTCGATAAATATCAATTGGAATGGGATGACGCTTGGGATATCACTACCAAGACGTTTGCCTATACAAATCACACTTTGTTGCCAGAGGCTTTGGAAAAGTGGGATTTGGAATTATTTGGAAGAGTACTTCCAAGGCACCTTGAGCTGATATACGAAATCAACAGAAGGTTCTTGGATGTTGTGACAGTAAAGTTCTTTGGTGATCATCAAAAAATTGCCAGCCTTTCACTAATTGGAGAAGGTCAAAAGAAATACATCAAAATGGCAAACTTAGCTTCTCTTGGAAGTTTTGCCATCAACGGTGTTGCCGCCTTGCATACTGAGCTTTTGAAAAAAACTGTTTTAAAAGATTGGTACGAGCTTACACCTGAAAAATTCAGTAATAAGACCAATGGTGTGACACCCCGAAGATGGATGGTGCTCAGCAATCCAGAACTTACAAAACTTATCACTGAAAAAATCGGTGATGGCTGGATCAAATACTTGGATGAATTGAAGGGACTAGAAAAATTTGCCAAAGACAAGGACTTCCAAAAAGCTTGGATGGATGTTAAATACCAGCAAAAACTCAGCCTGAGCAAAAGAATTCTTCAAAGGATGAGGTTAAGAGTGGACCCTGAATCTTTATACGATGTTCATGTTAAAAGAATGCATGAATACAAAAGGCAGGTGCTTAATGCACTTCATGTAATTACACTATACAACAGGATCAAGCATAATCCTCAAATTGATATGGTTCCAAGAACAGTAATATTTGCTGGAAAAGCTGCGCCTGGATATAAAGTCGCCAAGGAGATCATCAAACTGATAACTTCAATAGGAGAGGTGGTCAATAATGATCCGGATGTGAAAAACAGGTTAAAAGTTGTTTTTTATCCAAATTACAATGTAACAAATGCGCAGAAAATATATCCTGCAGCAGATTTATCTGAACAGATTTCTACCGCTGGTAAAGAAGCATCAGGAACAGGGAATATGAAATTGTCGCTTAATGGTGCTTTAACTATTGGGACCTTGGATGGTGCAAATGTTGAAATCAGGGAATGTGTAGGTGAAGAGAATTTCTTCCTATTCGGCCTTGATGCTGATGAAGTGGATCAAGTGAAAAATAATGGATATGATCCTTATAGTTATTATAAAAACAACCCTGATTTGAAATTGGCTTTGGATCAAATCAATAGTGGCTATTTCTCCCACCTGAATACAGATACATTTAAAAGTCTTGTAAGGTCATTGATGTTTGATGATCAGTACTTGGTATTGGCTGATTACCAACCTTATATTGAGGCACAGGATAAAGTAGCCGAAACATTCAGGGATAAATCCAAATGGGCTGAGATGTCCATTTTGAACGTAGCAAGAATGGGTAAATTCTCCAGTGATAGAAGTATAAGAGATTATTGCAATGAGATTTGGAAAGTAAAGCCAGTCCCAGTCAAATTAAAAAAATAGATTCACACATAAATTTTGAATTGATTAGAGAAACCTGTCATCTTTTAAAGATGACAGGTTTTTTCATTTCTTTATAAAATCAATCTTTTGAATACTATTCAAAGTTTAAGGCCATAAATATTCCAACGTGAAAAATCATCCGATCACTGATCGACGACCAGCTCCTTACACTTTCAGAATAAAACATCCTAAATCCTGGATTATCAAAAGGCTCTCCATTATACTCTCGTGTCAAATAACTAGATCGTTCATACCTCAAAAGATTAACCATAAACTGTATACCTACTGCATCATTGATCAGGTAGCCCATTCCGAGATCACCACTGTATGTAAGCAGGACGTCTTTAAATGACGATTCACCTAATCTTCGAGGAAACGTACCTGTTACCCCTTCAGCTTCACAAGATGGGCATGTGTTGCTTATGAGGGTATAATTAAATGCTCCTACACCTTTTTCCAAACCAATAAACCCTGAACCAAGCAGGTAAAATTTTGGACTGAGTTCAAGGTAATAATTGAAAAATGGACCAAAACCCAGCATGGTATTCTCTAACCTGGATTCTATAGTGCTACTACCGATATGGGATTGTATGTCAGTACTCAAGGTCAAAGTTTCGCTGTAATTTCTGACACTTGCCTGAACACCAATAAAAAGATTCCCAAAAGTCCTAACACCTATTCTATTTCTCCATTCCAAGCTTGAATAATTATCGGCATTTGAAACTACTCGATCTCTAGAAGATGGAAAAGAAGGAGAAAGTTCAGTTGTAAACAACCACCTGGAATGATAATCTTGAGCAAAACAAAACTCTTCAAAAGATAGAATTAGGAAAAGTAACAGCAAAAATTTCTTCATATCAAGTTTATATACGAAAACTCCTGCAAATATATACGAATACCAAGCCAAAATTATTCTTGACAAAAATATTATTCTGAATCCCTAACGCATCGAAATCCAATATTACTGGTACCACTTTCAAAATCCTGGCCCTGTCGGGCAGATGGCCTGTAATTAATACAATAATCGTCCGCACATAAAAATGAACCGCCCTTGATGACTTTTTCAAGCGCATAAGGGTTGCTTGGGTTGTAACATTGCGAAATACTGGAATCTAATGCAGGTGCATTTCCTGATATTCTTTGAAATTTGATGGCATCGAACCAATCAGAAGTCATTTCCCAAACATTTCCGATCATATCGTAAAGGCCATAATCGTTTGGAGGAAAACTCATGACCGGAGCAGTTCCTTCAAACCCATCTTCAGATAAGTTTTCATGCGGAAATTCTCCTTGAAATGTATTTGCCATAAAAATACCATTAGGCTTGAAGCCATCGCCCCAAGCGTAACGCTGGTGTTTCCGTCCTGCTTTTGCAGCATATTCCCACTCCGTTTCGGTTGGTATTCGCTTTCCAGCCCATTCAGCATAGGCCACCGCATCTTCAAAAGCTATGTGAACGACAGGATGATTTTCTCTACCCTCTACGGTTGAACCTGGACCTTCCGGATGTTTCCAACTTGCACCCAATACCCATTTCCACCATAGGCTGATGTCATGTAAAGGGACTTCATGCGAAGGAGGCGAAAACACCATAGAACCAGGTTGCATGTCTTCTTCGGCAGGTCGGGGCGTGCCGGGAGGCAATTGTTTTTTCATTTCTTCCCAATCAGGAACCCTTTCTGCCACGGTGAGATAACCTGTTTCTTCCACAAATCGGGTAAATTGAGCAACAGTGACCTCTGTCTCATCCATCCAAAATCCCTTCACTTTTCTTTTTACTGCCGGCTTTTCTACTGGATAGGCTTCCGTTTCATCTGTTCCCATATAAAATTCACCACCAGGAATGAAAACCATTCCATCATTTGATCGGATAACCTTATGAGGTTCACTTTCTTCGGCACTGATTTTTTCAGGTGAGTCTTTGGTGGAACAGGAAAAAAAAAATAAAGAAATTAAAAGATATGGAATAGAAACTTTAGCACACATGAATTTTGATTATTTAAATTTAAATCTAATAGTTCAATTGCTAAAATCCTAAAGACAGTTGTCAGACAGCATACTTCACTTAAAAATTATCCCTTAAGAACTAGCAATCCGAAGATTTCAATTTCAGTTAACTTATTCTGTCATGCCTTAGGAAATGGCTGAGTGATTTTTTCCCTAACCAGTTCCTTTAAAGATTCTCCGGTCAATACAATAGAAGCCAATAGCAATAAAATATCTCTAACTATATGTAGATAAATGAGTTTGCCCGGTGCATCAGCTTGCACATCAGAAGTAAAGATTACAAGAGCCGAAACGAGAAAAAACAAGGCTGTTCCAATTCCTCCAGCTATTCCCATTTTAGGACTTTTAAAATGTAAAAGTAAAAACACTGGTATTATGACTAAAACAACCAAGACTAAGGCCATCCAAAGTTTGTCTTTGTCCCATTGAAAAGATAAGATGACAATTGACCATATGTAACCGGCAATAGCTAGCCTTAAAAGGTTTTTACCTATCTGTTCTACTTTAAGTATATTATCTACCATAGTGCTGTGGAGTTAGTGGATAATAAATATATGCAAAAAAATTACGGTCCCTAGGAACCGTAATCATTTCAATTTTTGGCAGAATCTATTTAACCTTCATTTTCAGCAGAGATAGCATGTAATTTACCCAATTCCTGATCTATGGTCCATAATCCTACTCCTTCTTCACCAATAATTTCAAAGAGTTCTAATGCCCTTCTAGCTATGGTTTCCTCCTCACGCTGTTCTGTAACGTACCATTGCATAAAGCTGAAAGTAGCAAAGTCTTTCACTCCGAAAGCATGGTCAACTATAGAATTGATGGATTTGGTGACTTTGATTTCATGCTCAAGTATCAATTCAAATACTTCTCTTAATGAGTTGAAATTGTGTCTTATTCCTGTAATTTCCGGTTGAATAGCATGACCACCTGCCTCGTTTACATATTTGAAAAGTTTCATCATATGCATTCTCTCTTCATCAGCGTGAGTGTATAGGTACTTGGAGGCATTTTCATAGCCCATCATATGACACCAAGATGCCATGGAAAGGTATGATGCAGAAGATTTCCCTTCCATTCCGATCTGCTCGTTCAGTAATTTTTCGGTATCGTGCAACAAGGATCGTTGCAAGGTTACTATTTCACGTGTTTTCATATTATTATAATTTCTTTTCAATTGACATAACTTGTTCCGGTTTTTCGGGATAGCCTGTCCCGACTTTCGGGAGAATCTTCGCATGGTTTACAATCATCCCAGTGTGTGATCCCGTAGGTACGGGATCATGACTGCCTGTCCGGTAGGCAGGCTCGATTTTATATCTTTTGACATTTATTCAAATTTAATCAATATTTAGTTATTCTATCATTTGCATCATATATAAAATCATATTTGGAATTAGTATAAGTTAAAATCTAAAGAAGGCTCTCTTTAGAGTATAATAAGCCGTTAAGCCAATTTAGAGTCAGTTTAAATCTTCATTTAACAACAAGATTTCCCAAAGTATCATAGGCTTTCTGTCAATAACTAAGCGCATTTATGCGTAAGGGATTTTGGTCTTAATTGCTCTAAAGCTGAATAAATTATTCTTTCCATAACATACACCTTTTCACTTACCGTAAAATCCTTTACCTTTTAACCTTCAATCAAACCCTAATAAACACATGAAATCGAGAAGAAAATTTTTACAAACAAGCTTATTGGCAGGGGCGGGGCTAAGTGTTCCCTCCTTTATACAGGCAGAAACTTTAAGAAATCTTGCCAATAAAATCTCCCCTTCAGACACCATCAATTTTGGAGTTATTGGGTGCAAAGGAATGGGCTGGTCAGATATGAATGCTCATTTAAAATTGCCAAATGTGAATTGCATTGCCTTGGCAGATATTGATGAATCAGTACTTGCACAAAGGTCATCGGATGTAGAAAACCTTAGGGGAAAAAAACCGGCGGTTTATGGAGATTACAGGAAAATGCTTGAGAATAAAGACATAGATGCCATAATTGTGGGAACACCCGATCATTGGCACTGTCTTAATCTGGTTGATAGCCTTTCGGCAGGTAAGCATGTATATGTGGAAAAGCCCATAGCCAATACCATAGAAGAGTGTATGTTAATGGTAGAAGCACAAAAGCGCTATGGTAAAATGGTACAGGTTGGACAATGGCAAAGAAGTGGTTCACAATATGCCCAAGCGATAGATTATGTTAAATCAGGAAAGCTTGGACAGATCCGCTTGGTCAAAACATGGGCTTATCAAGGTTGGATGAAACCTGTGCCTGTCCTACCAGATGGAGCTGTTCCCAAGGGTGTAGATTACGACATGTGGTTGGGTCCAGCGCCCAAAAGACCTTTCAATGAAAATAGATTTCACTTCAATTTCAGGTGGTTCTGGGACTATGCGGGTGGATTGATGACAGACTGGGGTGTTCATGAAATTGATATTGCTCTACATGCCATGGGAGTCACCGCACCCAAATCGGTAATGGCTTCAGGAGGAAAATTCGCCTATCCTGATGATGCCTCTGAAACTCCAGATACGCTTCAAACGGTGTATGAATATGATGGATTCAATATGCTCTGGGAGCATGCAACGGGGATAGATGGGGGTAATTATGGCACTACAGAGGGGATAGCTTTTATCGGCAACAATGCTACTCTGGTAGTGAACAGGGGAGGATGGAAAGTCATTCCAGAAACCGAAAATGTTGAGGGAGAAAGAAAAAATAAAGTTGAAGAAGTACCCCATACAAAACCGGAAGGTAATGCACTGGAATTGCATGCACAGGGTTTTGTAAATGCAATTACCAGTAATGATGCCACCAAACTTACCTGTGGTATAGAAACCGGAAGCATTGCTGCAATCAATGCTCAAATGGGGAATATAGCCTTCAAAACCGGTAATAAAATATATTGGGATGAGCAAAAGGGTCAATTTACAGATACAGATGCAAATGACCTTATGAAAGCAAATTACAATAACGGCTGGCAATTGCCTAAAATATGATCAAGGCCTGAAATTACTCAAATTCAATGGTAGGGAGACAGCTCCTGTAATCTGTCTTCCTTCCTCTTCTGAATTCCAATTGTTGGTAAGCCTAACCAACCCATTACTGATTTCAAATTGAATTTGTACAGTACCGGTGTCTCCTGTAATTTCACTTAGCCATTCTCCTGAACTGTTGGCAGATAAAAAGAGCTGAACAGGAGCCACAAAATTCACCCCTTCCATAAAGCTCAAATCTTCTTCTAATAAAGATTCAGGTATCACCTCAAAAACACCATTTTGAAGTGGAAAAGTAGGTAAGTTATAACCTTCATTAACAGCAAAAATAGGCAGCCTGTATATACTAGTCCCCGGAGTAACTGGTATTTCAAAGTTTTCATCTGTGGACAATTCCAATACAGCCTGTATATGAGAATTTTCATTCGAAATAGTAACTGGCCCGGTGAGATTGAGTCTTGCTGCTTTGAACTCCAATCTTTGCCCATCGATAAGTACATTGTTAATCAATTGTAAGGGAGTTCTTTCTTCATTTTGAAAAGTACAGGATTGAAATAAAATTAAAATCAATATTATCAGCAGGGGAGGGGAAGTCAAAATTTTAATGTTTCCATTGCTGTATTCAAGGTATGCTATTTTTGAATTACCAATCATTTTCCCTTTTTACATAAGCCCATTCTTGTTTGAGGATACTGAAGTAAATAGTATCCCTTCTTCTCCCATTAGTCATCAGGGTATGGCTTCTCAATACACCTTCTTCGATAGCATAGATATTGGATAGGGACCTTCTAGCTTGAGAATTGAGTACATCTGTTTTGAATTCTACCCTTTCAAGTTCTAAAGTTTCAAAACAGTAAGTCAATTGGAGTGCTTTCACAATTCCATTAACACCAATACCTTGATACTGTTTGCCCAACCAGGTCCAACCAATTTCCAGTCTTTTATCCCGCTCAGAAATATTACCAAAAGCGGTTGATCCCATGATTTTATCCGTCTTTTTATCAATTACTGTAAATTGAAGTCTTTCTTCTTCAAAAGCCGGTTTTGCCCAGGTTTCCAAACCTTCTATAGTGGATAAATCATGGGTATAAAAACGCCACATATCTGCTTCTTTGGTGAGCTCAAGGTATTTTTCAAGGTCTGAATCCTCCAAAGGTCTAAGCAATATATGCTCATTCTCCAATCTGAGATTGAAATTTATCATGACGGTTAAACCAGTAATTCTTTAAGTGCTTGATTAAAAAATGCAACTTCTTCTACCGTGCCAGTACTTATTCTACACCAATTGTTCATTGGAGGGAATGGTCTTCCTATGATTACTCCTTTTTCCAGCATTTTGACTGCTAGGTTTGAAACATCCTGCTTGGCATTGAAAAAAACGAAGTTAGCCTGTGATGGTAGGTAATCTAGTCCCAATTCATCCAAGGTGGATTCAATCATTTTTCGGCATTCCAGATTTTTGGCCAATGAAAATTTATAAAATTCTTCATCCTGTAGTGCCGATTTTCCAGCTTCTATGGCCATAATATTGGTGTTGGCCACAACCCTTTCTTTTAACATTTTCGCAATCTCAGGTTTCGCAATTAAATATCCCATCCGTATTCCTGCCAGTCCATAAACTTTAGAAAGTGTTTTGGATACAATTACATTTTCTCCTTTTTTAACGAGCTCAATCATTGAAGGATATTCGGGATCTTCGATATAGTCGTAGTAAGCCTCATCGCTGAAAATCATTGTCTTTTTGCAGGCACTTTCACAAAAATCCATAACTGCATTTTTGTTCAAAAGCTTACCTGTTGGATTATTTGGATTACAAAGAAAAACAAGTTTGGTTTTAGAAGTAATTCTCTTCTCAATTTCTTCAAGGTCGTAGTCCATATCTTTATTGAGCGGCACCCAATTGACGTCTGCACCCCATACCTTAGCATAATCCATCATTGTCAGGAATGTCGGTAAGCCCGATATAATCTCATCACCCTTACCCGCATAAGTGATTCCCGCAACCTTTAGACCTTCGGTTGAACCTGCAACCAATACAACATGCTCACTGGTAACACCTTCTCGTTCAGCAATCATATCCTGAAGTGCTGCATTGTAAGACCAGGGATACCTACAGCCATTGTCAAAGGCTTCAGTCATGGCTTTTCGCATAGCTGCGGATGGACCATATGGATTTTCATTTGATCCCAACCTTATAGGAGTATTGAATGGCCTGGGATTGAATTTTTTGACTTCTTCAGCGGACAACTCGGATACCGCTGCTCCTCCCGTCAACAAAGTCATGCCGCCAAATAAAGAGGCATTTTTTAACCAATCTCTTCTTGAAAGTTTCATTTTATTCCAAATTTTTCAAAAGCTACCAACAATATGATTTTTATCCTAATCCTTTTTGATCATTAGAATGATTTTGTCAAAAAAGACCTTTAAGAAGTATTAATTGCTAAAAATGAAAATTTAAGTAAAAAACAAAGGATTAAATTATTAAAAACAAAATTTTATTCCTAAATTTTAAAAGATCAGAAACAAGTGTTAAAAAATAACCTAAAATAATCCGATATGAAAAAGTTACTTATTTCCGCTATTCTATCTTTTGGACTGATAATAGCTTTACAGGCTCAACAGCAACGGTTTATGGTCTTTGAATTCATGAAAGTGGAGTCCAACCAAACTTATGATTTTATGGAATTCAAGGAGTTTATGGATAAAGTTTATCAAGCCGCAATCAATGACAAAAGAATTACGGGTTGGGACCTTTGGTCTCTTCAATCAGGAGCAGATATAGGTGAATTTCAGTATATAACAATTACTTATTACAAAGATCCTGTAAGCATGATGAATGGACTCGAAGAAGAGGATCTGATAAGGTATGCCATGATAGCTCATCCACACCTGAATGAAAATCAAGCTAGAAAGAGATTCTCTGATGCTCAGAGCAGTAGGGATTTGGCTCAAAGGGTTTATATGAAAGAAATTGCTACTACTAAGGATTCATTTCAGTTCAAAAAGGGAACTTTGGCCTCTTTTGATATGATGAAAGCTGTAGAAGGAAAATTCGAAGAATATGAAAAAGCTGAAAGAGAAGTATTTCAAGCCATACATCAAAGTCGGATAGATAAGGGATTGATGGGCTCATGGAGTTTATTAAGAACAGCTCTGCCATTTGGAAGTGAAGCCAAAACCACGCATTTGACAATGAATATTTACAAAGATTATCTTCAGTTTTTTAATGCCCAGGAATATGAAGATATGGAGTCCACCAAAGAACAGCAGATGGCAATTGAAAAGGGGCTGAAATCAAGAGATCAAAAATGGGTTTACCTTGCCACTCTGGAGAATGCAATCAGATAAAAAGTATAATCATACAAAAGCCCGGATAACTTTAATTCCGGGCTTTTTCTTTTACCAAGCTATACCGTAATCTTCACCATGATTACTGGATCCTCCCCAAAAGCTGTCATGCTTCCAGTCAAACCAAATTGCATTCAAGGGACCTGAAGTCCTTTCAAGAAAATTCATCTTATAACCTTTTTTGGCCAATTCTCTTCTTATCCAAGTAGGCACTTCCTGATTGAGCGTAATGGAACCTGGTTTGGAATCATGTGCTCCAAAAGAAGACTGCATATGGTAATTGTGAATATTTGCTGCTTCTGCCGCTTCTTGAACTGTCATGTCGAATTCTACTATATTCAAGAACATCTGTAATAAATCCTGATCTTGTGTATCTCCTCCCTGAACTGCAAAAGATAGGAAAGGCTTTCCATCTTTAAGCGCCATGCTAGGTGTTAAAGTTACTCTTGGTCTTTTACCTGGGGCGACGAGATTAAAAGGATTGAGTCGCTCGTCTAAAACAAAACTTTGCATCCTTTGGCTAAGTCCTACTCCTGTATTTCCGGCAATCACCGCAGGAACCCAACCGCCGGATGGCGTAATGGAGACCACCCAGCCATCCTTATCAGTGGCCTGAATAGATGTAGTACCGGATTGGAAACTCAATAGAAAAGGATCCTCGGGACCTTGGACAGGTACTTCAGGGTTGTGATAGGCTAAAGCATCTTTCCTCTTTTTCAATAAATCCATAAAAGGGTTGGTTTCACCTTGAAAAGGATAGGGGTCTCCTGGTCCTATTTCTGGATCATTCTTATCCTTTATCAATTTTGCCCTCTCTTTTGCGTATTCTTTGGAAAGTAAACCTTCCATAGGGCTTTTGGGGTCAAATGCAGGATCTCCATAGTAAAAATCTCTGTCAGTAAAAGCCAAACTCATGGTCTGGTAAAGGGTATGTATGTATTGAGAGGAGTTGTAACCCATAGATTTCAGATCAAAATTTTCCAGAATGTTTAAAGACTGAAGAAGTGCAGGGCCCTGAGTCCATTCCTGAAGTTTATAAACATCAATTCCTTTATAATTGGTCTTTGATGGGCTTTCAATCTTCACTTTCCAATTTGCCAAATCGTCCATGGTAAAAAGCCCTCCCTGTTCCCGGGTGCCTCTAACAATTTCTTCTGCTATATCTCCTTTGTAGAATCTTTCGTAAGCAGCGTAAATAGCTTCTTTTCTCGATTTTCCATTGGACAATGCCTCGGCCTCTGTCTCTACCAGTTTTTGTAAAGTTTTGTAAAGATCTTCCTGAACAAAAATTTCTCCCGGATACGGTGCTTCTCTTTCTTCACCTAAATGTGGTAAAAATACTTTCTTACTATATGGCCAGTCTTTAATCAAGTCTTTGCGTCCCTCTATCATGTTAGCTGTTTGTGCCTCTATGGGGTAACCCTTGGCCATTTCCATAGCCGGTGCAAGTACTTCCTTAAGGCTCATCGTGCCATATTCAGCGAGCATGGTCATTAAACCTCCCGGAGTGCCAGGTGTAGTTGCTGCCAATGGTCCAAACTCCGGCGGATACTTCATGTCCTTTTCCTTGAAAAAATCAAGAGTGGCTCCGGTAGGTGCTACTCCCATGGCATTTATAGCAATAACCTCTTTTGTATTCGGATTGTATATAAGGGCCTGCGTTTCACCACCCCAACTCAATACATCCCACATGGTGCAGACAGCGGCCAGCATGCCACAAGATGCGTCTACTGCATTACCTCCTTGAGCAAAAATCATGGCTCCTGCAGTGGCACCTAAAGGTTTTCCTGTAATTGCCATCCAATGCTTACCATGCAAAGGTGGTTTCTGGGTGCTTTGGGAATATGCTGTGCATACAGTCAGTAATAACAGCATTAAGGTCAATAGTTTTTTCATGAATTAATCGTCTAATAATTTTGGAATTAAGGGCTCATAGCCTTCAAACATGCTGTTGTAATGGGTGAAAACAACAAATAATCCTGAAGGTGTTTTTACATTAATGGAATTTTCTTTTATAAAATTCTCCATTTTTTCTGTATGCTCGTCAAAAACAGAGACAAGTTTGCGCCTTCTGTTTGGTACTTTATGAATATTTTTATCTTTTAAATAATAATAAGTATTCCTCTTCTTGATTTGGTCATTACGTTCTCCGACCATCAGAGCCTCATTATAATTTGATTCTCTAATCGAAGCGATAGTTCTCCTGACCAAAGGCACTTGCCCGTCAACCAGTACTTCAAAAAATCCCGATACCGGAACCCCATTATCCTTTAAGTCCATTCCATTTACAAAATACCTCGGTACATTTGCCACTTCATCTACCCATACTATATTTTGAACCCTTAGACCCGGAAGTGTAGTCACCACATCTTCTTCATCCATGCGCAGCTCGAAGGTATTCGTACTGATATTGAATCTGGCGTAATATCCTTCCAACACCTCGAAATCCCTGTATAAAAGTATTGAGGCCTTGTTCCACTTGACATCAAGATAGAAATTACCTTCCAGCCTTTTAGGTTCAGGGGGAATGCCGAAAACCTGATTACCTCCGATAAAATTTGGCCGTTTGGTAAACAACTCCGAAATGTTTGTCGCACGTATAGTTTTTTGTAAGGCATTTTCGTCCGGATTTTCGTAGCCAATTGGGAATAAAGTAATCATACCCAAGTCTAAATCGTTTTTGACATTTACCACAGACTGATAGGACTGGTATCCAGGTGCATTGATATTCAAAATAAATCTGTTGTTATAGACATTTTCAACTAGAAAATTGCCACCATTCATAGATGTGGTAGCAAATGCAGTCTCTTTTAAAGTTATGGTAGCGCCATTGATTCGTCCTTCGGTAAGACCATCTTTTAACTGACCTTTAATCGAATATCGTTCATCCCCGGCTTGTGCAATAAGCAAATCCTGTTGAAAAAAAATAAAGATTAAAATGAAAAATTTTAAATTTGGTCTCAACACTAATTTTCTTGTATGCATACTATTAAACTTTAAGAAGAAGCGTAGTATGTAATTTTTATTAGAAATTACCTTACTTTAGGCGTAATATAATTATTGATTTCTAAATAACTCAAGAAAAAACCTATGTACTTATTTTTTCTTTACCTGATGGCAGGATTTTATATTTTCGCCGGAATAATGCATTTTATCAAACCAAGGATGTATATCAAAATAATTCCACCATATTTGCCTTACCCGAAAGTACTAAATGCAATAACAGGCTTCATTGAAATTATTTTCGGTTTAGGCTTGTTATTTGAATCTACCCGGTCATTGTCAGCTTATGGTATCATTATTCTTTTATTGGCGGTTTTTCCAGCCAATATATATATGTACCAAAAAGGAAGCAGAGGTATCCCTAAATGGATTTTATTGGTAAGACTTCCTTTGCAATTTGCATTGATGGCATGGGCTTTTGTTTACACTTAATATCATGATTTTGAATTTCAGTCAATTTAATTTTGAATCCTCCCTCAACGAAGGGTTGGATGCAATGGGTTTCGAAAAACCCACTCCTATACAAGAGCAGGCTATTCCTGCTATTTTAGAAGGAAAAGATCTTATCGCTTGTGCTCAAACGGGAACAGGCAAAACAGCAGCTTTCATTCTTCCCGTTTTGAATAAAATAGCCCAATCTGGATCTACCGGCTTGGATACATTAATATTAGCTCCTACACGCGAGCTTGCCATTCAAATTGACCAACAGATACAAGGTTTTGCATACTTTGTAGGTGTCAGTTCTATACCCGTTTATGGAGGAGGTGATGGTTTGGTCTGGGAACAACAAAAAAGAGCATTGGAATCCGGTGCTGAAATAATAGTGGCCACACCAGGTAGGCTAATCGCTTTGTTGGCAGGTGGAAAAATCAAACTGGATAACTTGAAGCACCTTGTATTGGATGAAGCGGATAGGATGTTGGATATGGGGTTTATGGATGATATCCTGACCATTGTCAACTACCTGCCTAAGGATAGGCAAACAGTGTTATTCTCCGCCACCATGCCCCCTAAAATCAGGCAGTTTTCTAAGCAGTTGCTCAAAGAACCTGAAGAAATAAGCTTGGCCTTGGGAAAAACAGCTGAAGGAGTCACGCAAAGTGCCTATTTGGCTTACGATTCCCAAAAAGAGGAGCTGGTCAAACATATCCTGAATCAAAAGGATTATGAAGCAGTAATCATTTTTGCGGGTACCAAAGAAAAAGTAAAAAGTCTTTATAAAAGCTTAAAAAAGCACTTCCAGGTAGAAGCATTTCATTCTGATTTAGAGCAGGTTGAAAGAGAAAAGATAATGTCTAACTTTAAGAATAGAAGTCTTAAGATTCTTATTGGAACTGATATAATCTCCCGTGGAATTGATGTAGTAGGAATAGAACTCGTCATCAATTTTGATACGCCAAGTGACCCGGAAGATTATGTCCATAGGGTTGGGCGTACTGCCCGAGCCGACAGTAAGGGTGCTGCAATTACTTTTGTCAATGATAAGGATCAGTATAAATTCAAAAGAATAGAATCATTAATTGGTTTGGAAATTGAGAAAATCCCTTTACCTGAAGGATTTGAGAATGGACCTTCTTACAAAGAAGGAAGTGGAGGTTATTCCAAAAACAAAGGAAAAAACAAACCTAAGTTTGATAAAAAGAAGAATTTCAAAAAAGAAGTTCCTAAAAGAGAGAATCAATCCTCAGCTAAAGGTTCTGAAACCAGCATGCCTAGGAGAGAAAACAATAAGGCAGCAAATAGTGATAGCAAGAGCTCACTTCCCCAGAGAGAAAATATTCCAAATCCCAAAGAGCATATACCCAGCCCAAAGAAAAAATCTAAATTTGGGAGTAGAAGTAACGTCATAGACAATACAGATAATTCTTAAATTTTATATTCTTGCTTTTGAAGTGGTTTTATTCAAATGATTAAAATTAGAATCAGGTCTTATTAAATCAATAACTGAAATCATTTTTGAATTCATAAAAAAGGGATGGTCAAATCAATAACCATCCCTTTTAATTTGCTTAGGTTAATAACCTAGTTTTTTGCATTTGGAATACTCTCCAGTACCATTTTAACCAACTCGGATTTTTTATCATTTTTGATCCATCGGGTTACAATTACTAAATCATTCTCTTCATCCACATACACCATATTTACACCTGCACCAAGATGGAAAAATGCAGAAGCTGGGGCGCCAGGGATCTCCTTTTTATCAGTATTTAAGAAATAATTCATAAAACCATAATTTGTCTGTACAGATGTTGGCGTTCTTGATTTATTAATCCATTCTTCGGAAATAACCCGGGTTCCATCCCAATTTCCCTTTCTTAAGGTCAGGTATCCAAACCTTGCCTGGTCATAGGCTGAAATAAACATTCCACCACCCCAATGTGAACCACCGCTTACAGATTGGGCTATTTGACCGTCCAATATCACAAATGAGTTTTCATAACCAGTCCATCTCCAGGTATGGCTTGCGCCAATTTTATCCATGACATTTTCCTTAAGTACTTGGGGAAGGGGTTTTCTCCACACATGCATTGCTGCCAATGCCAAGACATTTACCCTGGTGTCATTGTACATATATACCGTGCCAGGTGCATTTCTTTCTCGGGTCAACCACTCGTTCGAATTTCCCTGTGGCCTATCGGCCCAATCAGGTTTTCCCCAAAGTGTACCCTCCCAATCAGAAGTCTGTCGCAGTAAATGTTCCCATGTTATTTTTTTGTTGTGATCGGTTTCAAAAAGATCTATCACATCTTCTTCAGACAGGTGATCAGATTTATTCATCATGGCCTTTTGGGGCTCATAAGGAATGATTGGCCCCATATACTTATAGGCAAGGTCTTTTTCACTTTTAATTAAACCCTTATCTACAGCCAATCCTACTGTAGTAGACAGTATACTTTTGGCTACGCTAAAGGTGAGATCTACGCGTTCCGGGTCCCCCCATTTGCCAATCACATAACCCTTGTAGATAATCAAACCTGTAGCCTCTCCACGATCTTTAAGTGGCCCTATGGGAAATCCAAGCGGTTCCCGACCAAAAGCACTTTGGTAATGTGCCAGTTTAAGGTTTTTATTTTCGGTACTTTCTTCCTGTATTGCAAAATCAATTGCAGCTTTTAATTTGGAGGCATCTACTTGTAAATCATTTGGTGCTTTTTCTTCACATTCACCAAATGCAGGAAAATAGTGTGTTTGGGCCTTTGATTGATGGCAAATCAAATAAAGGATCGTGATGAGGGTGATTTTTATATTGAAATTCATATTTGAATAATGTTTGAAATTGGAAGTTAATCAATCTAATGAGTAAATTGAAAGAATAATTCTTTGCTTGATCGATTTGATGGTTAGTCGGTAGGATAGCTTTATCCGGAGCAATTCAAAACAATTTTAGTTTTTATTGGTCATTAACATATACCAATTCATTATGAAGAAAGAATCAAATATTTACATTATTGGTGCAGGTGTATCAGGTTTGGTTGCAGCGTTTGAGCTTGAAAAATCAGGACTATCCCCTGTAATTTTAGAAGCATCCGATGAAGTAGGTGGTAGAGTCAGGACTGACAAAGTTGATGGATTTTTGTTGGATAGGGGATTTCAAGTCCTATTGACAGCTTACCCCGAAGCACAGCGTTACTTAGACTACGATTTGTTGAATCTGAAAAACTTTGATCCTGGCGCTATAATATTGAAACCGGGTAATTCTTTCAGTGTGCATGATCCTCTTCGAAATCCTTCAAAAGCAATAAGTATGGCTTTTTCGGCAGTGGGTACATTAAAAGATAAAATTAAAATTTTCCAATTGACTCAAGAATTAAAAAAGAAGTCAGATGCTGAAATTTTTACAGAACCAAATTCAGCTACCCTTCAATATTTACAGGATTACGGGTTTTCAGTTAAAATAATTGATAATTTCTTCAAGCCTTTCTTCAAAGGAATCTTCCTTGAAAATGATCTTTCCACATCTTCCAGGATGTTTAAGTTTGTTTTTAAAATGTTTTCACAAGGACATGCTGCTATTCCTGAAAAAGGTATGCAAATGATACCTGAACAGTTGAGAAATAAATTGAAAACAACAAAAATCCGGTTCAATGAAAAAGTCAAATCCTTACAGGGAACTCAGATTGAGTTGGAATCAGGAGAGATTCTTGAAGCGGACGCAGTGATTGTGGCCTGCCGGCCTGATCTTGTAATACCTCAATTGAAAGGTCAAATCAAACCTTACAGAAAGGTGGTCAACATTTATTATTCACTATCTAAGTCTTTTATCGCACAACCAATGATTGGTTTATTGACGGGGGAACAATTTATAGTCAATAACCTGGTGTTTTTAACTGATGTAAGTAAATCTTATGCAGAAAACGATAGAGCTTTATTGTCTGTTTCCATCACAAAGCCAGTAGCTGTTGACGAAAAACTTGAGAAACTTATTGCAATTGAATTGTCAGCTTTAACCAATATCAATGCAGAGTTTTTTGAGCATGTCAAGACATATGAAATCTACGATGCTTTACCTGATGTAGAGGAGATGGCCGTTACTCTTCCAGCTACCAGTAGTAAGATTTTTGATAACGTTTTTCTAGCTGGAGACCATCTATTATATGGTTCTTTGAATGCAGCCATGACTTCTGGACGAAAAGCTGCTGAAGCACTGATTCTTTCACTTCAACCCGTATATTAAATTGAAAAAAACAATAGCAATAGCCGGTGCCGGTGGATACGTAGGAAGGTGGTTTATCCACCAATTAAAGGACAAATACAATATTATAGCCTTGAGTAGGAGAGAGGCAAGCGATAATCCCCATCCTGAGGTCACTTGGCGAAAGGTTGAATTATTTTCCATTACCTCCACAACTGAAGCTTTAGAAGGTGCAGATTATGCCATATACCTGATTCACTCTATGAGTGCCTCTACAAGGCTCAATCAGGGTTCGTTCGAAGATACAGATCTATTATTAGCCGATAATTTTGCGCGTTCGGCGGCAACCAATGGAATCAAGCAGATTTTATACATGGGTGGCATCCTTCCCAAAGAAGTTGAAGAAAGTAAGATTTCCATCCACTTAAGAAGTAGACTTGAAGTAGAAAAGGCCTTAGGCTCAAAAGGAGTTCCTGTTACAGCTCTAAGGGCCGGAATAATTGTAGGTCCAGGAGGTTCCTCTTTTGATATGATCTATAACTTGGTAAGGAAACTTCCGGCCTTGATGTGTCCGAAATGGACGCTTTCAGCAACACAGGCCATCTCTCTGAGAGATGCGCTCACCATTATGGACAGCTGTATCGGTAATGAAGATGTGTATGATAAAGCCTATGAAATTGGTTCTCCTGAAATACTCACCTACAAAGGTATGTTGGAAAAAACTGCCAAAGTAATGGGTAAAAAAAGGTGGATCTTTTCAGTTCCTGTTTTTTCGGTTGGATTATCCAAATTATGGGTAAGCTTCTTTGGAGAAACACCCTATACATTGGTTTCTCCTTTAGTTCAGAGCTTAAAGCATACATTGACAGTAGCTGATGACCTAAAATTTGATAAAGTAGAGATTGATTACCAAACTTATGAGGAAGCAGTAAAATACGCTTTGGATCCAAAAGCAGAAAAACCAAGATTACCCAAATTTATTAAAGATACGGAAGTTCGAAATACAGTAAGGAGCATACAAAGGCTACCTAGCACGAGGCACAGGAGTGCCATTTGGGTAGCAAACAGATATAAACTCTGGTTACCTAATTTTTTCCGCTTTATGATAAATGCTGAAGAAACGAAAAAAGGTGAAGTAAGCTTTTATTTATTTCTGAAGAGTAAGAAACCTATGCTCCAATTGACTTGGATACCTGACAGAAGTGATGTAAAACGTCAACTTTTTTACATTTCAGGAGGCTGGCTTGTTAAGAGGTTTGACTACGGCTGGTTAGAGTTCCGCGATGTCATGGATGGGAAGCATATCATTTCGGCGATTCATGAATTTGTTCCCAGGTTGCCTTGGTATGTTTATATCAATACTCAAGCTAGAATTCACCTATGGGTAATGAACAGATTCAGGAATTACTTGGAAAAATTTCAGGGAGAAGATTAGTCAATACTCTTATTGGTCTAATAATTCGTAGATTTAAAAAAGATTTAAAAATAAAAAAAATGAAATATCTCACTTTTAAAAATGGAGACCAATTGCCGATGATTGGTTTGGGTACTTGGAAGTCAAAACCAGGAGAGGTCTATGACGCCGTTTTGTGGGCACTTTCTGCAGGATATAGGCATATTGACTGTGCAGCTATTTACGATAATGAAAAAGAAGTTGGAAAGGCTTTCGAAAAAGCTTTTTCGGATGGATTGGTCAAACGGGAGGAAATTTTTGTAACCTCCAAACTATGGAACAACTCCCATAGATTTGAGGATGTTATCCCAGCTTTAAAAAATTCATTACTTGAACTCAGGTTAAATTACCTAGACCTTTATCTTATTCATTGGCCAATTGCATTCAAAAATGGAGTAGGTTTTGCACAGACACGTGAGGAGTTTTTCACCTATAAGGATGTGCCTTTGAGCCAAACTTGGGCAGGGATGGAGGAAGCACACAATCAAGGTTTGACCAAACATATAGGCATGTCAAACTTCAATATTTCAAAACTTGAGGAAGTTTTTGAAAGTGCCGAAATCAAACCGGAAATGAATCAGATCGAACTGCACCCTTTTCTTCCGCAAAAAAAACTGGTTGAGTTTTGTAAATCAAATGGAATGTTGGTCACTGCCTATTCACCTTTAGGTTCCGGCGACAGGGCTGCGAGGATTAAAAAGGAAAATGAACCAAGCTTATTGGAAAATGATATGGTACGAGCAATTGCAGATAAACATAATTGCACCGTAGGACAGGTTTTGATCGCTTTTTCAATTCACAGAGATATAGCAGTAATCCCAAAATCTACTAACGAAGGAAGAATTAAAGAAAACCTAGCCTCCATTCAAGTTGATCTTGATGCAGATGATATGAAAGCGCTTCTTAACATTGGTACTGATTTCAGGTATATCGACGGTTCTTTTTTCACAGGAACAAAAAGTCCATACACCTTGTCAGACCTCTGGGAGAAATAAGATAATTATGATTCAAAAACTAAAAGAGCTTACCTTTTTTCAAATTATCATTGACAGTGTAAAGGATTTCACTTCCGGAGAGTCTACAGGACTAGCGGCAGGCACTGCCTTTTACACTATATTTAGCTTACCCGCATTACTGATTATCATCTTAAATATAGGGACGACCTTTATTTCTGAATCTGAATTCCAGGAAGAAGTTTTAATTCAGGTTGAAGCTTTGGCTGGACCGGAAAGTAGGGAGACATTGGAGGAAATACTGGATAACTTTAAAGGTGCTGAACAATCAGGAATCCCCTATGTGGTTGCTTTTATGATATTGGCTTTCAGTGCTACTACTGTTTTTGTAAGCTTGCAGAATGCCATCAACTATATCTGGCATATCAAACCAAAACCTGAAAAAGGTATATTAAAATTTATCATCAATAGGCTTCTGAGTTTCTCATTAGTTGCTTCTATCGGTTTTATATTATTGATAACTTTGATTTTAGATGCTGCATTGGTTATTGCTAATAACTACCTAACTGAGTATTTGGTAGATTTACCTATCAATTTTGCCTCAATTGCGAGTTTTATAGTTTCTCAGGTAATTCTTATTGTCGTTTTTGCTTTAATGTATAAGATA
Organism: Mongoliibacter sp.; assembly: GCF_007692705.1. Lineage (GTDB taxonomy): Bacteria > Bacteroidota > Bacteroidia > Cytophagales > Cyclobacteriaceae > Mongoliibacter. The sequence continues at coordinate 32,364 of NZ_REBN01000116.1, forward strand.
TTACCGGATGCAAAAGTACGATGGAGAGATACTTGGTTAGGTGCTTTCGTTACTATGCTACTTTTTGGAATAGGTAAATATATGATTGGAATTTATTTGGGTAATAGTGACCTTGGTTCATCTTATGGTGCCGCAGGTTCTTTGGTTATTCTGTTGATTTGGGTTTATTATTCAGTCGTTATTTTTCTTTTTGGTGCACAAATCACTTACTATATCGCTGAAAAAATTGGAGGTGGGGTGATACCTAAAGCCCAGGCTGTCAAAGTGGAATTGAGAGAAATGGAGGATTGATTTTAGTAGAGTTATTTTGTTATATGATTATACGCTTCTTTGTCAGTAACTTCAAAACATGAGATTAATGATTGCATTTGACCAATCCCGATAAACCGGGACAAGTTATCTATAAATATCAATTAGAATCGAAATAAATCAAGAAGCAGCCATAAATTATTCTACTGGTATCATTCCGTATACACTGATTTTGTAATTTATATAACGAGAAAGAATCCTGACTTTTTTTGGAAAATTTTATACCGAATATTTCCAATTTATATTCTGGCAAATAAAAGCTTGCCTAATCAAAAAAGCTTTGGTCAATAAGAACCAAAGCTTTTTTTGTTGAAGGTTATCTCGTCAGAGAAATAAGCTTTTTGGCGATTAATGCCCATTCTTCATCCAATGAAATATCAGGCCTAACTTTATCCGCCCTTTTATACCAATAATCAGCATTGGCCATGTCTCCTTCTTTTCTGTGTAGGTACGCATGGATCCAATGCGAAGTCGGGTCTGTTGGACCGTCTACATATTTATGGGCTTTATCCCAGTCATTGTTGGCATCATACCATAATGCCAATAAATGAGTGGACAATTCTTTAGGGGGTGTGCTTTGTTTGATTGTGTCAAGAAATTCTTCGTACGTCTTCATAATGTAAATTAAAATGGATAACCTATTCCTATATTGAATACAGTCTGACCCCTTTCTCCCAAAAATCTATTGAAGAAATTGCCAAGTATAAATCTCTCTCCCTGTGGTCTTGCTGGATCAAGGGCTTTGACGCCCATATCCAGCCTGAGCACAAGAAACTCAAAATCCATTCTTAAACCGAGGCCAGTTCCTACTGCAATTTCATTAAAAAATCTGTTGAATTCAAAATTTGCTCCAGGTCTTGTGGGGTCTTCTGCAAATGTCCAGCTATTGCCAATGTCCACAAAAAAAGCACCATCAAAGTATCCGTAGATTTTTGACCTCAATTCAAACATGCCCTCAAAAAGTATCTCACCAGGTTGTTCAAACCTATAATCGAAACTCCCATCTTCTAACACATCAGGGGTAAAAGATCCCGGTCCCAAACGTCTTGGTTGCCAAGCCCTGATACCTGTACTACCACCTGCAAAGAAGTATTTTTCATACGGAAGTACACCATCACTAACGCCATAAGGTCTTGCTAACCCGAGGTTTAACCTGTAAGCAAAAGTCTGTTGCCTATTGATAGGGACATACCTTCTGAAGTCTGCTTGGAATTTCAAAAATTGGAAATATGCCAAGCTTCTTTCGTCTACAAACTCTCTATTGATAAAATTCAAGGAAGTTCCACCACTTTCCATAAACAACCTCAATAAAGAAGACCTATTTCTGCCAAAGGCTCCGTATTGGTTAAAGTTGATAATTACCTGGCCTGAAATACTACTTACATAGGAGGGGAGGAAAGAATTGATTAGGTTATTCCCTTGATTTTGCAAATCTTCCAAGATCTCATTAAAATCTCCACTTAGGTTCGACCTGATGAAATTTGCATCCAATGCATTGAAAGTGTATTGTTGCCGGAGGTCCCTTGTGTTCCAATTATAGGATAGGATACCATTCACACTTTCCCGGACATATTCAGGCCTATTCACATAATTATAACCTATAAGGGTCCTGGTTCTTGGGTTATACCTACCAAATTTTTCTAAAGTGCTTACAAAAGGAACCAAAAATTGAGGAAAGATCACAGATCCGGAAGTATTCAACTCACGGCTTCTAAATACCCCTCCTTCTCCTGTAAAAGAAACAACCCCTTCCAATCCTGCCCTGAAGAAAAATTCAAATATTTCAGCACCTCTAAAAAGGTTTCTGTTTCTTAAAGAATGGCTAAAAAACGGTCCTGGAACCTGTTCTGTAATACTGGCTCCCAGCTGATTGGTCACTTGGTATTTTTGATTCGGTTGGGTATATATTTTTGGTCTCAATACATTACCCAAAGTATCAAAAGCAATATTGACAAAACGGAATAGATCCAGGTTCGCCAATTGTCTTTGTGTTTCTATGACGTCATTTCGGCTGTAAAGGTCTCCTTTGTTTAGGAATATTCTGGAAGCAATGATTTTTTCGGAGTACTTTTCATCATAAAGTTCAAAATTGATATCCCTAAATCGGGTTTTGATGCCTTCATCAATAAATTCATTTGAAGGGGGGTCTATACTGAAATAAACAGAATCAAGAGTATAGACCTGATGATCATCAGCATAAACCGGCTTTCGTATGAGCTGTTCTATCTGGACTGATTTATTAAGTGTGTCCTTATATACATTATACTCTATATATGAGCGAGTAAAAGTAAAATAACCGTTCTCTTTCATAAGATCTTCAACACGTTGCCTTTCTCGGGTAATCGCACTTTGTTCGTAATTATTCCCAGGTTTTATATTGGCTTTGCCGTCGTGTTTGATCAGTAGGTCATAGATTTTACGGTCATCAGATCTTGTATAAAAACTATCGATGATGTATGGACTTCTTTCAGTTACAAAATAGGTAACTCTTGCTTTCTTACCTGTTTTCTCAACCTTAAAATCAGTTTCTGAGTCAAAGAAGCCATTGTTAAATAAGTAAAAAGTCATTTGCCTGGCACTTTCCTCCGACTGTGCACTATCATAAACTACTCTTGGGTTTCCTGTACGCATGAAAAAATTACCGTATTCCAATTTTTTTTCAATGGCAGTCAGGTTATCCGTGATTTTGACTAATCTTCTGCCCTCTTTGTTGGATAAATTGGCCGTGTCCTGTATGGAAAGCAATGTATCCCTTTCCAATTTTAGTTTATACTGTCTATTAATATGCTTTGTACTGTCAAAAGTCCACTCTCCAAACCTGTATATGGCAACCCCGATAGAAGCATTAAGCAGAGGGATACGGGTATTGGGTGTCTGTTTGACAAGATTTTGCAACTCAGTCCTATCGCTTCTTTTTACTCCTTCAATGTTTACATCATATAGCAAGTATTGCCCTTCTTTCAGTCCTTTTGTCAAAGAACAGGAGGAAAATAAAAACAGCAGAAAAAGAAAGTTTATATATTTGGCTTTATTCACTATTTGGCAATTACCGAATGTTAAGCAAAAATACGCTTAAGTTTATTAAATCCTTACAACAGAAAAAATTCCGGAAGATTGAGGGATCTTTTTTTGTGGAAGGGAGCAAAAATGTAACGGAACTACTGAATTCTGATTTCATCAGTACTCATTTATTGTTTACGGATAAATTTTATTCTGGCAATCAAGCTATGGTAGATAATTTCCCGGGGCAGGCCATTCATGTTACTCAAAAAGTACTCGAATCTGCCGGTGCATTTAAAAGTAACGATAGCGCCCTTGCTGTAGCCAAGATAAAAGAGAATATTGAAATAAGCGTCAAAGATAACGAATGGGCGATTGCTTTGGATGATGTGCGTGATCCGGGAAACTTGGGCACCATCATTAGAATTGCCGATTGGTATGGTATTCAAAAAATCATCCTTTCGGAAGAGTCTGCAGATTTTTATAATCCCAAGGTGTTGCAAGCAAGTATGGGGAGCTTTTCAAGGATAAAGTTTTTTTACACAGACTTAAGTATATTTTTTTCAAAAACACAGTTACCTATTTATGGAGCTTTTCTAAATGGCAGCTCCATTTACAATACCCCATTTGATAAAGGGGGTATATTGTTGGTGGGGAATGAGTCAAAAGGAATTTCAACAGAATTGGAGAAATCAGTCCATCATAAAATCACCATTCCAAGGTTTGGACATGCAGAATCGCTTAACGTAGCCATTGCTACAGCGGTATTTTGTGATAACATCAAAAGAAGCAATAGCTGAGATCCATATGGGCAAACTGAAGCAAACACTTAAGAGAGCCGGATTAAATACCTTTTTTTTTCTACTGATTTCATCTATAGCTTTGGCTAAATTTTTTCCCGAATGGGGTACTGATGCGAGTCCTCTTCCTTTAAAGTTTTTGACTGGAATCGGGATTTCAATCATTTTCTTTTTTTACGGGGTTAAGTTAAGCCCACAAAAATTAAAAGAAGGCCTTTCCAATTGGAAACTGCATATACTGATTCAAGCTTCTACTTTTCTGATTTTCCCAATTGTAATATTGATTCTTTATTGGATATGGGGAGAGGAAGGGAATTATTTGTGGCTGGGCACCTTCTATTTAGCAGCATTACCTTCTACTGTTTCTTCCTCAGTAGTCATGGTTTCCATCGCAGGAGGGAACCTGCCCGCCGCGATTTTCAATGCTAGTATTTCCAGTATTGTAGGGATATTCATTACACCTGTTTGGATGGACATATTATTGCCCGAAACTGCCATAAGTTTTGACTTGACAAATACATTTATCAAACTGAGTTTACAAGTATTGTTCCCCGTAATAATTGGACTGTTTTGCCATCAATACCTGATTGGTTTTGTGAATCGTTTTCAAAACAGTTTAAAGAACTTTGATCAAGCCATAATTTTATTGATTGTTTTTACAGCATTTGCTGAATCCTTCGCTGAGAGGATGTTTGAAGGTTATACTTTTCTCGAACTAGGTAGCCTTGGTGCCTTAATGCTGCTGTTCTTTTTAGTAATGATGGGGCTGATGTACTGGCTTTCTACATTGTTGCGTTTCGGTAGAGCTGATATCATAGCCGTAGTGTTTTGTGGAAGCAAAAAATCCTTGGTACAAGGAGCTGTAATGGGTAGGGTAATGTTTCCTGACCCTACCATTTTTGGAATCATATTGCTTCCCCTAATGATATACCATGCCCTACAACTTATGGTGGGGTCTGCCATTGCCCAAAGGTTAGGAGACAGTAAGAGTAAATAAACTTATAGCTTTACATCAAAAATCCATTCTCTACCGGATATGGTTCCGGTATATTTTCATCTTCCAACATCTCCCTAAGGTCAATTTCTATGGTTCTGGTGATGGATGCAATGGGTACGTCATTGTAAGAAGCTTCAAAAGGGTTTTCTGAATAGTCCCCAATCCTGTCCATAAGAAAAAAGACCCAGATAATTAAGCCTGAAAAAGGAATGGTCAACCAAACATGCAGCACTGGAGATGCCTCAAAAATGCTGAGCAAGCCAAATGGAATCAATGCACAAAAAACATAATTCATCCAAAGTGCGGTAGAGGCATATTGTCTTGGCAATGGAAAGTTTTTTATCCGCTCGCACATGCCTTGACTGTCATAAAACTTTCCGATCAATTGATGAAACCAAACCAGTTTATAATCTGAAATTAAGCCGGCATCCTCCAATGCCTTGATTTTTGCCGTTTGTGTTTTTAGTAAGTGCGTAGAAATATTAGTTTTTGTTCTTAATAAATTGAATTCTTTGGAATCAAGGTATTGGAGAACTTCAGAATCAAATCCATTTTTGAATTCTTCTGAAAAAGCCGGAGCAAACTTTAATTTATAAGGGTCCTCATTGTGTTCCCAAGTCCTCTTGGACCTAAGAGAGTATTTGAGGCTGATCAACCATGCGAGGTGCCTATAGACAAGGTCTTTTTTAACTTCGTCCACGTTTTCAGTTTTATTCTTTTCCAAAAGCTCAATTACCGCTGTAGCAAAAGTGCGGCTGTCATTGACTATGGCTCCCCATATTTTCCTTGCTTCCCAAGTGCGATCATAAGAGCTGTTGTTTTTAAAACCAAGGTAAAATGCCACAGCTATACCAATAACGGAGATTGGCTCCCAAGGAAGTGTGAATTGAAGCTCAGTAGCTTCGTAGATGACAATGATAATGGCCGAATAAAGCAGGCCAAAGTAAAGGGATTTTCTTGACCACCTAACGGTCATGAACAAACTATAGTAACGCTTTACATACATAGATAAAAGAATAATGTTTGGTACAATGTACAAATTCCAACTTCAAATACATTGAAGCTTGTTTGACAAAATTTCTATCGATGAATACCTAATTGATAAAAAATGGATGAACATTGATAAAGTGTCATAATTATAATTCTAAGAATTATTTCTTTAAGACTTTTAGTGATTGGTCAATTTGATTCCCTTTAATGTGTACGATAATAATTCCCTTAGGGAAATTTCTAATCAATTCTCCAAGGTCTATTTCTTCCTCTTTGACAGTCACCAATAATGTTTGAGAAAAATTAGCTGAATATAAGCTGATGGAAAGACTCCTATCCAGGTAATGATGGTGTCCCTTCATGCTCAGTGTAAGGTTATTGTCAACAGCTGGATTAGGGAAAATAGACCAATTTACTTTTGCAGGCAGTTGAGATAGGTCAACAAAGACCAATTCAGTATACATGTCCACTTCATCATTGACAATATACTTGACCCTGTAGTATATTCTCCCTCCGGAAACAGGTAGTTTTTCATCGATAATAGAATAGTTGATAGGTTGGTCAGAAAACCCTGTACTTTGCATTTCTCCAATTTCAGAAAAATTTAAATCTGAATTATCAGCCCTTTCAATAATAAAAAGACCTGGATCTCCTTCGGATTCTGTATTCCAATTCAGTAACACGGACCTTTGATCAACGTCCAAGATTGCATTAATATCACCCATCCTGTTAAACAGAATCGTAGCTATATCAATAAAAGTTTCTACAAATCCAGGACATCCTTGAGAATCGTACACAGTGACCTCATAACTTCCAAATGGTAAATTCTCAATTAGGTAGGAATTATTTATACCACTTACAGATCCCGAAGCACCTTCAGGGTCCACCCTTTTCCATTCTACTGTGTAAGGACCCGTTCCCCCATTAGGTTGCACAAGTATAGATCCAGTACTTTCATTATTACGTGTAGGAGTAACCTCAATAATAATTTCTATAGCAGGGATGGTAATGGGTTTGGTAAGGGTATTGGTTATACCATCATCATCAGTAGCAGATAAAGACACATTAAAAGTATCTATCCTTGGAAATGTAAATGTTGGATTTTCATCAGTAGAAGTACCTATTAATGTTCCCCCATCAAAGAATTCCCACAGATAAGAATATGGAGGCTTACCTCCGAATGTTTGATTGATAAAATTTACTGTAGGATCGCAGGTTTCGGCATCAAAGTCCAAACTGGGTTGAACCGGTATTTCTGCTACAATATCATTTGGTTCCGAAAAGCATTGTGCTGACTTATTTGTATTTTCAGTTATTTGATCACAGGTATTGGAGCTATTATCATTTGTAAACCACCTCACCAAGAGACCGTTCAATTGCACTAGATCACCCCAGTTCCAAGTTAAGTTTGTTGCAAAAATTGCAGTTCCGAATGTTGGGTTTACAAGTTGGGAAAGGCAAACATCTCTTCGACCGCCAATTTGACTCCCATTAATCAAAATGTTAAAAAATGCCTTAGTGGAGTATGCATTACCTGAATTACTTCCTCCTAATACAACATAAAGGGTCCCAGTGACTTCTTCTCCCAATTCGTAATCATCTGCAGAGCTAAACGGGTTTCCATTAACATCTCTTAATTCAAATCTTTCAACTACGACATTATTCTGACTACAGTTTTGCCCAAAAAGTTCTGTTGCATTCAGAAAGGTTCCGAAAGCGAAGAGAAGCAGTCCGTATATGCATGACCGTAATGTCATCAAGTCTTTATATTATTAATGAGTTACTAGGATTTTGGGTGATCCATTTTCATATTAATATTACGTAAAAATAGTAACAATAAACTTTAAAATATTACAATTAAAAAGGTTTTTTACAAGGTAAATCTGCAGATAATACTTAGAATTATTTAAAATACTTTTTTATAATATGAAGTAGCAAAATTTTAGATTTGAAAGGCACGATGTGGTATTTCCGTCCATAAAAAAATTATCAGACACGAATAGCAAAAATTCAAAAATTATTGATTTTCAGGTGGTAAAATCAAAATAAGCGTTTGATTTTCTTTCTTTTAACTTACATCTTTTCTATTTTTATTGAGGGTAAAAATTTACAACACGCTATGAAGGTGCCTTTATTCTTGCTATCATTTTTGATTGTATCTCAATTTCAAAAACCCAACCCCAAGATTGAGGAGTTTTTACAAAAAATAGAGGTGTTGATTATCAAAGAAGGTTTCAATCATCCAGAATGGGAAATTTCAAATTTTTACCAGACAAAAAATGATGTTGCCTATTCTATGCAATTTACCCAAGGACAAGTATTTTTCCACCCAATATTAAAGGTACATTATGCTTTCTCTGAAGGGAAGATATTTGATCCTGATTTGAATGTGGGAATAGACACCAAAACTGCTGTCATCATAGATTTTTCAACAGGTAAAGAATATCCGCTAAAGGATTTTAAAAGGGAGGAAGGCGGATTTGTTCCAAAGTTTATTTTCCCTTAGAATTATAAAAGTTTGGTTCAAATCTTAGCATTGGGCCTTTACGAAAACTCTCGTTATTATCAATTATTTTTCCTTTTCCAAAATCAACTCCAATCCCAAAGGACAATACTCCAATTTTCCGGCAGTGAATCCGTAAACTGATGGATTTCCTTAAATCCAATCCTTTGATGCGCCCTTATTGATCTTTGATTGCGAGTGGCAATTTCAGTGATTCCAAAATGAAAATTACCTTTGTGTGTTTCTTTATAAAAAGCATAGGCCAAATCTAATAAACCTTTACCTCTGTAATCTTGATCTACACAAACCTGACCTATTACTATATATTGATAATCAGACACATTAGATCCTTTATATAGAATTTGGTCAAACTGCTCAAACATAGGTTTTAATACCGGTATATCTTCCTTACATTCTGACGTCATTGCCAAAATATAAACTACTATTTTAGGCCCATCTTTCACTATGATGTGAGGAGCAATAGCATTCATTTTTTTCAGATCTTCCAAATGATGTCTGACCGTGACAAAGCCATCTGCTACAGAAGTCAAGGAATTCGCGTGATTTACTGCCTGAAGTTGTAAAATTCCCTGAAGTTCTTCTTCAGTATCTGAAGTTTTGATGATAAAGTCGTAATTCATAAAGAGATAATAACATCAGCCAAATCTAAGCGTAAAAATTGTTTTTTCACCAGGTTTTGATTCTACCTCCAAACTTCCTTTATGAAGATTCATAATCTGTCTGGAAATCGCCAACCCAATGCCACTACCTGTTTTTTTGGTTGTAAAAAAAGGAACAAACACCCTTTCCAAGGCTTCGGGAACAATTCCTTCTCCAAAATCAACAACCTGAATAAATGGGATGGACTGGCTATCATTGCCAGAAATAATCCTGATTTCCCTTTTTGAGGAAATTTCCATAGCCTCCTTGGCATTTTTGATCAGGTTTATAAGTATCATCTGTACCAGGTCCTGGTCTGCAAGTAATTCTAGGTCTATAGGGCTAATAGTAGAAACCAACTTGATGTCAGAGGCTTGTAATTCCTCTTTCATCAGTACACAAATGTTATCGATAAGATCTTTGGATCTAAATCTTTTCAATACAGGTGTTGGAATATTTGTATAGTCCCTGTAAGCGTTTACAAAATCAACCAAGCCTACGCTTCTTTTGGAAATAGTGCCCAAACCCTCAGATAGGTCTAAAAAGCTTTCTTTTTCTAAATGAAGACTACCATCTTCATTTTCTTCTGTGTCCTCTTCTAGGATAATGCCTAATGAATTCGCTAGACTGGCAATAGGAGTCATCGAATTCATAATCTCATGCCGGAGTACCTTGGTGAGATTTTGCCAGGCTTCCAGCTCATTCTTCTGCAATTCAGACTTGATATTTTGAAATGAAAGCAAGGTCCAACTATTACCTTCCATTTTAAATGCAGCTGACTGTACATTGAGGTGTAAGTCAGAGCTGATCCTCATAGAAAAGGAGCCTCCGGGTTTGAGTTTTAGTACTTTTTGTAATAACTCTACAGAAAGCTTTCCCAAGTCGTGTATGTCCTTGAATTGGGGGATCTGAAGCAGTTGTTTGGCCACTCCGTTAATCACTCCGATTTTACCCTTACTGTCAAAAGAAATAATACCCGTATTGATATGCTGAATCATAATCTGTAGAAACAACATCTGCTCCTCTTTTTCCGCGCGGGTTTTCTTAAATGCTTCAATCACCTCATTGAAGGACATGTTCATTTGCTTGAATGAGTTACCCAGTTTGCTGTCTTTTGTGAAAGAAGACGAAAAATCCGAATACCTGATAGATTCTAAAAACCTGCTTATTTTCTTATTGGTAGTGGTAGCATAGGAAATCAGGTTTACTGTCAACAAAACAGTGACCCAAACAAAAATCAATACCTGAATCACAGGCAATTCCTGAAAATAAAAGTATACTCCCAAATAGATAAAGATCAGGATCAAAAGTACCCTGATGATTACTCCTACAGCAAATGATTTAAAGCCCATACCTTTCTAGTCTTCTGTAGAGTGAAGATCGCGTGAGTCCCAATTCTTCTGCTGCCCGGGTAATATGCCCGTTGTGTTTCTGCAAAGCTTTTCTGATCAAAATCTTCTCAACATCCTCTATATTCAAATGGTCTAAACTCACCATTTCTTCCTGCTTTTCAGGTGCCAACTGTTTTTGCATAAATAAGTCCTCGGGTTGTAGAACAGAATGTGTTGTCATGATTACAGCCCTTTCAATACTATGTTGCAATTCCCTGATATTTCCTGGCCAATGGTATTTCTGCATCCTTTTGATCAATGCTTCACCTGCTTTTCTAATATCCTTATTGTACTTTTTTGAATACAGTTCAATAAAATGATTTGCCAACAAAGGAATATCTTCCAAACGTTCTCTAAGGGGTGGGAGGGTAATTTCTATGGTATTGATCCTGTACAACAAATCCTGTCGGAAAGTATTGTCATATACCATATTGTGAATTGGCATATTGGTGGCTGAAATGAGTCTTATATTTACGGGCAGGCTCTTATTTGAACCGACTCTTGTAACTTCTCGGTTTTGCAGTACAGCCAATAATTTGGATTGAAGAGATAAAGGTAAGTTTCCAATTTCATCCAAAAACAAAGTGCCTTTATTAGCTTGTTCAAAGCGGCCAGCCCTATCTTCTTTCGCGTCAGTAAAAGAACCTTTTTTGTGTCCAAATAGCTCTGATTCAAAAAGGGTTTGCGTAATCGAACCTAGATCCACACCTACAAAGGCTTCTTTATGTCTTTTAGAGTTCCTATGAATGGCTCTTGCAATTAGCTCTTTTCCTGTCCCATTTTCTCCCAATATCAAAATATTAGCATCGGTTACGGCCACACGTTCTATGGTTTCAAAAACCTTGACCATGGCAGAACTCTGACCTATGATATCCTTGAATCTGCTATCAATATCCTGATAAAGTTGCTGCTGTTGATTTTTGAGTTGTGAAACTTCAAGTTTGGACCTTCTTAGTTGTAGGGCAGAATTGAGTGTTGCCAACAGCTTTTCATTTTCCCATGGTTTGAGTACAAAATCGGTGGCTCCTTCTTTAATAGCTTTGACAGCGGTATTGACATCTCCATAAGCAGTAATCAGTACAACTACGGCAGAGGAGTCCAATTCCAATATTCTATCCAACCAATAAAAACCTTCCTGCCCACTGCTGACATCTTTGGTAAAGTTCATATCCAATAAGATGACATCATATTGCTCATTGACAATAAGCACAGGTAGAAGCCCGGGATTGGTTTCCGTATCGACCTGTCCAAAATGTCTCTTAAGAAATATTTTGGCTGCTCTCAATAAATCCTCGTTGTCGTCAACAATAAGGATTTTTCCGGTTTTATTTTCTTTCATGGATATCAAAAATATAAGAACAAATTATCAATTTAGCTGAGCTACGAAAATTGAAATGTAATTCACCCCAATTTATCTTGAGCTATAAATTGCCAAAACTTGTACCGAAATGATACAATCGGTCAAAGATTTTGAAAAAAAGGTCTAAGCAGCGCATTCAGCCTATCTTTATTTTTTTGTACTACCACTGCATATTGAGATCTCTGTGTTCTATTCTACACTTTTTGGTCGCTAGCGGACAATTTTGTACGGAAAATTTCCAATGAAAACCATGGGGAAGCCCTTTTTGGCCCTTAATGGCCTTTTTTACGCATGGCATATTAATTGGCAAATGAGGGACAAGGAATAACCCGTAATTTAAAATGGATAGAAAAATTAAAAAGAAGACCTGGACTCCAAAATTTATCGCTATGATAACCGGTGCTGTTTTGGTCGTGAGTTTTATAATATACCAATTTGTATTTGCAGACGCCCGGTCCACCATGAATGTAAACATGGAAAGAGTGACCTTGGCAACAGTCAAAGAAGGTGAGTTTACGGATTATATACCTGTCAGTGGAAATATAGAACCAGGTGAGACTTTCTACCTGGATGCCTTAGAGGGAGGAAATATTCAGAAATTGGTCAAGGAGTCCGGTTCCTTTGTGAACGAAGGAGATACCATTTTACTATTGGCCAATTCTAAGCTCCAATTGGAAGTTATGGAAAGGGAATCAGGCCTTTATTTTCAGATCAACAACCTGAGGCAGGTAAGACTCCAACTGGATCAGAATGACCTTAGTCAGCAAGCCCAATTGGCCGAAATAGATTACCAAATCAGCCTTCTAAAACCTCAGTATGAAAGATTTAAAGAACTTCATCAGAAAAAACTAGTCTCGGACAGAGAGTTTGAGGAGGTTAAAGAACAATACGAATACAATGTAAAAAGAAGAAAGTTGACTTATGAAGCTTATAGAAACGATTCCATTTCAAGAGCTGGCCAGAAAAAACAGCTTTCTGATTCTGAAAGAAGAATGAATCAGTCATTGGATGGGGTAGGGCATATTCTTGACAACTTGGCTGTCAGAGCACCAATTACTGGTCAATTGGCTACAGAACAGATGGAAGTCGGTCAATCTATAAGTCCCGGACAACGCTATGGGCAGATTGATATTCTGGATAAATTCAAGGTGAGGGTTCAGATTGATGAACTTTATCTTCCTAGGGTTTATACAGGGCTAAAAGGATCTTTCAATTTTTCTGGGGGCGCTTACGAACTTGAAATAGGGAAAATTTATCCAAATGTGACTTCTGGAAGATTCGAAGTAGATATGTTCTTTACTGATGAAGTTCCGACTGGAATCAGAAGAGGTCAGACAGTCAGGATTAGGTTGGAATTAGGCGAAAGTGAGCAAGCAATATTACTTCCTACAGGTGGATTTTATAAAGACACCGGAGGCAATTGGGTATTCGTCCTCAACCAATCTTCGGGAAAAGCCGAAAGAAGAAATATCAGGTTGGGCAGAAAAAACCCTGAATTCTATGAAGTTATTGAAGGACTTCAAGTGGGAGAAAAGGTAATCGTGAGTGGATACGAGAATTTTGGGAAGAATGAGGTATTGAATTTGAAATAAGACATGAGACCCGAGATGGAAAGTGAGTAACCAGAATAATCTAAATGACCATCTAAGACTTACGCTCCTCTGGACTGTTGACCGTGATCTGAGGATGCCAAAAAGAAACAAGAAAAAATCTAAAATCATAAATCTAATATCTACCATACTAATACAACCATGGAAAACATCATCAAAACCGTAAACCTCAAGAAGCTTTACACCACAGAAGAAGTAGAAACTACAGCGTTGGATGACATCAATATTGAAATCAAGAAAGGCGAGTTTGTAGCAATCATGGGCCCATCAGGTTGTGGGAAATCTACCTTACTAAATATCATCGGGCTCTTGGATAACCCTGACTCAGGTCAGTACTATTTTATAGACAATGAAGTGGCGCAATATTCTGAAAGACAGCGTTCCCAGTTACGAAAAGGTAACATTGGTTTTGTTTTTCAAAGCTTCAACCTGATCGATGAACTGACCTGTTTTGAAAATGTGGAATTGCCTTTATTGTACCTCAAGACTCCTGCAGATGAAAGAAAAAGACGGGTGGAAGAAGTGTTGACAAGAATGAACATCATGCATAGAAAAGATCACTTCCCTCAACAACTCTCAGGTGGACAGCAGCAGCGTGTGGCCATTGCCAGGGCAATAGTAGCCAAACCCTCAGTGATCCTTGCTGATGAACCTACAGGTAATCTTGATTCTGCAAACGGAGAAGAAGTGATGAGACTTTTGGAAGAATTGAACAATGAGGGAACCACTATTGTGATGGTCACCCACTCTCCCCACGATGCCAATTATGCACACAGAATCATCAATCTATTTGATGGTAAAGTTGTCACCGAAAATATAAGAGAGCAGTTTCATATTTGATAGAAGTTCAGGGGGTAGAAATAAGCTTAAAGAAACATTAGTATTAAGGTCTGATTATGTCCAACCAGATATATGCATTGCGATATAAATTGATATATGCCTTCGGCGATATAAAAATCTAGCATCATTCGGATTTACTCATTTCCATTTGTTACTCGGTAGATAAGGAACATAGAACCAGTTTTAAATCTAAATAGATGAAACTATTACAAGTTTGAAATGAGGTACAAAACTAAATATTGAATAGGCATAATCTCGTATCTCGGTTCTCGCTTCTTATTTCTATTATCCAACCTCCAACCACTTAAACTTTCAACACCATGTTTTCTAACTACCTCAAAATCGCACTAAGGGGATTTGCCAAGCATAAGTTGACCTTTTTCATTAATTTATTTGGACTGGCATTAGGATTATGGGCTACCTTATCCATTGGTTTATGGGTAAAGAGCGAAATGACCATGAACAGGTCTTTCCGGGAAATCGATCAGGTTTTCAGGATAATGGAACATCAGATCTATGGTTCTGAAGTTTTCACCACCACTTCTACACCAGGAATTCTAGCAGCTGCATTGAAAGAGGAGTTTCCTGAAGTAGAGTTATCGGCTTGTTATTCATGGAATCAATCCGGATTGTTTATCTATGAAGATAATAAACTGAACCTAACGGGCTTTTATGCACAACCAGATTATCTTCATATCATGCAGTATGATATTTTGCATGGGGACAGAAATCAAGCCCTTAATGAAATCAGCCATATTGTACTGAGCAAGGAAGCCGCTATCAAACTGTTCGGAAGAACCGACGTCATAGGAGAATCTGTGACTTTCAAAGAGACTGATGAAGATACAGCATTTAAGGTAATTGCTGTATTGGATACTCAGGCAGATAATGTTAGCGGAAGTTTTGATTTCATTTTGCCTTTTGATTTTTTCTTCGAAAAACCATATAACTCTTGGTTGAAACAATGGGGAAATAACGGTCCAAATACCATTGTGAAATTGAATAAAAATTCTGACTGGGAAAATTTTTCTGCCAATATTGAGAATTTTATTTCAGAAAAATTTGAAGGAAGTAATGTCAAATTGTTTGCCTATCCACAGGCTGAATTGTATTTGAGAGGAAAGTTTGTAGATGGAAAACAAGCTGGCGGAAAAATTGAATACGTGAGGTTGTTTGGAATTATTGGACTGTTTGTGCTGATCATTGCCTGCATCAATTTCATGAATCTTTCAACTGCCAAATCACAAAAAAGGGCTAAGGAAGTGGGTGTTCGAAAAGTAGTAGGGGCAGACCGAAATGGACTAATTCAACAATTTCTTGCAGAATCCATCATTCTAACGGTTTTAGCAGGTCTTCTTGCTCTGATTTTAGTGCAACTGACATTACCTATTTTCAATAACCTAACTGGCAAAACCATGACAGTTCCTTACGGTGATTTGAGGGCATGGCTGTATTTATTGGGTATCCTTTTGGTTACTGGAATCATTGCAGGTTCATACCCTGCATTCTACCTTTCCGCAACCAAGGTTGTATCTGTTTTCAGAAACCTCACACGCTCAGGAAAAGGTGTGGTAATGGCTAGAAAAGGACTGGTATTATTCCAGTTCATTCTTGCGACCATGTTGATCGTAGCCACCATCGTGGTATTCAAACAAATTGACTTTACCTTGAACAAAGACTTAGGCTATGATAAAGAGCAGTTACTGATTGTCAACTTGGAAGGAAGACTTTTCAACAATTTTGAAGAGTACAAAAACCAATTGGAGCTTTTGCCAGGAGTTCAACTTGCAAGTAGGGCAAGCCATTCTTTATTAGGAAGAAATTCCAATACAGGGTCCGTCAGTTGGGAAGGAAAAGATCCTGAGTTTACAGCCTTGTTCGAAATTATGAATGTGGATTATGATTTTCTTGAAACCACAGGTATAAAGCTAATTCAAGGTGATAATTTCTCAAGAGACAGAGTCAGTGATACCAGCAATGCGGTACTTCTGAATAAGCGGGCCTTTGAATTGATGTCAAAAGACAATCCTGAAGTCAGCAATTTCTCCTGGAATGAGGAGCAGAGGATTCTTGGAGTCGTAGAAGATTTTCATTTTCAGAGTTTGCATCAGGGGATGGAACCTGTCATAATAAATTTAGAACCGACTTATGCATCAAGGGGATACGTAAGATTGAATGCCAATAATATTCAGCAAACTTTAGCTGAGATCAGGAATGTCACAGAAACCTTTGAGCCTTTCTTTCCTTTTGATTACAGTTTTATGGATGAAAATTATGCAAGGATGTATGAAGAGGATATGAGGACCAAGGAACTTGCCAAATACTTCAGCATACTCTGCATTCTGATCTCATGTTTGGGTTTATTTGGTTTATCGGCACATATCGCAGAACAAAAAACAAAAGAAATAGGAATTAGAAAAGTACTTGGGGCTTCAACTTTTTCTATCTTGAATGTGATCAATAAAGAGTTCATCACGATAGTAGGAATATCCATTTTGATTGGATCTGGCATAGCCTATTGGTTAATGCAGGATTGGCTTTCCGGATATGCTTATAGGATTGATTTTGAATGGTGGTTTATAGTCCTTGCAGCTAGTATAATTCTCTTTATAGCCTACATGACAGTGACGCTTCAGGCACTTAAAGCTTCCAGGGTAAATCCAGTATATTCTTTAAAATCAGAGTAGCATAGAGAAGACCGGATTTCTCCGGTCTTTTTTTGACCTATTTCATAGCATACCTGTTTTAGACATTTTTTGGTTTTATACCCTTTTGGAATCTGATTTGTTCCTGCTTTCAAATGCAAAGGGTATGGACAGAATAGTTAAAAATCGCTATATTCAATCATTGGTAGGTATGGAATGTGATTAATTTGGAATTAACATCCTTACCGCAAATTTCAATGATGGTCAAGAAAGAATGGTTATTGTATTGATATAATTTTAAAGATATGGAACTGAAAATCTATCAGGTAGATGCCTTTGCAGATAAGGTTTTTGCCGGAAACCCAGCCGCAGTGGTTCCACTAGAATCCTGGCTTGAAGATGATATACTTCAAAAAATCGCGCAGGAAAATAATCTTTCAGAAACAGCCTTTTATATCATAGATGGTGAAAAAGTCTTGATAAGGTGGTTTACCCCTGGAATTGAGGTGGATCTGTGCGGACATGCCACTTTGGCTACTGCACATGTACTTTTTGAGCATGAAAATTTTGATGGAGATCAAATTTCATTTTTTTCTCATAGAAGTGGAGATTTATCCGTAATGAAAAAAAGCGATGGGTCTTTAGAATTGGATTTTCCTACTGACCTAATAGAAGAAATTGAACTTTCACCCTGGTTGACGGCACCTTTTCAACCAGTTCCGACAGAGGCTTATAAAGGAAAATCCGACATTATCCTCATTTTTGATAATGAGCAGCAAATCAAGACACTTCATTATGACTTGCATAAGATTTCCCAGATCAGGGCTAGGGGAGTTATTGTTACTGCGCCTGGTGATGAAGTTGATTTCGTTTCCCGTTTTTTTGGCCCTTTGGTGGGTGTGCCCGAAGATCCAGTTACAGGTTCCGCGCATACCAGTTTGACACCCTTATGGGCACAAAAATTAGGTAAAATGCATCTTTTGGCACATCAAGTTTCACATAGAGGTGGAAAACTTAGCTGTGAATTAGCAGAACAAAGGGTGAAAATCAGGGGTCATGCAATTACTTATCTGATTGGAAATATTTTTTTATGAATTTTTGAATATAAAATGAAAAAATACTGGTAACAAGACTCAAGGGTATTGGATATGGGTTTGATATTATTTTCAACCTAATCAGTACCTTTTATGAAAAATCCAACAAAATCCGGATTGAGACAGTTTTCGAGCTCAACAAAGCTTCACGAAAAGACTGTCATTTCAAGTGAAATAATTCCTGCTTTACTTTTCTCTCGTATTGGAAATAAGACATTTCTTATTTTCCTAGTAGGCACAATGCTTTTCTTAAGTTCATGTGATAAGGAAGAATCTACAGCACCTAATACCAATGATCCGGAACCAACGGGGAATATTCTGGTCAAAATCAGCACTTTGGGCGCAGATGATGATCCGGATGGATATACTTTAAAGGTAGAAGGCTCTGCAGAACTAAATACTGATGCAAACGGGGAGTATACCATTCCAAATAAAAGAGTTGGGCTATACAATGTAGAGTTGACAAATATTTCATCTCACTGTACGGGAAATGGAAATATGCTCAAAGAGGTGACTGTCGCAGCTGATGGAACAACATCCGTAGAATTTGAAGTCAGCTGCAAAGCCATATTGAGAGATAGAATTGTATATTCAAAAGGATTGGACAATTTCACAGAGTTTAAATTTCATACCTCAAAATTGGATGGGACAAATGAAAAATTACTTCTGGATAAAGTAATCAGCTTTCCGAACTCTATTAGAATTTCTCCTGATGGAACAAAACTCATCTTTCACGATAGAATCGAGGAAAATAATTCTGTTCAGCTTTTCCTTATGGATGCAAATGGTGATAATTTGGAAATGATTCCTTTTGAACAAAACACAAACGTTGGGTTTATGAATCAATTTAATCCGGTTTGGCACCCTGACAGCAAGAAAATTACATTCAGAAGTGGGAATAAAGTAGTTACCTATGATCTTGAAACTGCGGCAAGAGTTGAACTTGAATTAGATAATGGGGAATCATTTTCGGTAAACGAGATTCTTGACAACGGTAATAAATTTTTGGGTATATATTTCATTAATGAGGTAGGGGAGCCTGCCAAGCGTTCTATAGCAACAATGAACTCAAATGGCGGTGATATTAAAATTCTTAAAGAAACCACCGATTATTCCTTCCTTGCACCTAGGGTTGTAAATGGCAACACGATAGTTTATATGCAAAGATTCAATGCCCCAGGCTTTTTCCTTGAACCTTGGATGATGAATCTAGATGGAACTGATGATATCCAAATCAAGAATAAACTTGGGTTTTCCGAAACTGATTTGCCTCAGTCTTTTACACTTTCCCCTGATAAAACTGAAATGATATTTTATATCGCTAATGGGTTCAATTTTTACTTTGGAAAAACAAAAATCAACGGCAATATCCAGCCTATAAATTTTGAAAACCGAGCACTTAGAATTCACCCAGATTGGTCAGCCGTAACAAGAAAATAATTTATCGGACTTGAAGGCATTGATTGAGGCGTAGTTAAAAGCTACGCCTCATCTTTATGAACTTTTATAAGTGTCGATCAAATCAAAATTCTTATGTTGCCTTTAAAATTCAATGCTAAAAGTAACAGGCTATCTTCAACTAGCTTTGTTTAAGGCACCAAATACACAAATGCATTGACATTCATTCCTGCTCCGACTGATGCAAATACCAAATGGTCACCAGAATTGATCTGATGTCCATTCAACTCGTTTCTTACAATCATATCATATAAAATGGGAACTGTAGCCACGGAATTATTTCCAAGCTTGGAAATAGTCATGGGCATAATTTCATGTGAATTTACCCCATTGGCCCCTGCCAACTTAAAAACACGCTGAATGATGGCTTCATCCATTTTGGCATTGGCCTGATGGATCAATACTTTTTTGATTTTTCCAAAGGGCACGCCGGATTTTGCTATGGTATCCACTACAAGTTGAGGTACAGTATTTAAAGCATACTCATATAACTTTCTACCATTCATCTTCATAAAGAGGGTATTGTCTTCAAATTCAGGATGATATGAGATACCCATTTTTAAATAATGTGCTTCCGAAAAAGTATCTGATCGTGTTTTATGTGCTAGGTTTCCAATAGGTTTTTCTGAATTTTCAGCTTCTACCACCACCGCACCAGCACCGTCTGAATAGATCATACTGTCTATATCGTGCGGGTCAGAAATTCTTGAAAGACTCTCAGCGCCTATTACCAATATACTTTTAGCATCTCCAGATTTGATATAATAATCTGCCTGAATAACTCCCTGAACCCATCCCGGACAACCAAAAGGTAAATCATATGCTACACAGTAGGGGTTTTTTATTTTAAGTAAATGTTTGATTCTTGAGGCCAATGAAGGTACAAGATCAGATTTTTTATTGTCGTGAAGAATATCTCCAAAGTTGTGTGCACAAATGATATAGTCAAGTTTTTCAGGATCTATACCTGATGCTTTAATAGCCTGCTCTGCAGCAAAAAAACCCATATCAGAAGTATTGTACTCTTTACTTAAATATCGTCTCTCCTGTATATCTGTGATTTCCTGTAGCTTATTGACAATATCTTCATTTGATTTTGGCAAATCTTCCCCTTTTTCATTTACAAAGTGATTTTTCAGAAAATCTTGATTTTTGACTACTATTTCAGGAATATACTTTCCCGATCCTGTGATAACAGAAAATACGCTCATAGATCTTGACTTGGTGATTAGACTTTAGATTTGAAAAGTAATGAATAATATTCAATCATTTGAGATAACAATTGAAAAAATAGCAACTAATTCAGGGATTTTTACCGTCCAAACGAAATTGATACCAATTAGATGCTTAAAATCATAAAAAAAGAAAGAAGGCGGCAAGGTATTTTCCGCCTTCTTTAGTTTCTGATTCAGTCTTTCTTTTCAGGCCTGAAATATCTAATAGGTGCCTCAGGTTCAGATTTTAACTCCACCCCTTGGGTTTCCAGTAAGCGAAGAGCCTCCTGAACTGACTTTTCAAGTTGAGGATCTTGGCCTTCTATCACCAATTTTGGCAATTGTTCTATTTCAATATCCGGTGCGACACCTACGCCTTCCACAGCCCATTCTCCATCAACATCAAAGAACCCACCTCTGGGAGCTACCATTCGGCCACCATCAATAAATGATGGTGTATCCCAGGTTCCTACCAATCCACCCCATGTTTGGGTTCCGATCAATGGTCCAATTTCCATCTTGCTAAAGAGGTAGGGGAGAAGATCTCCGCCGGATCCTGCCCGCTCGTTGATCAACATGACTTTAGGCCCCCAAATACCTGCCATCGGTGTGGTGAAAGGTCTTCGGTCACTTGCCCTGGAATTAAAATATCCGTGCAGCTCTCTTGCCATAATGTCGACCATATAATCAGCAGCAGATCCTCCTCCATTATTTCTTTCATCTATAACAGCCCCCTTTTTGTCCTGTTGGGCAAAATAATAGCGGTTGAAATAAGTGTATCCAGGCTGACTTGTATTGGGAACATATACATATGCCAATTTGCCCTCTGACAACTCGTCTACTTTTCTACGGTTACCTTCCACCCAATCCATCATCCTCAGGCCGTTTTCATTGGCAATAGGAACTACGGTAAGCAATTTCGAACCTTGCAATTCAGGCTTGTCATTGATGCGGAGTCGGATTTGTTTGTCTACTGTATTTTCAAAAAACTTATAAAGATTATCATCGGAATTTACTGCTACACCATTGACTTCCAAAATATAATCTCCCTCTTTAACCTCCAGTCCCGGCATTGCCAAAGGTGCTTTGATGGTAGGGTTCCAGCTTTCTCCATTATAGATTTTCGAGATTCTGTACCTACCATTATCTTGGATATAATCCGCTCCCAAAAGACCAATGGGAACCGTTTTGATGGCAGGGAAGTCACCACCGGAGGTATAGCTATGTCCTACGGCTACTTCCCCACCCAAAATATCTATAACATAATTCATATCCGTCCGATGCTTGACATGGTCTACCCACGGAAGGTACCATTCGTAAATTTCGTCCCAAGGAGCCCCGTGTACATTGTCCACATACAAAAAGTCCCTTTGATAACGCCATCCTTCACGATAAATCTGCTTCCATTCCGCTTGCGGATCCACTTTAATCTTGAAACCTGAAAGGGCTTTCAAGGCACCGTCGCCAGTTTTCTTTGTACCTCCTTCTGTCTCTACAATTCCCCAATTCCCCTTTGCTTGATAAAGCATTGATTTGCGGTCATGAGAGACTGCCGCCGTACTGATTCCTTCTAGGAATACCTCTGATTTTTGATCCTTGAAATTGTATCGATGAAGCTTCAGACCGGATTCGTTGGGTACACTTTCTGCATAAAAAACATGGGCTTCAGGACCGGAATATAAGGCTGTATAATTTCTTGCCGTAATGTCAACTGGGATAATTCTTTGACTTAAACCCTCCTCATCGATTTGGACCTGAACTTTTTTGTCATCCTTTTTATCTCCATTTTTCTCCTCCTTTTCTACTTCTTCATCACTTTCCGGAAGGAAAGGTGATTTACCTTTTTTGCTTAAGACCACTGCATATAGACTCCTGTTGATGGGCCTATCATACGAACTCATGTCCAGCCAACCTGTATTCAGGCCAAAATCTGTGCTGGCCAAAAAATAAAGGTATTCGCCTTTGCTATCCCAAATTGGAGAGATTACATCAGCCATGCCATCAGTTACCTGTATTTTCTTATTGCTCTCTACATGGTGCAAAAAGATCGCTTTGAATTGATTGTCCAAGAGTCTTGAATAGGCTATCCATTTTCCATCAGGAGACCATTCAGGATTGAGTGAACGGTTGGGGTGCGCAAAGCGATCCGTATCCAAAATTCTGGAATCTCCGCTACTGACATTGACCAACCACAAATTGTAGTCTGTATCTGTAAATGAAATGTATTTTCCATCAGCGGACCAGGCAGGCTTGAAATAAAATGACTTATTGGGAAGTTTGATTTCCTTGGCTGCTTTGAGCCCTTCCTGATCACTGATCATCAGCTGATATTCACCTGAAATATCCGAAAACCAAGCTATTTGTTGTCCATCAGGAGACCATACAGGTGCTCTTTCGGCAGCATTGGAACTGTTTGTCAGGTTTCGGGCATTGCCTTTTTCCTTCGGTACGGTAACAACTTCTCCTCTGTACTCGAAAAGTGCTCTTTGGCCAGTAGGTGATAGGGAAGCATTTAAAAGTCCATTTGACTTGACCTCCACCCAACGTTCCCTTGCCCAATGAAAGTCACCTTTGACATAAATTTCAAGTTGCTTGCTTTCTCCAGTAACTGGGTTTAACAAGTGAAGGAATCCTCCTTGTTCATAAACGATTTCTTCACCGTTGGAATCCAGATTTTTAACATCAAAATCTGTATGGAATGTTTCTTGTTTCAGCTCCTCTGAACCGGGATGATAAGACCAGATGTTACTGGCAAAATCGAGTTCTGAAAGGAAAAACACCTTATCTCCATGCCAAATAGGTTGTGTATGTCTTTCATTGTCAGATCTTGGGGTCATTTTAAGGGAATAATCCTCCATATCCACAATCCATATTGGCTTGGCTTGTCCACCCCTGTAATTTCTCCATTCTGGATCCCAGAATGCAATCTGTTGATAAGCAATATACTTTGAGTCACCGGAGATTCTGCCATTGACTGCTCTTGGAATAGGGAGGGCTTCCTCCATGCCACCTTCCAGAGAAATTTTATAAAATCTTGATTCTTTGGTAGGAACATTTTCTCTTCCTGAAGTGAAAAGAATATGCTTTCCATCCGGGGCCCAACCGGAAACCAAATCAGGCCCAGGATGCCAAGTAAGCCTCCTTGGTTCTCCTCCTTCCACAGGTATGACGTAAACATCCGTATTTCCATCATATTGGGCAGTGAAAGCAATGTGTTTTCCGTCAGGGGAAAAATGAGGCAATTGTTCCATTCCTTCATTGGTGGTTAAACGGATGGCATCACCTCCATTTTTATCTACACGCCACAGATCATTGGCATGGACAAAAACGATATACTGATCCGATATACTGGGTTCTCTGAGTAATTGCGTGCCTTGCCCGAAAACTAAAGGACAATACATGAAAATTAGTAACAGCTGTAAAATCGATTTCATAGGGTTTATATTTATTTAAAGAGTAAATTAATCAATTTCTTATTTATTAATTCTTAAATCCAGCCCATTACTTTTGCCACGCTCATAGCTCCTAATACCAAAGTGATTAGCCAAACTGCAAAACCGAGTAGATTGATAATTAAAGTATTGCTTTGCTTTTCCATAAGGGAGGATTTATTGGCCAGCCAAAGAATATATGCACTCAACAAGGGAAGCAACAAACCGTTGGCAAATTGGGCCAGGTTGATCAGCTGTACAGGCTTGATTCCAAAAGATGCGAAGAGCAGTCCTAAGCCCAATATTCCACTTATGCTCCAGCGCATGGGTGATTTACCTAAATCTCCTGACCAACCAAAAATTCCAGTTACCACAAATGCGCCCGCCAAAGGTGCTGTGATGGCCGAAGTAATGCCTGCAGCAAACAATCCAAACCCTATAAAGTATTTGGCAAATGTTCCCAGTAATGGCTCTATACCTATCGCCAGTTCAAGGGCTGAATTGATTTCCTTAACACCACTTCCTGCTGCGGTGATTACTATAGCCATGGAAACCAATCCTCCCAAAACAACAGAAACTATTGTATCAACTCTTACTGCTCTTAAATCTTGTATTTTTTGCCATTTTTCACCCACTAGGGATGAGTGTAAAAACAAATTATATGGCACCACTGTAGTCCCTATCAAAGCCACGATTTGGAGTATATTGCTTTGATCAATATTTGGTTTGAACCCTTGGAATATTGCAATAAAAGAAGGACGGACCATTATTGCATTGATAAGAAAGGCCAGACTCATCAAAATCACCAAAGCTGTTAAAATTTTTGTAATTCTTTGATAGGAACCTGTCATCAATAAGAACCAAGCAGCAGCTCCAATCAGCAAGTTCATCAGGTTAACCTGTAGCTTGCCAAATTCAATGATTGGCACCTGAAAAAAGAGTTCCATGCCCATGACTCCACCGCTTATATTGCCTGCCTCATAAGCTGCATTTCCCATGACAATAGCGGTCAATATCAATAGCAGGGAAAAATACCGGAAAAAGCCCTTTCCCAAAGATGTCGAAATCACATTAGCCAAACCACTTTGGGTAACCAAACCAATCCTGGCAGCCATTTCCTGAAGGGATACCGTTGCGATGATGGAAAGTCCCAATGCCCAAAGGAGATCTAAACCGAAATTCAC
>NZ_REBN01000285.1 GCF_007692705.1 Mongoliibacter sp.
TCATCAATATTTTTGATAATGACGAGTTGGATGGTAGGCCACTAGACACCTCCGATATAACCCTTACGGTAATTGACATTGAGGGTGCTTTGGCTTCAGGCTTCATTATTTTGAACCAAGATCCTAATTCTGAAAATTTCGGTGCTGTATCGGTTGCTCCAGGCACACCAGCGGGTGTCTATACTTTTGACTACGAAATTACAGACAAACTGGATGGTAGAAAAGACAGGGCAACTGTTACTATCAGGGTTACTGACCCTGTAGATCCAGAGTTTGATGACTGTAGGGAATCAGCCTCTTTTGTTTGTGAAGAAAACAGTTTCAATGTTGAAGGAATATACCTGAGTGATAGCTTCGGTAATAAGATTGAAAGTGAAAGATGCGATTTCGGATCCTCATCTGAAGTATATGTTTCTGTCTCTTTGCCAAACCAATTTGAAAACACCAGGTTCGAAACCAGGCTACTGGCAGACCTATTTATCGGAGATAGCCAAGTACCGGTAAAAATCAGCGCCTTTTTGGGAACCTTGAATCCAAATCAAGAAAATCAGATCATAAGGGTAATCTCTGATAGTTTTTTATGGAATTGCGGAGATGTGCTAAGCTTGAGAAATATTCTTTTGATATGGAGAGACAATGAAGAAATCCTAAATCCTGTTTGTGAAGATTATGAATCAGCGCTTTCTGAATGTGCTGATGAGATCAAAGTACAAAGTCCTGTAATCAATGAGGAATCCTGCATTGATGCTGGCAGAATTACCGGAAGGATTGTGAATGAACAAACCGGTCAGCCAATAAGTGGTGTCCCGGTAGTCTTGAGCAAAGCTGACAGGTCGGATGGTCTGAAAATGATAGCCATCACAGGAAATAATGGCCGTTATCTATTCGAAAACCTAGTTTTTGGTAAATACTTGGTACAGGTGCAGGAAGCCAACTTAAATGCAGTTAAAGGTCTTTTTGCCGCAAGTGCTTCAGAAATGGAAGTAACGCTGGACGGATGTGTAACGCAGGCTGATGATTTTTCATATGGGACTAGCAATAGGCTCCATCTTTCCGGAATAGTATGGTATGATTCCAATGGAAATGGACAGCAGGATGAGTGGTTTGATGCCAATGATGATGGACAGGTTACCCTTAACGATCCAAGCAGGGGAGCCATTGATATCAGAGATTGGGAATGGTTTGATCTTAACGGAGATGGCAGGTACGACGGGCCTGAAAATTACGGAGAACTTAATATTGCAGGTTTTGGAAACTCTCAATCCTCAAACATCAAAGTAAATGGTCCGAATGGTTTGGACGGAGAAGCAATGATAAGTCAGTCAGGGTATTGGAACAAAGTCATTCCGGAAAATGCAGATTTTGGAGACTATACAGCCCAATTGGTAATGGATAATTTCCTTAATGAATCGGCTAAAAATATTGGGGAAACCGGATTGATCAAAACTTTGCCAAACCTTCGGGTAGCAGATTTCAACAATGTAAGAGTAGATATTCAATGTGGACTTACCACTCCTGAAGTTTTGACCAGAGAACTTTCAAGAAGTATAAAACGACATATAGATCTTCATTTTGGGATCAGGTGCCATGAAGAATTTGTGGAAATCATTGCCAACGATGATGAGTTCGGGGAGCATTTTGTGAGCTTTATGGGAACCTTGGGGAATATCCTTGACAATGACCTTCTGAATGGAAACCCCGTAACACCCGATCAGGTTGATTTTGAATTCACCGAATTGGATGGATTAATTGGTTTGAATATAGATGAAAATGGAGAATTAAGTTTATTGATACCTGGAATAAACCCTCCTGGAACATACCAATTGGAGTATGTGCTGAGGGAAAACGGTTTTCCTGAAAACTTTGACAGGGCTTCAGTCACTTTCACCTTGCTAGCAGATAATGTAGACCTGGCTGTGGAGAAAACTTCCAACGGAGTAGAAATTTTTGAAGGAGACAATTTCGAATATACAGTGACTGTCACCAACCTAGGGGAGACTAATGCAACCAATGTAGAAGTGATAGATATACTTCCATCAGGAGTCACATACGTCAGCACAGCATTCAGCTCTTCAGATAATAGCGTAGATGTAGGTATCAGGGTAGAGGGCAACAGAATCACATACACTATACCATCCTTATCAGCAGGTACAGTTTTGACCTTGACCATTTTCGTTCAAGCAGATGCCATAAACGGGCAAAACCCTTTGAATATTACCAATCAGGTGACTGTAAGCTCTGCTGAAGAAGACTTCGATATGAGTAATAACAGTGATGTTGACAGTAATGTGGTCAATGCGTTCTTCATTCCAAACGTGATCACCCCGAATGGAGACAATAAAAATGATGCTTTCGAAATCAAAGGAATCAGTAAATTCGCCAGCAATGATATTTTGATTTTCAACAGATATGGAGATCATGTTTATGAAAAGTCAAATTATGATAACAGCTGGGATGCCCCAGGTCAGGTTGCTGGCACTTATTTCTACATCTTCCAAGGCACAGATGCCGCGGGAAGAATGCACGAATTCAAAGGTTGGATACAGGTAATAAAAGATTAATTTGAAGGATCAATGAAAAATGTGCTGAAAATATATGGATGGATAGTAGTCATGGCTTTATTGCCAGTGACTATGGTATCTGGTCAGCAGTTACCACAATTCAGTCAGTACATCTTCAATGGACTTCACATCAACCCGGGATATGCTGGGTACAAAAACCAAGGTTATATTCAAAGTACTTATCGTGATCAGTGGGTTAATTTCCCAGGTGCACCACAAACATTTACTGTGACAGCTGACCTGAGTGCCAATGAGGGCCTGATGGGTTTTGGAATTTCTTTGTTGTCAGATCAGATCGGTCCTACCAATACTTCTACTGGTTTACTTACTTATGCTTACAGGATACAGACAGGAAATGAGAGTTTTCTTTCCCTTGGAGTCAGTGCAGGAGCCAGTCAATATGTAATTGATGGAAATTGGGAATTCAATGACCCCAATGACCCCAACATCCCAGAGGGAAGATTGAATATGTTTACCCCTAATATGAATGCTGGGTTATTTTTCCACACCAATAGATTTTATGCCGGTTTCAGTGCTTTCAATATGGTGGGTAAAAAAGCGCTTGAGCGAGAAGACATTGCACTGGCATTCCATGATTTTCACTTTTACCTTACAGCCGGGCTAATGGTACCTGTAGGTGACAATATTTCTTTCAAGCCAAGCTTTCTTATACGCGAGGTTCAAGGCGCACCAACAAGTTATGACATCAATGGTATGTTTTTATTTATGGAAAGACTTTGGTTGGGAGCTTCATACAGGTCCAACCTGAAAATTGGAAATGACAATTTAATGGGAAACCTGAATAACCGTACTGCTGTGGCTTTGATTGCTGAGATTTTTGCTACCGAAAACCTGAGAGTCGGCTATGCCTATGACCACAACCTCAATGCGCTCGAGAATTACCGAAATTCTTCACACGAACTTTCAGTAGGTTACTACCTAAGCTCCAGAAGTGCAAAGCTCAAAAATCCAAGATGGTTCTGATATGAAGGAGATACTCAAAATATCGACTTTAATGTTGTTGCTCCTCATGGCAACAGGCTTGGAGAAAGCTTTGGCGCAGCAATCAAAGCTCAGGTATGCCGATAAGCAATATCATTTGGAGAATTATGCCCATGCTGCAGAAGTCTATGAGCAAGCATTCCAAAAAAAGGAAAGCTACCCAACAGCGGTGAGAATTGCTGAGTCTTACAGCAAGATGAGGAATTACGATATGGCTTATTCATGGTGGGCAAAAGTGGTAGCTTTTGAGGATGCGGGTCGAGATGATTATTATCAATACCTCACAGCAGCCATGCAGGCAGGTAAAGGTATGGATGTTGAGAACTTACTGAAAGATTCTGATTTTGAAGCTTTTGATTTTCCTGAAATTGACTTTTCCAGATTGGAGCAATTGCAAGCGGAGAGGGCAAATATCAAGATCGTTTCTTTACCCGCAATCAATTCTTCGGGATCTGACTTCGGAACCAGTATTGATGAGGAGGGTAATATATACTTTACCAGCGATAGGGGGACCGTCATATCTTCTACCAAGCCCGCAATCAGGCTTGATGCCAAAAACAATATCTTCAGCAAAGAGAAAAGTGACCTGAACGATAGAGAATACTTTAGTCTTTACCGGAAAGACACGGCAGGTAATATCAGTTTACTCAATATATTGCTTGATAAAGCGCTCCATGTATCTGATCCAAGCTTAACTTCTGACGGTAAATTGATTTTTTTCACTGCAGTGACTGGTCAGAAAAAAGGAAACCGGAGGGAAGATATCTACAATTACCCCGGGATCTATTTTGGTGAGCTAAATGAAAGAGGTGAGGTGGAGAATGTACAATCCCTACCTGCAAATAATTTATTGGAATATGGGGTAATGCATCCATTCGTGGATGAGTCTGAGGGACGATTATATTTTTCTTCTAATATGCCGGGAAGTATTGGTGGCTATGATATTTATTATGTGGCTTTCGATAGTGAAATGAATTTTGGGGATATTGTGAACTTGGGCTCTCAGGTCAATACTGCTGGAAATGAAAGCCATCCATTTAGGCAGGAGGAAGATTTCTTTTTTAGCTCCGATGGCCATGCTGGTTTAGGAGGCTTGGATATTTTTAAGGCAAAATATTCAGGTGGGGAATTTTCTGAAGTTCAAAATATAGGCGTTCCATACAATAGTCCAAGAGATGATTTTGCCTATTACGTGGACTCAAAGGGTAAAACGTACCTTTCATCTGACAGAATTGGAGGTCAGGGTTTGGATGATGTCTATGGGATAGAGGATTTGAATAAAAAACTTGAGGCAAAGCTGATTGATTGTGATGGCAACCCTATCATGGAGGATTTTGAAATTTTGCTGACCCAAGATGGAAGTCAGTCTGAAATCCCAACCAAAATTGGCGATTCGAATGAAATATTAGCTGATCTTGAACCAGAAAGCAACTACGCTCTTCAGATAAAGAAGACAGGCTTTTTCTCCATAAAAGACAGTACATTAAGCACTGTAGGGTTCAAGGAAGATACCTTAAGAAGGACATATACCTTGGTCAAAATTCCTTATCAGCTTCCTGTTTACATTGATATTGTTTACTACGACCTGGATAAATCAGCCATCAGAAGAGACGCAGAGCCAATCTTGGATAAGATTGGTGAATTGATGAACAAATATGCTTTTCTTGACCTCCTTGTGGCCAGTCATACAGATTCCCGCGCCAGCCATGAGTACAATGAAAAGCTGAGTGAAAGAAGGGCAGATGCGGTAAAAGCATACCTTGCCAGATATAACGTAGATCATGAGCGGATCAGATTGGAATGGTATGGAGAGGAAAA
>NZ_REBN01000176.1 GCF_007692705.1 Mongoliibacter sp.
AGAGGGAAAAACTTGAGGATAGAATTATACAATAAATCAATAAGGCTTTTTTCACACTTGTGTTTATGATTATTTGGTCATCTGATTTCTTGTCAGTATCCGCAATAGCTAATGCCTGTTCTTATACAATATCTACAAATATCAATTAGTATCGAATGAATAAGCGTAATTAGTATTTACATCAATACGGGTCTTGTCACAGATAAACATATACGGTTTTATACCTTAAAGCAGATTAACTCCTGAATCTCGGCTCTATCCATATCAGGCTTAAGGTAAACAATAGCAATAAAAACCAAAGCCAATCCGGAACAAACTCCTTTGCTTTCGCCTGGCTTCTCAATTCCTCAGAAAGACTTCTTCTTTCTTTTAAAAACTCAAACATCAAACTGTTCTTATATACTGATGTAAAGTCTCCAGAAGACTCTACATATATTTTAATTCCTTCTTCAGTCTCTTGCCAGCCTTCTTGATCTGAAATAAACTGGAATTTGAATAAACCATCATTTATTGGATCTCTTACCCAATTTTTTTCAAGTTCTATTTCCTCTAATGAATCTGTGTAGTAATATAAAGCAGTTGACTGCCCCTGGAAAATAGGATAAGTTATAAAATGGAAGCTTTGGTCCATTGGGGACAACTGTTCCAAAATTGGCTCCCATATTTTTGCATAAGCTAGGCTATCTCCTGCAAACTGTAATTCATAACTGCTTTCCATCAACCCAACCCCAACGGAATAACCATCCATAATTTCAAATGCGGAAGAGAATAGGCTATCCTGATTATTTCTAAGTAAAAACTCGTATGGGAAAACGTTGACTCCTTGTTCTACTTCCAAAGAAATATCCCCTACTTTATTCAGCTCAAAACCAGTATTTAACTTTCTGTTAAGATTGAAAATATCCTGCTCAGGATTAGAAAGGTTAAATAAAAACAATCCTGAATAAACAGTCCCAATATCAGCTGCATTCAAATTAACCAATTGACTGGGATCTATAAACAGTATGGGCTTCCTTCCATTTTCAACTTCTGATACAATCCTGGAATCTTTACTCACTTGAATACTTTGATTCGACCGGTCTCCTCTTTTTATAAGATAATCTCTGAGAACCCTTGACTCTGGATTTGGAAAGCCTACCTTAATTTCAACATCTAAAGCCTCCGCCTCTTCCACATAAAATCTCATTTCCCCTACTTTTTCATTATCAATGAAAATCCCCAATTCATTTTCACCCAAAATCAAAGCTGGAAAATGTAAATCTACCATTCCCTCTTGATTCAATTCTTGGCTAGCCAGTACTTCTTCGGAAAGCTTAACTTGAAGTTTTCCAGCAGCGCCAAATAATTTACCTTTTAAATGTTGTCGCTGCCCGTATCTTAAAATGCCTTTCCAGTTTACGGCTTCAAAATACCTTTCAGCATTGGTATTGGGAGTCCAATCTAAATCCACCATGGGAATGGCAAGCAAATCCTCTTTAGTGTAGTCTTGGCCATATAATTTTACCCGATTCGCAGCGCCGATTTTCTCTCCTGCATATAAGATTTTATCTACTCCCAATTCTTTGGCTATGTTACCAAAATCCTCTTTTTTGCTATTGCTTGGAATTAAAAGTGCAGTTTGCTCCGGTAGCTCTTTCTCCCAAAATGGCTGAACGATATACATCAGCAAAACAATAGTGAAAAAGGAATACAGTAAAGATTTGAAAGTTTTCCGCTTGGTATTTTGGAAGAAAAAATAAGTGACTTGGGCAAAGCAAATGAGGAGTAAAGCCGAAACGACTAAATAAAAAATATATCCTTCCAAAATTGGTTCAAACTGCATCATTTGTAATTTTCCCAAAAAGACTTGGCTAGCCTTGTGTTACTGAAATCATTGGTTCGACTCCTTCTTTCCATTTGCAAAACGGCTTGCAACTGCTTTCTCAAAGACGCCATTTCTATGAGACTGAGACTACCTTGTCTCAACTTTTGAATCAACAATAAAGTATCCCAATCTTCCAAACCACTTTCACCAATCCGGAAAGCCCAAAGTTGGCCAAACCTATCCAAAACAGCTTTATCATCTTCTGATAAATCCTGCCCGGTGGTCATTCCTAATACCTTACTTGCCAAGATTGGCAATTCAGACTGAGAAATGCTCATCTTTTTAGTATAAAGTGCATCCAAATCCTTGTCTTCACCTGTTAGGCGCTTCTCAGCTTCTTTTATTGGAGTTGGTTCAAAACCGGATTTCTTGACATAAGTCCTGGATTTCTGCTGAACTGTTTTGAGGTATTCCAATGCTTTCTCCTGAAAGGGTAAGGCCAGGTTTGGCTCAAACAGCCTCAGGTGTAATTCAGATTGCCACATTTGTTCAAGAGCCATTTTCAGCAGGTTACGGGTGGATTGCTCGTACAGGGTATTCATTTCCTCTGAATCATGATTGTGCAAGTATTCTTCTAATAGACTGGCCAATTCATCATCTTCATCATGATCATGGTCATGGTGATCATGTGCATTTCCAGAAATTTCTTCCAACTGCTGCTTAAGCATTTCTTGGTTCTCATCATGATTTTCTCGGTATTGCTGCAATGCGGCATACCTGAATTTACTCAATGCAGGAGCACCTTCGTTTTCCCCCTCATGATCATGGTTATGGATAAAACTTTCCAGAATGTTTCGTCCCTCAGGTGAGCTCAAACTACCTCCTGGAGCACTTGATTCAAACTCTTCTCCCAAGTACTGTCCATACCGCATCCTTAGCAATTTCTGTTCATGACCCAGCTCGTTTGATTGGCTCTGAAACTCTCGTTCACTGATCTTTCCTTTTTCTTTCAGCAGTTTTTCAGTATCAATGATAATCTGACGCTGACTTCTAAAATAATCCGGCAACACATGAATGGCCATTGACTCCAGTTGGCTATCAGATAAACCTGTCGAATCAACATATTGAATAAAGTAAGTATCCGATTTACTTATATTGGGTTCAGGCCTCTTATTATCTATAGCCAGCCAATAATAATACAATTCATCACCTGGTTGAAAATCCATGGACTCCAAGTCCATTTGATATCCAACCATTTTCTCTTTAAAATCGGAATCAGTCAACTTAATCCTATTTTCTCTGAATTTCACATTCTCACCCCTACCCCTGGCCAAAGTAGCGACTAAATGAACCTGTTTGACCATGAAATCATCAGCTACTCTGGCAGTAAGATTTCTTTTCATTGGATCTTTTGTAAAATGATACAGGTACAACTCTTTTTCATCAGGTACAATGATAGGAGATTTGTCTCTTACAGCTTCCAACTTGTGGAATGTTGACTCAAAGACCATTGAATCCCCCGAAAAACCCTGAATTGTATACAAGCCTGATCCTTCAAGGCGATCTTCAAGAGTAAATGCATCTTCTTTTTGCTGAAATGGGACCTCAATACCCTGGGCATCTGATAAAAGTACCCTGTCCAATGAATTTGATGAAAAATTCAATTCCCACCTTATGATAGAACCTTCCAGTCCTTTGATATCCAAATCTGCCTGAGTCTTGGAACCCAAACCTGTGTAGCTGGGTGGAGAAATACTTAACTTAATTTTTGAAAGTACTATTGGCAGTTCTGATTTCTTCTCTAAGGCTTCTTTAGTTTTTATCTCGACATCACTTGAAGGTGAATTAGTTTGTGGTCCAATCAGATTTCCCATAGCAAAAATCCCTGTACTCAATACAAAAAAAACTGCTGCAGGAAAGATGTTTTTCCCAATCAAAACAGGAACTCTAGATTCTTTATACCGAACCTCAAGCCTTTTTAACTGTAAGATTTCGGCTAAGTTTTTTTCCTTTTTATCCAAAATAGCCAAGCTGAACTCCAAGTCAGGATATTTGAGATGGAGGAGCTGTTTTGCAGCTTGTCTATCACGTCGAAAACCTCCAAAATACCAACCTGAAATTAAAAAAAACAGTACTGCCACACCCGTACTCAATGAAAATCTTATTCCGATTGTTGAAAAAATCAGGAAAAATCCAAGACCAATCAAAGATGCCTTGAGCAAAGCATTCAGCTGTTGCTGCAAAATTGTTTTCGATATAAGTCTTTCAAGTTTTTTCACCTTTTCATCATTGCATTTCAATTGCCATCTATAACCCCAAGTCAAAGGCTGGGATAGTTAACCTTTAATATAAGCTCCTGATTTGAGCTGCTTTTTTCATTATATATTCGCCATGCCTATGATCTGCATTCTAAATTTATAAATTGGATTTATTGGCAACTATTCTCTCTGCTATCAATACTAACAGGAACATAACCCATATAATTTCCTGAGCATTGGCTTTCTGTGTTTGAGGAGAGAGATGATTTCCTTTTCCTACCACAAATTTCTGCTGAACTTCTTCTTTATCCATCCGGACTTCTTGTCCACTCAGATGGTGAAAATCCAAAACTGCACCAAGGATTTCCGATGGGAGTTGTTGCCTTGCTTTTAAGTCTTTTTCTCTAAAAGATCTTAGAAAATAAACATTGGGATATTGGGCATTAGTCCAGTCATAAGAAAGGTCAAATACCACCATATTTTCTTTTAGATCCTTCAAATTATCTGAAAACAGCATATCAATCTCCTCACTTTCCTTTATTTCAAAGCTTAACTCAAACACCTCTTCGATTGCTTTTAGGGCAGACAGGATTTGTTTTTCCCATTCCGAATACTGTACCTTAACCCCTACTCTCAGGTTTCCTTTTTCCAATTCATCAAAAGTAAGGTTACCGTTTTGGGAAAGTGTCAACTCATTGTCCTTATCGATAAATAAAAACTTACCTCTATGGGTCTCAAAAGCTTTTTTCGAAAAGTTTGGCTTTGCCATCTCAGCTATAAAAACCTGTGGGACGCTGTCAACCAAGTATTCTGAACGATCGAAACTACTTTTAAATCCAGTCAAATAAAGACTTATCCTCGAGCCTAGATTATCTTGCAGTGCCCTATAAAGGTTCATCTTTCCTTTCACCGATTCTAATTCAAATGATTCCAAATCAAGCAGATCCAGACCCTCATTCAGCAAAATTACCTTATCTCCATTCTCAATGGCTTGGTTCAATTCAAACCTGAATTCCTGCAACAACTCCTGATCCGGTTCTACCAAATGTACTTTTTGGACAGTACTATCTTCACTGAGGAAATCAAAAAATAACTGAACCATCAATATGACCAACAACGATATCAAAATCATTCTTAATATCATCAAAATCCATTGTTCTAACCTTATATGCCTTATCGGTTTGTTGTCATTCTCTTCCAAAAAACGAAATGCTGCCCAATATACTTTATCACCTTTCCTGCCATTCCAAAGGTGAATCAACAAAGGCACGGAAATAGCCAAAAGACCCCAAAACATATATGGCGCGAGAAAACCCATCAGCTTAAAAACTTTTGTTTGAGTACTTTTTCTAACACCTCTGCAATCGGTTCTTCTAAACTGACCCGGTGGAGATTGACTCCCGGAAATTGTAAAGCCAAGTCCAGCCCTTTCAAATAGTCAGTCATTTTCAGGTTGTACTCCTTAACTAAATCAGAAGCATTTGCATGAATAGAATTTCCTGATTCCAGATCCACAAATCTTCTATTTCCCTCCAAATTCATTTCTATTTCATTAGCTCCCAGTATTTGAAACAAGAGGATATTTTTCCTGGGATGGACCATAGACTTGACAATGCTAGTCCATTCATTCTCTTCCTGCAAAAAATCAGACACCATGATCACCAATTCTTTTTCCTTTGACTTTAATTCAGGAAATGTATTTACCTCAATAGGCCAATTCCCCTTAGCCTCTGCGGACTCCAAATGATATAGTATTGCATGGAAACTTTTAGCATTGACAGAAGTCATTTGTTCCACTTTCCCATTTTTCAAAAAATACAGAGAGAGCCTGTCCTCCTGCATATAGGCTAAATAGGCAATGGAAGCCAATAAGATTTTAGCATATTTAAGCCTTTTAATGCCATCTTCCTCATAATTCATAGATCCGGAAAGATCCAAAATCAACTTGACATTGAGGTAACTGTCCACAGGAGACTCTTTGATCAGGTATTTTTCAGATCGCGCAAAAAGCTTCCAATCCAGACGTTTTAAATCATCTCCCGGTTCATAATGCCTATACTGCTCAAATTCAGCTCCCGAACCAACTCTTTTGCCAAAATGGTTTCCCTGTATCAGTTTTTCACTGATTATTTTGGCTGCCAAGCGAAGATTCTGCAGCTTGATGATTTCAAGATGTTCCTCTTTATGCTCCAATTTGCGTGGATTTGAGAATTTCAGCGATAACCTTATCCGCATTTACCCCTTCAGCTTCTGCTCTGAAATGCATGGCCAATCTATGCCTCATAACAGGAAATACCAGTTGACTGATATCTTCAGGAGTAACAGAAAATCTTCCGTGGATAATCGCCCGTGCTTTAGCACATAAAATAAGTGCCTGACCGGCTCTGGGTCCCGCTCCCCATTCTACATAGGTTTTGACCCCTTCAATAGCAGATTCAGCAGGACGGCTTTGTCGGATCAACTGATTGATACTAATTAGGAGATTTTTGTCAATGTGTACTTGCCTGGTGAGTTCCTGTAATTTTTGGATATCATTGGCATCAAAGACCACTGCGACACTTTCTTGATACAAGCCGGTCGTTCTTTCCAGCACTTCCAATTCTTCCTGCTCTGATGGGTAACCCAATTTGATATACAATAAAAACCTGTCCATTTGTGCTTCGGGAAGTGGGTAGGTTCCAGATTGTTCTATCGGGTTTTGGGTGGCAATAATCAAAAAGGGATTCGGTAAGGAGTAATTCTTTCCTGCATATGTGACCTTTTTCTCCTGCATGGCTTCTAAAAGAGCCGCTTGGGTTTTGGGTGGAGTTCTATTGATTTCATCTGCCAAAACCAAATTGGAAAAAATTGGCCCCTTATTAAATTGAAAAAAGCGCTTGCCTGTACTGTGGTCTTCTTCCAGTACCTCCGTTCCTAAAATATCTCCCGGCATCAGATCGGGAGTAAACTGAATCCTCTTGAACTGAAGATCCATTGCTTCGGATAATGTCTTGACCAAAAGGGTCTTTGCTAAGCCTGGAACGCCTTCCAACAAGCAATGACCACCTGCAAGCAAGGTAATCAAGACTTCCTCCACAGCCTCCTGTTGTCCCACTATCACTTTGGCAATTTCCTTTTTCAAAGAAGGCAGCCTATCCAACAAGGCCTCGTAAGCTTCTGTATTTATATTTTCCAAAACTATTTAAGTTAATGCATAAATAATGATATTGACTCCAAACTTGGTATTATCCTCTCTTAGAAAACGCTTATTTCTAAAATCATAATCCCATTCACATCCATAATCTTTATTGCTGTAAAGCACACCGATCCTTCCATTGATAATTATTGCCTTTAGGTAATCATGGACAAGGTCGTCTCCCCAGCCATTGAGCTCGAAGGAAGTGGTCGGCGGGCCATCTTCAAATTTGAAGAAACAGTTATAGATTTCATGGTCATTGGGAATCTTTTGAAGGGCATTTTCTCCAAATATTTTGGACATCTCTTCTTCAAATGATGTGGCAAATAAGCCATCAATGTCATGGTTACAATCATCAGCAAAAAGAAAACCCCCATTTTGAATATAGGTTTTCAGGTTTTTTCTTTCATTTTCCGAAAATGAGACCAGCCTATGCCCACTGATATAGCAGAATGGAGACTTAAAGATTTCTTTACTGCCCACCTCCACAATCTTCTCCTTTTCATCTATAGGTATGGTCGTGTACTCTACCAATGAATTGAGGATATTGGATGGCATACGTTGATCGGTATCCCAATTTCCTGAATTGTACTTGAGTCTTGTGAAGAAAAAAGGCTGCATATAAGCATAAACAATCCCCGAAACCCTAAGATTCCGGGGATTTGATTTTCAAGAGATTAAGTTTAAACGGCGTCAGAAAGACTTGTAAATGTAAAGTCCCTTATCTTCATGGGTGGAATAAGATTTCCTCCTGCACGTTGAGGTTTACCCATCGCTTCAATATTATTGAGCATGATAACAGGGCTTTCATTAAACCTGAAATTTTTCACTGGGAATTTGATCTGCCCATCTTCAATGTAGAAAGTACCATCCCGGGTCAAACCTGTATATAACAGTGTTTGCGGATCTACCGCTCGGATATACCAAAACCGGGTAACCAAGACACCTCTTTGGGTATTTCGGATCATATCGGCTAGAGACTCATTCCCTCCTTCAAATATAATTCCTGTAGGTCTACCTACAGGTTCTACACCTTGCTTATCAGCCCAGTATCTGGAATAAAACATGTTTTTCACAGCTCCGTTTTCTACCCAAGTGATTTTTTCACTTGGCAACCCTTCATTATTCCATGGTCTTCCCGGAAGTTCAGGATGCATGGGATCAGAGAATATATTCACTCTTTCATCAAATAACTTTTCACCCAACCTGGTACCTCCTCCTCTTTTACTCAAAAAACTTCTACCTTCATCGGCACTTCTTGCATCCATATTGAAGGCAAGCAATCTCAACAAGTCATTGGCTGCTGTCGGCTCAAGAATTACCGTATATTTACCCGGCTCAATGGCCTGTGCATTAGTGGAAGCTTGTGCTTTTTGAGCTGATATTTCAGTGACATTTTTGGCATTGAGCAGGCCAGCGTCATTGAAGTCCCGAATAGCATATCCAGAGCCTGTTCCATCACTGGTCCTTACTGTAACAGAAAAATCGACTGAAGAATTTTTGTTGTATCCAAACATACCCCTGCTGTTACCCATTGCGGTAAAACCAGCAAAATCCTCCAAATATCCCGCTGCTGTCAAGTTTCCGGTATTGGAAACTTCAATACTGTCCATTGCCGCTTTAGCCCTGTAGGTCGGATCAATATCAGCTGTTTTTTGTGAGAAATTCTTGGTTTCCGGATAATCCTGAGGGCCAAGCATGGGCATATACTCTGGGTTTTCAGGAGCAAGTTCTGCTATTTCCTCAGCTTTCTTTACAATCCTCTTCAGTGCTTCATCATCCAGTTCATTTCCAGTAGCTACACCTGATTTTTTCCCATATACCGATGTTACTGAAACGGTAATGGCATTAGATTCCCCACTGGTGTTGACTGTATTTCTTGCATACCTAATATTCCCTGTCCTGCCCCCACTTACACTGACTTGGGTTTCATCAGCGCTTGCGTATGAAAGGACTTTATCTATAATCTGTTTTGCTTCTTCTTTTGATAAAATTGCCATATTCTTTGATTTTAGGTGCTTAAATCTGCCTTCCGGTATTGATTACATTGACTCCATTAAACCTCGTAGTCGAGCTGCCATGAGATACAGCTGAGACTTGCGAAGGTTGTCCCTTACCATCAAAAAAGGTCCCGAACAACTTGTAATCATCCTTGTCACAAATCTGAGCACAAGAATTCCAAAACTCCTGGGTGTTGGACTGATAAGCCACGTCTTCCAACATGCCTACTATTTCCCCATCTTGAATTTCATAAAACAGCTGGCCACCAAACTGGAAATTATACCGCTGCTGATCAATAGAATAAGATCCTCTACCTACTATGTAAATACCTTTATCCACTCCTTTGATCATCTCATTTACACTGAGCTTCTCTTTTCCAGGTCTTAAGGAAACATTCGGCATTCTCTGGAATTGTACTGAATCCCAGCTGTCCGCATAGCAACATCCATGGGACTCCGGCTCATCTATGATAGACGCCTGATCTCTAATGGCCTGATAATTCACCAAAACACCATCTTTGATCAAATCCCACTCCTTACATTTTACACCTTCATCATCATATTGTGTCAAGCCAAGAGAATTAGGCTGAGTTTTGTCTGCTACTATATTCACCAGGTCACTGCCATATTTGAAGTCACCTGCACGCCATTTATCTAAAGTTGCAAAACTTGTCCCGGCATAA
The DNA here is from genome assembly GCF_007692705.1 of Mongoliibacter sp. Classification (GTDB taxonomy): domain Bacteria; phylum Bacteroidota; class Bacteroidia; order Cytophagales; family Cyclobacteriaceae; genus Mongoliibacter. Next base: position 9,921 of record NZ_REBN01000176.1, read on the forward strand.
TTCGCTTCATAACCTAAAACCCTATCCAATTCCAGCGGATGTCCTACTGACTCATGGATGGTCAAGCCTAAGTGGTCGGGATCCAAAACAAGATCATACTTCCCGGGAGTGACAGATTTCGCTGAAAGTTTTTCTTTGGCATGTTTGGCTGCAGCTACTGCATCTTCTACCATATCGTAGGAATTCCTGTAGCTAATCAATCCTGCCGGACCATCAATTTTTTCTGAAGCAATCCCATCAAGGTATTCATAACCCATGCCCATAGGCGCACTCAATGCCTGTCTACTTCTAAATTTCCCCTCAGATTGATTGACAGCGGTTACATTAAATGTAGGCCAGATCCTGTGAATATTCTGATCGATATAGGACCCATCAGATGAAGCAAAGTACTTTTGTTCATTCACCATAAATAGGTTGGAGTTGACAAAAGTTGCTCCATTGTCCATAGCAGCAGCATTGACACTCAATAAAAGATCTATTTTGTCGGCGACTGGAATTTCAAATGGATTCTTGGTAATAGGGGTCTCCCAACTTACCTCTCCTGCACCTTGTACCGGAGCTAAGATGACAGGTTCTTTTTGCATAATGGAGTTTGCTTTGGCAATCGCAACTGCGGTTTCAGCACACTTTTTAATTCCATCAGGGCTAACATCATTAGTAGCTGAAAAGCCCCATGTACCTTCTGCAATCACTCTAATCCCCACTCCAAAACTTTCTGTGTTGGCGATATTCTGAACATTCTTTTCTCGTGTAAATAAGAATTGATTGAGGTATCTTCCTATCCTTACATCTGTGTAAGTGGCTCCATTAGATTTGGCTGTATTCAAAGCAATGTCTGCCAAAACCTTTTTCTCAGCATTTTCGAGACCTCCATGGAGTAGTTGTTCTGCTGACACAGGATTGCCTGAGAGCAGAAATCCCGAGGTCATCATTGCGCCCATTCCAAGGCCTGACAAATGTATAAAGTCTCTTCTTTTCAAATTTCCTCCTTTTTTGTTTAGGTTGACAGTTTATAATTCAAGGTAAAATATTCTTAAAACACAAGTTATCCAAACCCCTTTACAAGGCTGGTAATATTCATTGCTGTACTGATGATAGTATTCTTACCAAAATTCTTATTCGCTAAAAATTTCTGTTTCCTTATTTTTTAAATGAATGATCATTTCGGTTCCTTTGCCCAATTCACTTTTAACTCTCAAAAAGCCTCCATTATAAACCAAAAGCTGCTTTACCAACAAAAGACCTAAACCTGTACCTTTTTCTTCCATAGTGCCTTTTTTTGATTTGATCATGGTAAAGTCATTTTCAATTTTGGCCCTTTGCTCAGGTTCTAAGCCCTCACCAGAATCCTTTACATGGATCATCAGATGGTCTTTATTATTTTTAAAATAAATGGATATAAGACCAAATTCGGGGCTGAATTTGATCGCATTGCCAATAATATTTTGAAGAATTATCCTTAGGCTGCTCTTGTCCATAAAAACCATGTGCTTCAGATTATCATTTTCATCAAGGCTAACTTCAATATTTTTAAATTTCATCTGATATTCAAACTGATGTAATACTTCTAAAACTTCAGGTTTGACTTCAAATATTTCTGGCTTAGGATCAAAACCTTCTAATTGGGTTCTGGCCCATTGAAGTAGGTTCTCCAACAGGATGTCTGTCTTTTCTAATTGACCTTCCAATAATTCCAATACCTGAAATTTCTCTTCTTTTGCAAAAACACCTTTTTTATCCAATTGAATAAAACTCTTTAAATTCCCTATCGGTGAGCGAAGGTCATGTGAAATGATTGAGAATAACTTGTTTTTTGCCTCATTGATTTGGTTTAGACTTTCATTTTGGCTGGCAATGGTATCTCTGCTTTCTTTTAATTCATTATTTAGCTTTTCAAGTCTGGTATTGAAGCTTTCTCTCATCTTAAGGTTTCTCCTGTAAATGAGACTTATTCCGACAAGAAATAAAACGAAAACCAACAATAACCAATTTAGCCAACTGCTAAGCTTTGACTTTTGACTTATCAGTTCCTTTTCCTGCTCGAGTTGTTCATTTTTAGATTGGGCTACTTGCAACTGCAAAAAGTTGATTTCTTGTTCCTTTTCTATATTATACAAACTGTCCCTGATAATTTTATTTCTCCTTGCAACTTTCAAGGCATTGGTAAAATCTCCTGATGCCTCCAAAGAATTTGACCAAATTCCAAGAGCACGTTCTAGATCCCAGAGTGCTTTCATAGAGGTTGCAAACTCAGCTGATTTCTCAGAGTATGATGTTGCAAGTGAAAAATTCTCCCTTTCAAACTCGAGTTCAGCAAGGCCTGCATAAAGGAAGGTCTTTTCCCATATACTTAATGAAGCTTCCCGGCCCTTCAATTCATTATAATGAATATCAGCTTTTTCATAATCTCCTAAATCAAAATAAACCTTTCCTAATCGGTTTATAACCATATCTAAAAGTGTCGGGTTTTCTACTTTTTGAAGAATCTCACGAGCAATATTGAGGTTAAGAATCGCTTCATCAAATTGATTTACCTGCGAATATCCCAAACCAATATTAAAGCGAAGATTGGCCTGCATACCAAGATCATTTTTATCCTGAAATACCTGTAAGGCTTGCTTCCATAGATCTAAAGCTTCAAAATATTTTTGCTGACCTAAAAAAATCAATCCTCTTCCATTTAATACTCGCGCCAAGGCCGATTGGTCATTGTATTTTTCAGCTATTACATAAGAATCATCAAAACTGGCCTGTGCCATTACATAATCCCCTGCTATATAAAAAATAGATCCCTTTTGATATAAAACATCCGCAAGTTTTGAGGTTTCTCGGTCTCCTGAAAACATTTCCTCCAAATGCTCAATATAGTGCAAAGCAGAATCAGTATGGTCATATTTCAGTCTGCTGACCACATTCATCAAAGAATCATATTTGGCATTGTCTTGAAATGCAGCCACATGGATTGACAGGGGAAACAAAAAAAATAAAAATGGGATAATAGGCCGATAAGTCATTGAAGTTGGATCAAGTTTTCATTGACAAGGTTAAAATTATTTTAAATTAAGACATCACCATTCTCCTCTACGGTTCTTTTTCTTTTCAGATCGTATTTTTTTTGATTTGAGTCGCTTTTCAATAGCTGCCTTACCCGGTCGGGTGGCCTTTCTTACTTTTTTCTGTCTAAATGCTCTATTAAGCAAATCATAGAATTTTTGAATAGCTATTTCTTTATTCTGGTATTGGGACCGCTTTTCTTCAACCTGAATAATGATATCTCCTTCGTTGGTAATTTTATTGGACAGTTTGTTTAGGATTATCTCCTTCTCTTCTTCGGACAAAATCCGGGAATTGCTTACTGAAAACCTGAGGGTAATTTTTGAATTTACCTTGTTGACATTTTGGCCTCCAGGACCTGAACTCCTGCTAGCCTGAAAATCCAATTCCGAGTCCAATAGTCTTTTTCTTATTTTTTCTTTTATTCTCATTGAAGGTTATATTGCTTTTTCCTTAGATAGTCTAAGCTATGTAAATACCTGTCAATTCCCAATTCAATTAGCCCATCAAAATCGTGAATCTTGCTTTAATTTAGAGGAAATCAATTTAAACCATGCAGATAAGAACTATAGATAAAAAGGAACTTCATTTGGTGAGAGCCTTGGCACTGGATGTTTGGCCAAAAACGTTTGCTGATGTCCTAACTCCTACCCAAATAGATTTTATGATGGACTGGATGTACAGTATGGAATCACTCACCGAACAAGTGAGTGAAAAAGGACATGTATTTTTGTTAGCTGAGGAAAATGGCATTCCTGTTGGCTTTTGTTCATACCAGCTTGATGCCAAAGGGAATAAGACCAAAATCCATAAAATCTACCTGCTACAAGAAACGCAAGGGAAAGGGTATGGAAAGCAGCTGATCGAAGAAGTCAAGTCAATAGCCAGACAAAACAAACAAAGCCATGTATACCTCAATGTAAATAGACACAACCACAAAGCCATACAGTTTTATCTGAAAATCGGTTTATACGAGGACTTTAGAGAGGTAATTGACATTGGTAATGGTTTTGTGATGGATGATCTGGTGATGGAAATAGCTATTTGAGTCCTTCCGGATGCCAATTTCTGATTGGCTCCTCACCCATCAAGTGCTCAATAAAATAATCCCATCTTTTTTTAGTAAAATAATCTCCCGTTGCCCTTCCAAAACTGTGATTTCTACTTGGCCATATAAAAAAATCAAAATCCTTCCCGGCATCAATCAGCGCTTCGGCAAATTTGTAAGAGGCTGAAGGGTTGACATTTTCATCCATAGCCCCATGTGCAATCAGCAATCTTCCCTGAAGTTTGTCTGCATTGGTTATATTGGATTGTTCATGATAATAATCCTCCACAGGATATCCCATAAACATTTCCGGCCACCAGGCTTTTTCCATCCTATGGTCGTGGTCACCTGCTGAACTTACTCCAACCTTGTAAAATTCCGGATGCAGTAACATTGCTCTTGCCGCATCATACCCTCCCGCAGAATGTCCATAAATACCAATTTTATCGATATCAATAAAATTGACTTTTTCTGCAAGTTGCTTGATCGCCAAGACATGATCAGTAGTCCCATCTCCCAAGTTTCTATAGGAATGATTTTGAAAAGCCTTTCCCCTGCCAGCAGTACCCAATCCATCTACCATTACAACAATAAAACCCAATTCGGCCATTTGCTGAGGGTGGTTTAAAATTGCAGACTTGAAGGTCTTGGGCGTACTTGCAGTATGTGGACCCGTGTATGTGTAATCGATCACAGGGTATTTGCGATTAACATCAAAATCCGAAGGGACAAAATACAAACCATGAATTTCTGTCTTTCCGTCTTTGGCAGTAGCAGAAAAGGCATCAGGAAATTTATAATTCCTTTTATTCAGGTTAGAAATGTCCGCTTTTGAAATTTCATGTAGAATCTTGCCATCTTTTGCTGACCTCAGTACAGAATGGCCAGGTAAATCAGGTCTCGAATAGTTGTCTACAAAGGTGCTGTAATCCGGTGACAGGGAGACTTCATGGTAGGCATTTTCCGGCGTCAATAAAGTCAAACCTGTCCCATCCAACTTGATTTTATAAAGGTGATTGAAATAGGGATTCCTGTTTGCTTCTTTTCCGGAAGCCTCAAAAAACAGCAATTGCTGTTCTTCTTGAACGCCGGCAATCTTGTTAACTACAAAATCACCATTGGTCAATTGCATGATCAATCTTCCATTGTCATCATAGTAGTAAAGGTGGTTCCAACCTGATTTTTCGGATGAAATGATAAAATTTCCATTCTGAAACTGATGGAAAAGCAAGTCCCTATTGACAAAAGTATCTTCAGCATCGCTGAATAAGTCTCGAAAACTCCCATCCAAACCAACTTCTAAAATATGTACCTTTTTAAATCCCCTTTCGAAATACAAACCCCGAAGGGCTTTACTACCCTTTTGCCACCTAAGATTGGTAGACATAAAATGTGGCCTTTTCAGTGATGTTAGAAGCAATTCCTTTTGATTTTCAACATCAAAAAGTACTGGAATGACCTGAACAGTAGTGGTATCTCCCGGAGAAGCCCTGTAATAACTATAGAGATCTGGCCTGAACTTATCTTCCTGACTGAAGTCAAGCAGATACATTTTTTCGGCAACCCTCAGGTCTATCACATTGGTCAATATTTTTTTGGAGTCAGGGGACCAAGACACATTGAAATGCTCAGGTCTGACACCATCTTCACCTTTGATCAAATCACTCCAACCGTATGAGGAAGCGTATTCCAACCCTTTTTTTCCTGCATGACTCAGCTGTATAGTTTCACCTGTGTTCAGGTTTTCCACAAATAGGTTATATTCTTTCGAAAAAGCTCGCCATTGACCATCAGGTGAAATTCCTGTTACGGGTTTTTTATGGTCCTTGGGACTGAAATCTAATTTCCCTTCATTGATACGATACGTCCAATCCCTGTTCCTCCATTCAAATTCGATCACATTCTTTTCCTTCACCTGAAGCTTTTCAAAGGGTAGATTTGATGGAGAAACCTCTTCTCCAGATTGAGTACTCAGCAATGCAGCCAGCTTTTGATGATCAAAAAATTCAAGTGTTTTCCGACCTTTCGTATCGGTAAGGAAAAAACGCTTCCCATTTTCAGTTTGACTTATATGCCAGAAATCAGAACTACCTTTGATCCAATTTGGCTTTACCTCTAAATGGTAAATTTCCTTTTCCAAATTATTGATAAGGTAATATGAAGCTTTTTCATACCGCTCCTCAGGAAATTGCGCAAAGCTTAAAACAGTGGATATTACTGTAAAAATCAATGTAAATAAAACTTTCATTGTCTCTGATGATTGGTTAAAGTCAACTTAAATATTAAAAAAAATTTAAATACTTCTTATCTTACTTTGACAAACGGAATTTTAACTTTCAATTTTTTTTCCAATGGAATCTCAAAAGCCCAAAGAACCCATTATCGGCATTTACAATTGGTGCGATAGGTGGTGTGAAAGGTGTGACTTTACTGATCGGTGCACGCTTTATGCCAAAGACCAAGAAAAGAGAGAAGAATATGAGGATCCTGATTCACCTGAGGCTTTTATGGAGATGATAAAAGAATCCTTGGCAGAAAGTATGGAAGCCTTGGGGAACTTGGCCGAAGAAATCGGTTTTGAACCCGAAGAAGAAGAGGAAAAGATAGAGGCAAACTTTGCTTCATGGAAAGAACAGGACGAGCTTATTTCTAAATCAGAATTGGTAAAATTAACTGGGGATTATACCAAAAAAGCCCATCAATTGATCAGCAGTTCTCTACATTCCGAGCTCACTGAAGGGCTCATTCAACAGACAGAAATGGGGATTTTGGATGAAGATACTTCCTCTGCCAAATTGAGTGAAATAGAGGAAGCCTGTGATGTGATACAATGGTATATGTTTATGGTCCACGTCAAATCCAAAAGTGCCATGCAAAGTTTTCATTCAGACAGTTGGGATGATTATCCAGAGGAAGAAAAACATTACAATGGCACTGCTAAAGTTGCCAATTTAACAATTGAAAAAAGCATCGGTGCCTGGGAAAAATTGTTTGCCATTTCTGGAAATGAAATGGAGGAAATCCTGGATATTTTGGCTTTGCTGCAAAAAGCTAAAAAAGAACTTGAATCCAAATTCCCAAATTTTCAGTCATTTATCAGACCGGGTTTTGATGAGTAAAAAAATAAATATTGGTAACTACAATTCTGCTTGTGCTGAGATCAAGCCATTCGTGGAGACACGAACGGCGGCAAGGGAATTGTCAAAAGGCTCTAAGACACATAGGATGCACAAAGGTAAAGTTTAGAAATGCTTCAGGTATTTGGGCTTCGCCTCGGTTAGTGTCGCCACTAACCGAAATTTAAGAGGAACCCGCAAGAGATATAAATTTACCTCCCGCAGAACTTCTAAATTATCTGTGTTTTAACGTCTCGATAATTATCGGGATCGTGGTTAAATATATTTTTACCAAAGATGAAAAAAATCTACAAGGATAAGCCATTCGTGGAGACACGAATAGATGGGCAGGATTATTAAAGCTTGTCCGAATAAATAGCCATCATTTTTGCAGGTGGTTTTTTGCTGCTAAGTCAGAAAGATGCAAGACTCATAAAGTCCTTGGTGTTTCCTTCGTGGCTTAGAGCCTTTGTGGCAATTAATAAAGCTCTTCGTAGTAGTTTTTACCTAAACCTAAACTTCAGGTACTTGATTTTTTCTCCCTTCTCACTAAAAATCTTTTCGTATCTGGTCTTAATCCCATGATGCTCGTCTTTCAGTTCAGAAGCATAAAAATCATGCGTATGGAAATTCAGTTCTATATCTTCCCTACTTTGCAATAATTCTAAAGTATAATCAAAAAGCCCTGTATTGTCCGTTTTGAAGTGAACCATACCATCTTTTTGAATCATGGGCTTGTACAATTCCAAAAACCTAGGAGAGGTAAGTCTTCTTTTTTCATCTCCATCTCTGGGAAAAGGATCGGGAAATGTGATCCATAACTCAGAGATTTCACCTTCTGCAAAAAACTTTTCCAGCATCTGTATTTGGGTCCTAAGGAAAGCTACATTCTCCAAACCTTCTTCAATGGCAATAGTGCTTCCTTTCCAGATCCTTGAGCCCTTGATATCAACTCCTATGAAATTCCTGTCTGGAAATTGCCCTGCCAAACCTACTGTAAACTCTCCTCTACCACAGGCCAATTCAACTGTGATGGGATTATCATTTTTAAATTGAAGGGTCTGCCAATTGCCTTTGACATTTTCAAAAATCTCTTTTCCTTCTTGGACAACATTTCTGTTTTCCTCGTTTTCCTTGAATCTTTGCAGCTTTTTTCTGCCCATGTTATAATTCCTTGATTTCAGCGACCACAAAGGTACTCCCTCCGATGAAAATCATATCCTTTGGCCCTGCTTTTTTCATCGCTTTTTCTATGGCTTTATTCACGTCCTTTTCAACCTCTCCCTCCAAACCCGCTGCAACAGCCATTTCTGAAAGTAAGTCAACACCCAAAGCACGGGGTATATTGGCTTGACAGAAAAAATAATAAGCATGTTGCGGCAAAAGCGCTAAGACCTTGCTTAGGTCTTTATCATTCACCATACCAAGAATAAAGAACAGTTTGTCATGTGGTGTATTCCTGATCTGTTCCACCAACATTTTCATCCCATCTTCATTATGCCCTGTATCACAAACCATTAATGGTGACCGAGAAAGGACCTGCCATCGGCCTTTAAGTCCAGTGAGATTTACAATTTGCATGAGCCCACTTTTAATATGGGTATCATTGATATTGTAACCCAAGCTTCTCAATACATCTATGCTTTTCAAAATACCAGGGAGGTTTTTTATTTGATATACTCCCAAAAGATCTAAATATAAAGAATAGGAAAATGCTCCTTTTCTAATGGTATAGCTCCTTAATGAATTATCGGAAATCGTAGAGCTATTCACTTCAAATTCTTGATCAGCAAAAAATATAGCAGCGTTTTTACTATGGGCAATTTCTAGGAAAACATCTTCTATCTCCTCTTGTTTTTGACTAATCACTACAGGAGTATTCTGTTTTATAATTCCTGCTTTCTCTCCAGCTATTTCCTTTAAAGTATTCCCAAGGTATTGCATGTGATCCATGCTGATATTCGTAATCACACTGACTTTGGGCTGAATGATATTAGTACTGTCAAGTCTTCCACCCATACCGACCTCCACAACAGCAATATCCACACGGGTCTTGGCGAAGTACCAGAATGCCATTCCTACTGTCATTTCAAAAAAACTGGGGTGTAGCTCTTCAATAAACTCCTGATTTTGGGCTACGAAATGAACAACTTCGGCTTCTGGAATTTCTTGCCCATTAACTTTGATGCGCTCGGTGAAGGATTTCAGGTGCGGTGAGGTATATAAACCAACCTTGTACCCTGCTTTCATTAATACTGCACATATGGCATGGGAAGTACTCCCCTTACCATTTGTTCCTGCAACATGTACAGACTGGAATTTGTCTTGAGGATTTCCCAAATGGGAACAAAGCTTTATGGTATTGCTGAGGTCTTTTTTAAAAGCGGATGCACCGACTCTTTGAAACATCGGCAGGGCATTGAACAGGTAGTCCAACGTTTCCTTGTACGTCATTCTAGTCAACCTTTATGATAAAAGTGATTTTACCTTGAGAATAGTCTGCTGTAGCAGCACCTCCCTGTCTTTTGAAATTGATCTGATTCACAACGGTACGGTAATAAGCCAAAACCTCATTGGATACGTTATACTCCAAAGGAACTGCCTGCACAATTTTACCGCTATCATCTACTGTAATTCTAAAAACTATCCTTCCGCTTCTTGTAGAAACATTGTCATTGATGTTGGGTTTATTCGCAAAATCCCAACCCGCTAATTCCAAGTTATAACCTGATGCAGGTCCTGGGTTCCCTTCACCTGAGCCAGAACCCATAATTGCACGGCCATCTACTGTACCTTGGGGCTTACCTTCATCCCCTTTTTGATTGGAGGAGCCTTGGGCTGAACCTTGAGCAGGCTGATTTCCAGTACCGGATGTACCTCCTCCACCAAAAATTGCTCTCTGATCTATTTTTGGTTTCTCTTCTGCCTTAGTTGTAGTTTTTTCCGCCTCGGAAGTAGCCGGCTTTGTAACCGGTGTACTTTCTTTTTTCACAGGACTTGGCTCTTTGGGAGCAGGCTTGGGCTGTTCACTGCCTTTGACTGGACTAGGCGTTTTGGAAAGTGCTTCCACGGAAGGTTTAGCCGGTGTTGTCTGAGGCTTGGCTGCTTCCGTTTTTGGTTGTGTAATGGGAACTGTTGCTTCGGTAGGCTTTGGAGCTTGTTCACCTGGGGCTGGCGCTTGTGTATTCTGAGTTTGGGTTTCTGAAGGAGGAGCAGTAGTTTGAACGTCACCACTTCCAAAATCAGAAAAACCAAGATTTAACTCCATACCATATTTTGGTAAGGGTGGAATTTGTTCTTTCCACACTACAATGAAGAAAATAGCCAAAAACACCAAGACATTGACTATCAATGTGATGACGGCAGCTTTCTTTTTGTTTTCTGCTTCTTGGCTATCTGTTTCCCAAATTTGCATTACTTGTATGGTTTGGTCGCAATAGTAACATTAGCTTCCAGTCCTGCGGCAATTCCGCCAATTTCGACAAGATGTTCAACAGGTACTTCTTTATCAATATGAAGGACTACTTGACCTTTTTTATCTTTGAGTAAATTGGAAAGTTCTGTCTTTACCTGTTCTCTTGAAACAACCTTATCGTTAACTGAAAACTTAAGGTCCTTAGTAACTGTAACGGTAATTTCCTGCATAACGATATCGGAAGACTCACTTGAAGGTAAGTTTACAGGTAATCCCGAAGGGGTGATGAATGAGGAAGTCAGCATGAAAAAGATGAGCAACAAGAAAATAATGTCAGTCATAGAAGACATACTGAATGCAGAATCTACTTTATGTTTGGATTGCAGTCCCATATTATTTGTCTTGCAATAAATCGATGAATTCTATAGAGGAATACTCCATACTATGCACAAGTTTTGATACCTGAGTTACCAGGTAATTGTAACCTAAGTAAGCAATAATACCTACCACCAATCCTGTGGCAGTTGTGATCATGGCTTCATAGATACCGGTAGAAAGTAACTTAGGGCTTACCATACCTTCTTCCTGCGCTACTCCTATAAATGCCCGAATCATCCCTGCAACTGTCCCTAGAAACCCGATCATTGGTGCAGCACCAGCTACGGTTGCAAGTAGGCCAAGATTTTTCTCAAGCTTGTAGATTTCTATCTTTCCTACATTCTCAATGGACACTTCTATATTTTTCAAAGGACTTCCTATTCTTTCGAGCCCTTTCGCTATCATATTGACTACAGGGGTACTTTCCTGCTGGCAAAGCATTTTTGCTTGCTCTATTTTTCCCGTCTGAACCAAAATTTTGACCTGATCCATAAGGTGTTTTGGTGATTTAGATGCTTTTCTAAGGGTGATTATTTTTTCAACAAAAATAAAAATGGCCAAGACAAACAAAATGTATAAAGGAATCATCATATATCCCCCTTTGATCATAAGGTCCAAAAGACCTATACTTTCGGGAGCTTTTTCCATAACGGAAAGGGAATCGGCCATCATCTGGCCATCAGTGCTGATTTGCGTAATTGTCATATTAGTATTTCAAAATCCAAGTTGATTCATCGAATTCAGTTTTGGCTTCTTCCAATGCTTGAGAGGCCGAACTGAAGGTAGTATAACTCCCTATAGAAAGCCTATAATTTTTGGTTTCGCCATGTGGCATTAACAAATAAAGATTTTTTCCTTTTTGAAGCAGCTTATCTGCCTCTTCCCTTGCCAATCTTTCATTTGGCATACTTCCCACTATGATGAAATAAACAGCTCTATCTCCTGGAGAGGATACTATCTCTAAATTGCCGGGGGAAATACTGCTACTCGAAGCAGGTGTAGATCTTGGGATGCTTTCTTCTTCCACTGCTTCATCAGGTTCTTCTGTCATAGTTTCCTCATCGATCACTTCTGTGGGTTCTTCCACGGCTTCCGGGGTCGAAGGTTCTACTACCGTTGGAAATGAGTTTTCTTGAGCGAATCTTTCCTGAGAATCTGTTTTTTCAGTTGCTGGCATGTAGTACAAGAAATATGCCATCACTCCCAAAATCACAAGAATCAACAACACCAGAGATAATAAAACAGGAGATTGTTTCCTTGGCCTTTTCGGGCTACCCGTACTTGGATTTATCAAGCCTTTTCCGACCGATGCTTTTACCACCTCCACATTATCTTTAACTGGCTTAGGATCAGTTATTTTATCCAGTTTCTCTTCCTTTTTAGGAGTAGCTGAAGATAAGGGAGTTACCTCTACAAAAGGGAAACCATAATCTTTATCATCAACAGGTATATTTTTATCGGGTTCTTTGGATGACATAGTTCTGGGATTTAAATTAACCTACGAAGCTAAAAGAATTGGAGCAATTGGCAAACCATATTGCGCTTGCATTCTTCGGTTTCCTGATTAAATACTCAAATTATAATTTCACCATTATGCTTAAATCTTACCTTGGGTATAAATCCTCTTTACTTTTTGCTTTCAGCCTAGAGGATACCTATTGATCAATACCCAAACTTATAAGTCAATCCTGCAATTCCCTGAATTCCCCTTACAGGATAGTTCAGAAATCGCTGATTGGTTCGATTCAATAAATTGTTCCCGATGGCAAAAACCGAAAATTGATCATTGATCTGATAGTCTGCTTTCAATTGCAGGTCTATGATTACCGGTAGAGTTTCGCTCCTAAATGAGGAAGATTCTAATTCGTTTTGTGGTATGTTCGAGTCAAAAACACCTCCTACTATTCCTCCCATGACATTGGCATTGAATTGCAACAACCACTTATCATCCAGCATAAAATTATTATTTAGACTTAATTCCCATTCGGGTCTTTGAAAGGCAGCTTCGAGAGTAGAAGTGTTGTAGAAATAGTAATTCGCTTTTCCTATTAATCTGTACCATCCTTCATAATTCCAACTGACTTTGGCATTATAATTCAAGACTCTAGTATCATCATCATAGAAAATATTGAATCTGGTACTATCCAATTCAGAGTTGGCAAAGAAGTGCATGTTTCTAAATCTTCCATAGCCAACCCCAGCTTCGTAGGTAAGCTCATTGTTCAAAACTCCCTTTACCCCACCTTTGATTTCGAAATTCTGAATGGTATTCAGTAGATTCATACTTGGTCCTAAAAATGGATTTTCCATGACAAAATCCATATAGGTTTGCCTTATGACATCACCTTCAAATCCTGCATAAATACCAAATTCATCCTGTATCATATACTCACCAACTAATTGTGGAAATACCACGAAATCAGATTCTTTATTTTGAGTAACATCATTTTCGAATACAATATTGGCTCCAGCCCTAACCTTTAAAGCTTCATTTTGATAGCCTACATATGGATTTACTTTTAAATAGTTACGGTTGATATTAGAGTAAAACACATCCTTGGGCTGTGTAAGTGACATGTCCAAATCAATTCCGGACTTGATTGTATTGTCAAACCAATAGCCCGATTTGATCCTAAGTGCCAATTCTGTTTCTGCTGCTTCGAAATTATCATTGAAGGCACGCATACCCAAGTTAACATCGTAATTAAAACCTTCCACCTTATCCAAATCCTGAATCCCAGCAGTAATCTTAAAAGTATTCAGGATGTTTTGGTTAGGTACAAAATTTTCCAAAACAGGGTTTTCAGTATCATATCCATAGAAATTGAACTTGTGCCTGTAATAATCTACTCCACCATATACTTGGAAAAAATCCCTGAAAAGGCTTCCATTTAACCCAACATCAGTAAAATTTTCTCCTGAATTCCTTCCATCAACAGGGCCTGTATAAAAACCTTCATGCTTTATTTTAACGCCATAATTATAATCACCCTCCTCCCAATTGTTGTACCTGCCTTCTATCAAAGGAGAACTGTAATTACCAAATCCAAATCGGGCAAAACCAGGGTATAAATCTTCTCTTTTTCTTGGCCATTGCTTTTGGGCAGCCTCAGGCTCTATAACTTCTGGAGCCAATGAAAGGAAGTAAGGATTGACAAAGTAATTGAAACTCCCATCACTTTTAGGAACAGGCAATACAGGAGTTCTTTCAAACTTTCTGGGCTGTTGTGGTAAGGTGAGTACCCTGTCTTTTCTGATTACAAATTCCTGATCTGTCACTTCACCTGCTTGTTGGGAAAACACGGGTATTGATGCAGACATTAAGATCAATCCTGCCAATATTCTGATATTCATATGCTTTTTGACAATATTCATTATGGAATGATTAATTGATCTTATTCAGTTTCTCTTTAGCCAATTTGACTATCTCTTCATTATTAGAGTTAGCTATTATGGATTCCAAAGTAGCTTTGGCTTGGAAATCCTCATCTAATTGGATATAGTTTTCTGCCAGTAACACAAAAGTTTTTCCGTACCAATATCCATATCCGGAATATGGTCCAGACTGATCAAATATGGTTTCATTGGACTTTTCAAATTGTCCTGCCTTGTTTTGAATTTCTGCCAATAAGAACAATGCCTCAGCCCCATGGACAGTTTTGTATTCATCAATCAAGTCCTTAAAAACCTTTTCAGCCTGATCGGTATTACCTGTTTTCAGTCTGGATTTTCCTTTGATCAACATGGCAGCCGGCACAGCATCTACAGTTACATTACCCAATGCAATCACCCTATCTGAATAATGTGCAGCAGAGTCGAAGGTTTCTGTTTCAAAATGCGCGATCATCAAACCTCTTTTGGCTTCATATTCTTCAATCTGATTTCTGGCATTTTTGGAGGCTTCCCTAAGAAATGGCAAGGCCTTTCCATAGTTTTTATTCTCCATTTCTATGGCTGCTATCCTTTGTATTGCCCGCAGACGCTGATTGGAGTCCCTCTCTCTTTCAATATTGTAGAAGTTTTCCAAAGCAAGGTCTTTTCTTCCTGCTTTATAATGCGATTCTGCAATGAAATAAACCGCTTCAATCCTATTGGATGCTTGAGGGTAGTTTCTCATGTAATTTTCAAAAGCCTGTATAGCTTGTTGCCAGCTATTATCAAAATAAAGTGCTTTTGCAGCTTCAAACTCAAGATTCTGCAAGCTTTTATTATCTGGATTGGCTCCCCTGAATCTTGAAAGGTATTGTGAAAACTCAGCAGATCTACCTTCTATGGCCAATGCTTCCTGAAGTCCTACCAAAGCGGCTTCAGAATTGGATGAATTGGGGTGGTTCTCTAAAATTTTCTTGTAATCATCAATGGTGGCACTATAATTTTGAAGTGAAAAACTTGCTACAGCCCTACCTTCCAGAGCAAATGGAATAAATGGACTATTAGGCCTGCTAGAAATCAACCTGCTAAAGCCATCTCGCGCGTCAGCGTACCTCATTTCCTCCATGTTGATTTGAGCTTTTTGGTAAATCGCATCTTCCAAGTGCAGGCTGTTTGGGTAATTGTTGATGAGCATGGTCATTTGCTGAATTGCTTCATCATTCCTGTTTTGAAAATTATAAACAACTCCACTTCTGAAATATGCATAGTCTACGAAGTCATTACTTTCTCTAATGGCTCTTTGGAAAATATTCTGGGATTCAGAAAACTTCTTCTGCACATAGTAAACATCTCCCAGGCGTATCAGGGCCTCATCATAATTTTCAGGCTCTGTACTCCCCTGTTTGCGGTCTACATAGCTTCTGAACTGGGTCTCCGCCTTGGCGTATTGTTCTGTGTTGAAAAAAGCATAGCCTAAACCGTAATAAGACTTAATGAGATAAGGGTCATTCGGATTGGGTCTTTGAGCCTGCAAGGCCTCATAGGCTCTTATAGCTGTCGGAAGGTCACCATTGGCAGAAAGGGCTTCCCCTTTCCAGAAATACGCCTGAACAACTAGCTCTTTATTGACAGGCGTGGAAATGGATTTATCAAAATAATTGGTTGCCAGTTCGTGCCTGTTATCCCTGTAATAGACAATACCTTGGTAAAGTGTTATTTTTTGATAAGCTTCCCGTATACGTGGAGATTTATTTGGCATTCCCTCAATATGCTCAATAGCCCTAAGGTAATTGTTGGTATTGATCAAGGCATCAGTGAGTAGATTTTCTGCTTCCTTGGCATGTTTACCATTGGGGAAATTATCTAGGTAATTATCCAAAGCACCAACGGCATCCTGAAAACTTCCCCGCTCTAGATTTACTTTGGCAAAATTGATCAATGCATCTTCACGGATTTCAGGATTGACATCACTCTTGTAAGCAGCTGAAAAACTATTGGAAGCAAATTGAGGGTTATTCAGTTTGACGTAGGCGTGACCTAAATAATATGATGAAACTTGTCCAATCTCATCATTTTGACCTGCCGAAACTTTAAAATAATCAGTAGCCCTTTGGTAATTTTCTATCTCAAACTGAGAAATACCAGCCTTATAAACTTGCGAACGGTTCAAATCCCCTTTTCTTGCATTGACAAAGGCATCGTAATTTTCGGCAGCTTTCCCGAAATTCCTTTTTTCAAAGTAAGCTTCAGCTAAGTATAGGTGGATTTCCTCTTTCCGGTCTAAATTCTTTCTATTTTGAAGTACATTTTCTGCATAGCCAATCAAATCATCATATTGGGCCTGGCGATAATAGATTCCCGACAACATGTAGGGTACCCGCGTAGAATAAAACTGGGATTTATCAGCTGCAGAAAAATCTCGGGATGCTTGTTCATAATTACCTTGGTTCATAGCTATAAAACCAGCGTAATAAAATGCATCTGCTGAATACTCACCACTTTTTCCTTTGACTTGATTGAATTGAGTAAGAGCCCTTGGGTAATCCCCGAGTTGAAAATAGGAATAACCTGTTTTAAAAATGACCTCTGAGCGTTGTGCATCAGAAATATTATCGGTTCTTACTTTTTCAAATGCCGGTATGGCCTCACGGAAATTCCTGTTTTCAAAAAAGAAATTACCCAAGACATGTGCTGCCTCATTAGTTTTAGGATGGTTTCGGTAATCTCTAATAAAAGCATATACCAAATCAGAACTTCCGGGATTATCAATTTTAATGGAGGAAATTGCATAATAAAAATCACTTAAAATTCTTATCTCTTCCTCATCGGTAGAAGCTTTAAGGTCTTCAAACTCATATTTAGAAGCGCTGAAAAGGTGTTTTTGAAAAAGTTCGAAATGATCATCCAGCTGTTTGAATTCACTGGTTTGGTATAAGCTTGATTGTGAATAGGCCAATTGACCCATGCCCAATATCAAGAGCAAAACAAGGCTTTTTTTCATAGTGTGGCACAATTATCAGTGCATGATTTTAAATATCATTTCCCGTAAAATCTCGGTTTGTTCCATTCCACCGGAATTGACTCCTTTAGAACGCAAATCACCCTCACGGACGTATGTGAGGCAATCAATAACCTTGCCTAAGTGATAATTTCGGGCCGCTACCCGATATTCTTTTAAGAAGTAAGGGTGTACCCCGACTTTTTTGGATAACTCGGCATCCCCCATATTGGAATTGTAATGTATAAGGGCAATTTTATTGAAATACGTGTAAATGAGGGCAATGATTGGAATCAATGGATGACTTTTCGGATTTTGAGAAAAATAGTGCACAATTTTATTGGCCTTGATCACATCTTTAAAGCCTATCGCTTTTGTCAGCTCAAATGTATTGTATTCTTTATTTATACCAATATAGCGTTGAATATGGTCTTTGGTGATTTTGGTAGGCTCATTGAAATTGATGAACATTTTGCCCAATTCGTTTGCAATTACTTCCAGGTTATTGCCAATACTATCGGCCAAAAAAGTTGCCGTTTGACTGTCAATTTGATGTTCTTTTTCACCAACATATGCTTCTATCCATTTCCCTAAATCCCAGTCTTTGATCTTATCGCTGTTGACCAATATTGCTTTTTTGTCAAGCTCTTTGGTCAAAGGCTTTCGCCCATCCAATTTTTTGTATTTATGTGCAAAAACAAGTATTGTGCTGGGCAGTGGATTTTGAACATATTGAATCAGAAGCGTATCTACATCTTCTTTTCCAAGACCTGATATATTCTGAGCTTCTTTCACTATGACCACCTGACGGTCTGCCATCATCGGAAACCGGCGGGCATTACTAAGAACATCATTCATCTGGGCATCTTTCCCATACATGACCACTTGGTTGAAACCTTTTTCATGCTCAGGAATAGCATTTGCTTCTATAAAATCACTGATTTGGTCAATAAAAAAGGGCTCCTCTCCCTGCAAAAAATAAACAGGTGCATATTTACCTGCTTTTAAATCTTTAAATATAACTTCTGCTTTGCTGGCCATATTCCGTTTTTCAACCCAAATATATAAAGAATTGCATTTTTCAAAAGCTGATACTACAAGCTTTGAGATTTAATTTTAAACTTTATCTGTACTATTTTTGTATTTTATTTATAACCAACAAAGTGAACCGTGAATAATTTCGATAAATCAGTAGCTTTTTTTAAAGAAGGAAAATTTGATGAGGCTTTAGATGCCATAAACCTGAGCATACAGGAAGACAATACCAACCCGGAATTTTACTTTTTCAGGGCCAGGGTACAAACACGACGTGGAAAGTTTGAGAATTCCCTCAGCGATTTTGACCACTTAATATCTTTAGAGCCTTTTAACCCAACCTATATCAGTGACAGAGCCGTAGTGTTGCACTTACTCAAAAGAGATGATGAAGCCATGAGTGAGTTTGACAGAGCGATAAACTTAGAACCGCAAAATCCCTACCGATACTCAAGCAGGGCCTATTTCAAAGATAGAATCGGTGACTTGAAAGGCGCGATCGAAGATTATGACAAAGCCATAGAGCTAGATCCAGAGGATGCTGTTGCCTATAATAATAAAGGCTTGATTGAAGAAAAAATGGGTTACCAGAATAGATCCAAAAACAGTTTTAAAAAAGCAGATGACCTGGTAGGATACAAACCAATCAATTCTGAAAACAATGATTTACCAAAAATCGGTGAAAAGAAAGGCCAAGATCCAGAACCAAGAGTAACTATGGAGCCAATGGACCCAAATGAAGTGCCCCGTAAAATTACTTTGAGTGGCTATCTGGACACTATATTGAAAGTGTTCACAGATAAAACCACTCAAAAGGAATTCTTTGGCTTTATTTCAAACGGCTTTAAAAAGAAAGACAGCTGATGAGCTATATCAGGCTCTTTTTAAAACTAAGAGAGGTTTATTAATAAAATAAGACATTTTCTTAGACAGGTTATTGGTAAATATTTGTTCAAACCATACTTTCTTTTTACTTAAAGTAACTAGAATATCGCCTTTAGCTGTAATCAAATAATTCTCCAAGCCAAGTCCCGGTTCGTCTCTATATGACTTGAGTACATAATTTACCCTGTCATATTTGACAAATGGACTTAATTCTTCTACCATGGTTTTATGTAGAGACTTGTCTATGGATGTATTTTTGGAAGACACGTGAACAACATCTATCTCGGAGTCAAAAAAACCAGCCAGCTCTACAATTTTCTGAATAGCTATCTTGTCTTCCTCCATATAATCTGTCGCATATACAAACTTCCTTGGTGGTTTGAAGTAAACTTTTCTTGGAATCACAAAAACATCTATGCTAGATTTAGATACAATTTTACTAGCCTTGGTGCCTATGTAGTTATTTTTAAATTCATTGACACCCTCAGTACCCAAGACAATCAGATCAGCATTGTTTTCATTGGCAAAGTCAAGGACTGTGCTGACAATTTTACCTTCTTGTATGTGTGATTGACATGAGACAAGTCCTTTAGACAAACTCTCTACTTCCACTGTTTGAACGAGACTATCAAGTTTTTTCTTGATAAAGGCATACTGATCACCACCATGCCTGTCCACAGCTGCTAACTTCTGATAATCATCCTTGTCGGGGACGTGGATAAGTATCAGGTCTGCCCTATATTTTTCGCCCAACCTTGCTGCATATTCTACAGCATTAAGTGAGCATTCTGAAAAATCTACTGGGCAGACGATTTTAAAATTTTTTTTCATCGTCTCTAGTATCCTCTTTTTCTGTTAATTTGATTAATGAATGGTTGACTTTTTTGTACTCGGTGGTAGTTTTCAATGATTTGCGGGGCTGCTGCCCCAGGGTTTGTCACACTCGCAATATGCGGGGTGATGGTGATTTCATTTCTGTTCCAAAAAGGGTGTTCTACCGGTAAAGGCTCTTTTTGGAAAACATCAAGCATAGCTCCTGAAATATATCCCTCGTCTAAGGCTGTCAATAGGTCCTCCTCTATCAAATGCTTTCCTCGGGCTACATTAATCAGGTATGTACCTTTCTGACATTTTCTGAAAAACTCAAGATTCAATATCCCTTCTGTTTCAGGTGTCAGCGGTAACATACAGACCAATATATTAATTTTAGATAAAAATTTATGTATTTGGTCACCAAAATAATATTCATAATCAAGGTTCTCTTTTGGTGAATTACCAATACCAATTACTTCAAACCTCAAATTGAGCAGTTTATCAGCAATATCACCACCCAACTCCCCTACTCCTAAAACACCCACGGTAACAGGAATTTCAGGATTTGACATGTCCCATATCCTCCTAAGCTGATCTGCCTGATACCGTTTGATCTGACGGTGATGGTTAAGAACTGCCATTACCACGTAATTGGTCATAGAAATGGTCAATTTGTCGTCAATGATACGTGTAATGGGAATGTCACTAGGTATGCTTTCATCCGTAAGAATGTGATCAACTCCAGCCCCCATGGAACATATCAATTTTAGATTAGGGAAATCACTCAATATGCCACTTGGATGGTTCCAAAGAGTTACTACCTCCACCTTCTCCGGAGAAGAAATATCAGGATATACCTGTATATCTATAGAGGGATCAAGTTTTTTAAAATTTTCCACCCAGACAGAGGCATCTCTCCCAGGTGATATGATTGCTAAGCTCATGGGCTAAATTTTGAAAATAAAATTAGCATACTCCTAATCTTTAGGAACAACAATTGCTATTTTGCAACATGCGGAATATACAAGTAGTTTAAATGGGTACTTAAACGTTTTAAATAACAAAGTTAACATTCGAACTAAGTTTAGCAAGTAATTAACTATCAGTATAATCAAATTAGATTAATAAAAACCTGTTTTATGAAAACAAAAATCAATTTCCTATTCATGTTTTTGCTCGCCTGCTGTATTTCAAGAGCCGAAGCACAACAAATCCAAATGCCTCAGGCTAGTCCCTCAGCTCAGATCAGCCAAAAAGTCGGCTTAACTGATGTAACTGTGGATTACAGCAGACCAAGTATGCGAGGACGAAAAATCTTCGGTGAACTTGTACCTTTTGGAGAAGTGTGGAGAACAGGAGCCAATGCTGCAACAACCATAACTTTTTCCACTGATGTGATAATAGAAGGAAATGATTTGAAAGCGGGTACTTATGCCCTTTATGCAATTCCGAATAAAAATGAGTGGACCATTATCATTTCATCAAACACCAAACTCTGGGGAGCTGTTGGATATACATCTGAAGATGATGTGATGAGATTCAAAGTAAAACCCGGTAAGACTGGCCAAAGGTATGAAACAATGGAAATCAACTTTGTTGATATAACTGATACCGGTTCATCACTGGCAATCAAATGGGAAAATACTAGAGTAAAATTCAGAATTGAAACTGAAGTGGATGGTATTGTAATGTCTCAGATAAAGGAATTGGTTTTGGATCAGGAACCCAAAAATCCAGGACTCTACTATCAGGCCGCTAACTATTACTTCACAAACAACAAAGACATGGATCAGGCTTATGAATGGATCAATAAATCTGTTGAGGATGATGCAAAATACTGGACAATGCATCTTAAAGCTAAAATCGAGTTGGAATTAGGTAAGAAAAAAGAGGCTATTTCTTCTGCTCAAAAATCTATGGAAATGGCAAGAGAAGCTAAAAATCCCGATTATGTAGGACTAAACGAAAGATTGATCAAATCTATCAGGTAATGGGTTACAAATATTTGAATATAGAAAAGTGGTCAAGAAAAGACCACTTTCTTTTTTTCTCCAAGTTTGAAGAGCCATTTTTCGGAATATGTTCTCGGGTAGATTGCACCAAGGCAATACAAACCTGTAAAAATAATGGGTATTCGTTTTTTCAATTTTACTTACACGCCTGTCTACAAGCAGTAAATTCTATAATAGACTTCAGGTATAGAATTCAAGAAGGAAAAGTCTTGGTGTATGATGAAATTGGTGCTTCAAGTACAGTGAATAGACCCAATGGAACATTTGGTTTTTCCTATATCCCTTTTGAACGGGATTTTATCCAATTCTCATCTCAAACCACAACTATACTGGAAGAAGTGAGAAATTCAAAAGAGCTGCTTCCTTCCGGTTCTGCAGATAATGTCATTCATTTTTCGGTATTGCCTTGGCTGGATTTCACTTCAGTCTCCCATGCAAGACCTTTTTCTGCTGAAGATTCCTGTCCTAAGATCACTATAGGCAAAGTAATAGAGCACAATGGAAAATCAAGCTTTGCAGTTTCAATTCATGCACATCATGCTTTAATGGATGGTTACCATATAGGACTTTTTGTAGAAGCTTTTCAAAATCAATTGGACTCCTGATCTCCTAATCTCCTACTCAATCGATTGCAAAAAAATAATCCGACAATTAGAAAGTATTTTATTCAATAGATCGGATATTTTTTTAATAATATTCTAATTTTGAACAGCCAATAACAAAAACTTTATAACAATAATGCCCAATATTAAGAAATTCATCATTGATTTTGACAGCACATTTACCCAAGTTGAAGCCCTGGATGTATTAGGGGAAATTAGTTTGGATAAAGACCCCAAAAAAGCTGAAAAGCTTCAAGCCATCAAAGACATTACCGACATGGGTATGGAAGGTAGCCTTAACTTTCGGGAGAGCTTGGAAAAAAGACTGGAAATACTCGAAGCTACAGAAACTCAAATCTCCACTTTAGTGGAAGCATTGAAAACCAAAGTATCCAAGTCCTTTCAGCGCAATAAGGAATTTTTTGAGGAAAACGCTGAAGATATTATTATCATTTCAAATGGATTCAAGGATTTTATCACACCGATAGTCGGGGAGTATGGCATCAAAGCTGAGAATGTCTACGCAAATGAGTTTATTTATGATGAATCAGGAAAGATTATTGATTTCAATAGGGAAAACATCCTTTCTAAAAACGGAGGTAAGCCTGAAACTATTAAAAATCTTAACTTAGAAGGAGATATTTATGTAATTGGAGATGGCTACACAGATTATGAAATTAAAGCGTCCGGATTGGCTAATAAGTTCTATGCATTTACCGAAAATGTAGATAGGCCAAAAGTCACTTCCAAAGCAGACCATGTCGCTCCTAGTTTAGATGAAATCCTTTATGTGAATAAAATGAACAAAAAATTCTCCTATCCAAAAAGCCGTATCAATGTATTGCTTCTGGAAAACGTTCACCCAATCGGTGTTGAACTAATGAAGCAGGAAGGTTATAATGTTGAAATAATTGCATCTGCCCTTTCCGAAGAAGAGCTGGCCGAAAAGATAAAAAAAGTATCCATACTCGGTATCCGCTCCAAAACCAATGTCACCAAAAAAGTATTGGAAAATGCCAATAGACTTATTTCTATCGGTGCATTCTGCATAGGGACCAATCAGATTGATTTGGAAACCTGTACCGAAAAAGGAATTGCGGTCTTCAATGCCCCCTTCAGCAATACCCGTTCTGTAGTAGAAATGGCCATCGCAGAAATCATTTTCCTGATGAGAAATTTCCATGACAAAAGTTTGGGCATGCATAAGGGAATTTGGGATAAATCTGCAAGCGGTAGTTTCGAAATCAGAGGAAAGAAACTAGGGATTGTAGGCTACGGAAATATCGGTGCCCAACTCTCTGTATTGGCTGAAAGCATGGGTTTAGATGTGTATTATTACGACGTTATCGAAAAACTGGCACTTGGAAACGCGACCAAGGTTGAATCTTTGGAAGAACTTATCAGTACAGTAGATGTACTTACGCTACATGTGGACGGAAGGAAAGAGAACAAAAACCTTTTGGATGAGAGTAAAATCAAATTGATGAAAAAAGGCAGTTACCTACTGAATTTAAGTAGAGGACATGTAGTGGATATAAAGGCCTTGAAAGATGCGCTTGAAAGCGGCCATATCGCTGGTGCAGCGGTGGATGTTTTCCCTGAAGAACCAAAGAATAACGATGAACCTTTTGTTTCCGAACTCATCGGATGCAAAAATGTAGTCCTAACCCCACATATTGGAGGATCTACTTCAGAAGCACAGGTGAATATAGCCAGGTTTGTACCCGGTAAGATCATGGAATACATCAATACAGGAAATACATATAATTCTGTCAATTTCCCCAATATACAGTTACCATTCCTTCAGAATGCGCACAGATTGATACATATACATCAAAACGAACCTGGAATCCTTGCCAAGATCAACCGTATTTTGGCAGATTTTGAAATCAATATTGTTGGACAATACCTGAAGACCAATGAAAAAATAGGGTATGTGATTTCTGATATTGACAAAGCCTATTCACCTGAGGTTATAGATGCCATGAAACAGATTCCGGGAACGATTAGATTTAGGGTATTATATTAAAACGAGTGTTTGATAAAACTCCTGAGAATTTAATGGTTTGCATAAAAAAATAAAGGTGTAAACTCGGTTGAAACTAAAACTTAAAGACAGTTTTGGTATCTGTTGTTTTCGATTCTTGGTAAAAATTAATTTATAAATTAAGAATTAGATTGCTGGAAAGATAAGTGTGAAAATTGACCTGTAATTTATAAGATATATTACGCAAACCTTTATCAGGGAACTTTCCAAAAGAAGAGCACATGCTCTTTACCGTCTTTGAGAATAACCTTTCTTTCTTCGTCAGGAACCCAATCACCCATATCAAAGCGATGGGAAATAACTCTTGTTCCCTTGGGTAATTGCAATATTTTCGGTCTTAGTTTGAGGTTGATATCCGGAAATAGGTATAGCACTAAAACAGTAGCATCTGTAAAATCCAATTCAAATAAATCTCCCTGGATAATTGTCACCAAATCATCTACTCCCTTTTCTATTGCATTTTCATTTGCCACATCGACTAAATCCGCATCTATTTCCACCCCAACAGCTCTAATTCCAAATCTTAACGCTGCCTGAATAGGAATCCTTCCATCACCCGACCCCAGATCATACAGGACATCCCCTGCCTCAATGTCAGCCAATTCCATCATCGCATCCACTACCTCCATTGGAGTAGTTACAAAAGGAACCAAATCTGCAAATCCAGGCGGATCATCTTGAGCATGAACTGCCGTAAAGATCGTAAAGCAAAAGCTTAAACAAATGATTATTTTGTTTCTATATGACATTTACAATATTCAATTTCTGGTTTTAACTTCTTTTTTAATTCGAATTTATATTTTCTTACTGTTAAACCTTCAATATTAAAGTAATTAATAAATTCATGGTTTAGCCTGGATAGAAAAAGCACTAGGGTTACTTTCAAAATTGGTGTAAAAACTAACCTGTTAATATGCTGCAATAAATGGATAAGTTAGTCTATTCCTAATAAAAAATTTCATTGTAAAAACACTTTTATTATTTCATAATCAACATTTTACGTCTCCGATGTATAAAAACACTTGAAGGATAACCCATATACTGCAAAAGGTCTGGATCCCGAAATATGTTGTTGTAAAATTCTTTTCAATCTGCTGTAGACAAAAAGAAAAAATGAATGCTAAGTAAAAAAAGGCTTTTATATCTGAGGAGGATGTTGTTAATTTTCACTTAATTCATTTTAATCATCATTATAAACCCGTCATGAAATTCAAACTTAATCGTTTCCAATTCCTGCTATTATTTGCTATTGGAGCAATGTTTTTAGTCTCTTGCCAAAACAATGAAGTGTCCGAAAAAGTCTTAGACAATCCTTTTAGCGGACCGAGCCCATGGCCGGAGATCAGAAAGGAAAGATTGGAAAAGCTTCTCCCTCAGGCCATGAAAGCATCTGGTGTAGATGCTTGGATAGTGATTTGCAGAGAAAACAATAATGATCCAATTGCCCAACATATTGGAGGTGAAAATGCAGGAGGAACAGCCTTATTTCTTTTCTATTTGGAAGGAGAAAAAGCAATCTCAAAGGTTTTTTCTCCTGTAGGAGAAGCTACTGCTTTGACAGAATTACAAATCCATGATGAAGTAATTCCTGTAGAAAGAGGTGCTTCAGCAATAGAACAGGGTGCTGAATATATCAAAGGGCAGCAGTTCGAGAAAATAGCCATCAATAGTTCTTATGGTGAGCTTTTAGCTGATGGGTTGAGCTACACACAGAGGAAAAGTCTTGAAGAGGCTCTAGGAAATCATGCCAGTAAGCTGGTTTCCGCAGAAGAATTGATTTATGAATTCTTAGCGATAAAATTACCATCTGAGGTTGAAATCATGACTAAGGCTGCTGAGCTTACAGCACAATGGCAAGTCGAAGCCTATCAGCAAGTGGTTCCTGGAAAAACCACTGATGCAGATGTAGCCAAGTTTTTAAAGAAAAAAATGGAAGAGTATGGTGTCAAGGATGGTTGGTCTCCAGACCAAAACCCAAGTGTGAACTCAGGACCTGACAGAGGCCACTCTCATCCGACGGATAAGGTAATCATGCCTGGAGATGTTATACAGACGGATTTTGGCATCAGGGTGTATGATATGTGGGTTTCTGATATACAAAGATTCGCCTATGTTCTCAGAGAAGGAGAAACAACTGCACCTGATTCTGTTCAATTTTACTTTGAATCTTCTATTGGTGGCAATAGGATTGCGCTTGAAGCGATGAAGCCTGGTGTATTGGGTTACCAGGTAGATAAGGCCCAGAGAGACTGGATGGATGAAAGAGGCTCTGAATACGTGATGTGGAGCACAGGCCATCCTGTAGGTTATGTTGCCCATGATATCGGTCCTAATCTTGGTGCAGGCAACCTTCCTGACCCAAGTGTAAGACCTGCTGCTATGAAGCCACTCAAAGAAGGAATGCTTTTCGCTTTTGACGGATTCCATGCCTGGAAACTACCCGATGGAGGAACCAAAACCATGTCTGTAGAAGAAACTGCTGTGGTAACAAGCGATGGAGCAAGATACCTTATCAAGCCCCAAGAAGAATTGATCTTGATTAAATAATGATTCTTTAATAATTTGATATTAGATATTCATGGATATCCTGTCCCGGTTTATTGGGGTTGGTTTTAGATCATATGATAATTCTATCAAACAGGTCCTTCTGGTAAGATTAAGGAAAATCATTAAGTAAAAACACAGCCACTGAAGATCAGTGGCTGTGTTTTTTATTTCTTTTTCTTTAATTTAATTTCTTCTTAGATGCATGCATCTTATTGGTCCTTAGAAGCAATCTGAGACGTTTTTTTGAGTATGACTGGCTCTTTCAATTTAGCTGTTACCATGCCAAAGAAATATTTCAGTTCAGGATAATTAGTTGTTACATTTTCATAATCACCTTCATAATTATTTTTATAAACAAGCCGAAAATAATTTTCACCGGTAATTGACATAATCCACATTTTGAAACTTTTATCTTTATCCTTGCACACTATTTGTTTCAAAAGCGTTTTACATCTAATTTCGCTTTAAACAACCCTTAAATGGTAAGATTCATCACCACACTATTTTTCATCATTTCCCTGGCATTATTTTACAGTGTGTATATTTCCCCTGAATTTTTTCCCTATGTAGGATTGATTACGCTGACTATCCCTCTACTACTGGTAATCAACGGAATATTACTTTTCAGCTTACTTTTAGCAAGAAGGTGGCTTGCCCTACTTCCCTTGATCGCCCTCGCGTTAGGATGGAAATTTGTTGGAGTTACCTTTCAAATCCCAAATACTCAAACCACTACAGAACAGGAAAAACTCTCTATCCTGAGCTATAATGTTGCGCTATTCTCTTATGTGAGAGATAAAAGCACTCAACCAAACACTCAAAACATCATAAAGTGGATACAGGAATATGAAGCAGACATCAAATGCTTTCAGGAATTCTACCAGGATTACTCCACTCCCTCCAGAAATGCAATAAAACTGCTTGGTACAGAAAGCGGTTACGAGCATACATATCAGATCATTGAAGGAAGTCCCAAAAACAAATCCTACGGCATGGCCATTTTCAGTAAGCATCCCATAGTCAATGAAGGTAGGGTATTCGATACAAAAAGAAATAATGGAGTTATTTTTGCCGATATTAAAGTAGGCAAAGACACCGTCAGAATTTATAATGCTCATCTGGAATCCATGAGCATACAATCCGAAACACTTAATAACCTAGACGGAATCAAGGAAAATTACCGGGAAACATTAGGTAAGCTTAAAAGAGGTCAGGTGACAAGGGCCTCTCAGCTTGGTATTTTGGAAGAGCATATGAAAAACAGTCCTTACGTGAATATTTTGGTGGGAGACTTCAACGATGTTCCTTATAGTTATACCTATTTTACCTTAAGGAAAATTATGGAAAATGCTTTTGAGAAAGCAGGGAAAGGTTTTGGGTTTACCTATAACCGGGTTTTGTTTTTCCTCAGGATTGACAATATATTTTACGAAAAACCGCTCAAGGTCCTAAATTTCAAAACACATAAGGAAGTAGATTATTCCGATCATTATCCTATTTCGGCAACTTTTGATTGGGATTCTCCACTCAGGAATAAGCCTCCTGCCGAAGACTAATCCTGTTTTTTATCCCATATCTTTTTTAGGGGAATCAACATCAAAGGCAATAGCAGCAAATCAGCCAACAATGCAAAAACCAATGCCAGACTGATGAGCAATCCCGAATAGAAAGTAACACCAAATTGACTTAAAGTCAATATAGAGAAGCCAGAACCCAAGATCAGAGTAGTCAGAATGATAGCCTTTCCTGTCTCTAAATAGGTTCTTTTTAGTGCATATAGCCAAGACTTTCCTTTGGATAATTCTATCCTCATTTTAGACATAAAATGAATGCTGTCATCTACTGCAATACCAAATGCTACAGTAAAAATTATTGCTGTAGTAAGTTTTAACTCTATTCCGAGCAACCACATCACTCCGCACATCCATAGTAAGGGAATTATATTTGGTACCAAAACTACCATAGAAATTCTCCAAGATCTGAATAGAAAACCTGCAACGACAGCCACTATCAAAAAAGCAAGTCCCAATCCTCTTGCCGTTTGTTTGGTAACACTTTCATGACTGATATCTATAAGGTTTGAGGTACCGGTTAACCGGACTTTTAGCAAATCTTGATTGATCTTTTCTTCCAAAAAATTCTCTAACTCCTTTCTCAGTTCTTTGCTTTTTAGGCTTCCCATATCCGAAGTCCTAGTAGAAAGTCTTCCTTCTTGATAAGATTTTGACAGCAATGTAACTGGACTTTCTTCTATTGCTTTAGGTATAAACTCTTTGACCTTAGACATTTGGGCTGGAGAAGGGAGCCTGTAGGCATTTTCATTTCCTGCATTCTGGGCTTTGTTGATACCTTTAACAAGACTTAAAGGTGAAAGGACCACTGCGCTTTGGTAATTATCCAACACAAACGCTTCTAGTTTTTCTATTTCCAACAAAACTTCTCTATCCAGCAAATCTTCTCCCTTCTCCCCTACTGAAAGTGACAATTCCAGGGGTTTGGAACCTCCAAAGAAATCATCAAAGAATTCGAATTCCTTTACCAAAGCATGGTGCCGAGGGAGGTTATCCAGGATATATCCATTGACTTTGAGTTCGCTAAGGCCAATTGCGGAAGCTATTGAAATCAACACAAAAGCTATTACTATCGGTGTTCTTAGAGAAGTGACTTTCAGGAAAGCGTTCCGCATTCCGATCCGCCATCGTTCAGTCAACCTTTCACTATTTGCAATCTTGAGAGGGGCAAAAAGGTAAAGTAGTCCCGGGGCGATGCTTATTACTGCCAAAAACATGATCATCACCCCAATACCAGTATGCAATCCAAAAAATTTCAAACTAGGTACTGTCGTCAGGTACAGACTTAAAAAGCCTAAAGAAGTCGTCAATGCAGTAAGGAATACTGCTAAAATAAGTTCTGAAAAGGACGCATTGATGGCCTCCTCCTTCCCTTTCCCTTCTCGTAACATGTTTAGATAATGGTTGAAAAAATGAACCAAAGCAGCCAAACCTATCACAGACAAAATAGTAGGCTTCATGACGGACATGACATCAAGGGGATTCCCCAAATATAGAGATAAGGACAGCGTCCAAAATATCCCAACTCCCAAAATCAACAAGGGAGTCAATACTCCCCAAAAACTCCTGAATATAGCATATAACAAGATGACGATGAGCACAAACGAAATGCTAAGAAAAAATGCAAACTCCTCCTGCAACAATTCTACAAACTCGCCCTGAGCTTTTATCTTACCGGCAGTTTTGATTTCTTTGATAGTGCTGTCCTCAAGAATAGCCGAAATCTCTGCATACAATTCATCTCCACCCTCTTTGCTGATCTGTTGTTTGTTATTGACCACAATCAGCAGGTATTTACCATCTTGATCAATCAGATTATCAGACCACTGGGCTGAATTCAAAATTTTTTCCCTCTGTTTCTCTAAATCCCCATCAATATCCAGCACCTCCCTACTCCTTACACCAAAGGCTCCAATCACCGGCTCCTTCAAATCCAAAAGAGAAACGGTGCTTTCAACCAATTCCAATTCTTTGAGCTTAGAATTGATTTTCTCGGCTTCTTTCAAGAAACTGGATTCAAATATCTCCTGACCTCCTAAAGCTACGAGCAAGTAATCATTGTCATTTCCAAACTGCTCTCTGAAGTCCAAAAAATAGGACAACTCCTCATCATCCTGAGGGAAAAAGCTTTCAAAGTCGTAATCAAATACCACTTGAGGTGGAAAAACTAAAATAACTGAAGTGACCAAAATGGCTATAGCCAAGGCCCAAAAAGAGTTTCTTTTTTTGAACATATCTTGTGAAAGATACAGTCCTAAATTCAAATTGTTTTGATTTAGGTATCAAAAATCATTTTCCCGAATGCCTTCCTACACTTTAATAAATAAATACGCCAAATTTTTCAATCGCCAAATAATTAAAAATTCCCATACCATTTTATATCTATCAGCTTTCCTATTCTTGGATATCTTCATAAATTGCCAGGAATAAAATCCCTGAGAAAAATGAAGCAATACCACGATTTGATGCAGCATATTTTGGATAATGGTGTCAAGAAGGAAGACCGTACAGGTACAGGTACCTTAAGTATCTTTGGTCATCAGATACGCTTTGACTTGCAGGAAGGATTTCCATTGGTCACCACCAAAAAACTGCACCTAAGGTCAATCATTATTGAATTGCTTTGGTTTTTGAAGGGTGACAGCAATATCAAATACCTCAATGAAAATAAAGTACGTATTTGGGATGAGTGGGCTGATGAAAATGGGGACCTAGGTCCTGTCTACGGTTACCAATGGAGACATTGGCCGGACGGCAAAGGCGGTGAAATCGATCAGATCAAAAACCTGATTGAGCAAATCAAAAACAAGCCTGATAGTAGAAGACATATTGTGAGCGCTTGGAATGTAGCTGACGTTGACAATATGGCCTTACCTCCCTGCCATACAATATTTCAGTTTTATGTAGCAGATGGTAAGCTTTCCTGCCAATTGTACCAAAGGAGTGCGGATGTGTTTTTGGGGGTACCCTTCAATATTGCCTCCTACGCACTCTTTACCATGATGGTCGCTCAAGTTTGTGGACTTCAGCCTGGTGATTTTGTGCATACATTCGGAGATGCTCACCTATATAGTAATCATCTTGAGCAGGCCAAGTTACAGTTGAGCAGAGATATTAGACCACTGCCTACCATGAAAATCAATCCTGAGGTGAAAGACATCTTTTCTTTTAACTATGAGGATTTTGAATTGCTTAATTACGATCCTCACCCTCATATAAAGGCGGAAGTAGCTGTATAACTTATTTGAAAAGCATAAAAAGTTCAGGAGGCAGCCCCGATGTTTTAAAGGTGTTGCCTTCAATATTTTCAATCATGCAGATTCCTGTCACATTGGAAGTAAATACCCTTTCTGCTTGCATCAAATCTGTTTTTAGGAATATTCCTTCCCCCACCTTTTTACCTAGATCTTTCAACTTTTCTAAAATGACCCTTCTGCTCACCCCAGCTATACAGGAAGACTCCAAAGAAGGTGTATAAAACACCCCTTCTATTTCCCAAAAAATGTTACTCGAACCTGCCTCGGAGACATATCCTTTGTCATTCAATAAAATGATTTCATCTAAGGACTTCTCAATCCTCTCCAAATTGGCCATCACATAATGAAGTCCATTTATGGTCTTACAATGGCTCCAGATTGTAGAAGGGACGCGGAAAGTACTTGAAAATGCTGCTTTAGACTTGAGCGGATTAGCCATGGAAAAAGCACTTATTTGGAGGGTCTCTTGAATTCCGTTCTCTACGGGAGTGTATTTACCCTGTCCGCTTCTATAAACGTTCCAACGGATCCTTTTCGAAACCCCTTGAAAACCATTATTGATGAGTAATCTTTCGATTTCAGCAATATCAGAAAGCTGAGAAGTATTCAATTGAAGCGTGGCACATCCCATGACCAACCTTTCTTGGTGGTAATCTGAAAATCTTATCATATTGTTTTCAAAGACCATCGTTTCAAATAAACCATCACCAAAAAGAAAGCCGCGGTTATGAAATTCCTTGGGAGTTTCCTCCCAAAAGCCTTTGGTATTCTTAAAAAATGAGTGTGTACTATTTTCGTTCATCTAATCGTTCGTTTTCGGACATACTCCATATTTGGATATTTGTATCTGGGTTAAAAATAATTAAATCTTTAAGAATTTATCTTCATTTCCTGTCTATTCGTCGATTTTAATGGTTGGCTTTAAATTTAGTTCTTACTTTAGCACAGTAATTGAAAATTAATAAATATGGGTACAAAAAGCAGTGTTTTTGATATGATAGGACCGGTTATGATAGGACCTTCATCATCCCATACGGCAGGTGTAGTAAGAATAGCAAGATCCAGTATCAAAATTCTCGGTGGTATTCCGGATGAAGCAATTATTACATTTTACAATTCATTTGCCCGGACTTACGAAGGTCATGGTAGTGATTTGGCTATCCTTGGTGGCCTATTGGACTACAAAACTGACGACGCTAACATTAAAAAATCTCTTGAGTTGGCCAAGGAGAAGGGACTAAAATACACCTTCAAATCAATCGGAAATGCTTCTGTGTATCATCCTAATACAATTAAGCTGAATTTGATTAAAGACGATAAAAAGATCGAGGTCATAGGTGAAAGCTTAGGAGGTGGCATCATTAATATTGCTGAGGTAGATGGTTTTCATGCTAATTTTTCTGCACAGTCTCACACCTTAATCATCAAGGCTCAGGATATCTCTGGTGCGATTGCATTTATTTCTGCCGTTATCACCCAGGAAAAAGCCAATATCGCAACCATGTCCGTTTCAAGAAAAGGAAAAAATGACATTGCTTGCCACGTTATCGAGATGGACTCAGGAATTGCACCGATAACCATTCAATATTTAAAGAGTCTTTCTTGGGTCAAAGAACTCATTTACC
This sequence comes from Mongoliibacter sp., assembly GCF_007692705.1. GTDB lineage: Bacteria > Bacteroidota > Bacteroidia > Cytophagales > Cyclobacteriaceae > Mongoliibacter. The sequence goes on from NZ_REBN01000176.1 coordinate 43,696, forward strand.
TTCCAGATATAGATTTATAATATGAAAAAAATTTACGCCTTTGGGCTAGTATTAGTTTACCTATCACTCTTTGAGACAGTGGCACAGGTAACCGACTACCGTTCCATGGACTTAGAAGGAGTCATCGAAACAGCTCTCGAAAACAACCTACAGCTACAGAGAAGCCAAGTCAACCTAGCAACGCAGGAAGCCAATCTGATTGGTAATATAGGCCAGAGAATCCCAAGTTTTTCAACAGGTGGAAGCTCTGGATACAGGTGGGGACGATCAATCAACCCGGTAACAAACCTTTTCGAAAACAATAGGATAGGAAATATCAATTTATTTGCAAACGCCAATATGACTTTGTTTGCAGGACAACAAATTGATAATACCATCAAGCAAAATAGAATAGAGATTGAGGCTGCCCAATACAATGTATTGGCTACTGAAAATAACATTACTTTAAATGTTATCAATCTTTTTATCAATGTAGTTTTTGCAAAAGAACAATTGAAAATAGCTGAAAATCAATTATCTACAACAAAAGAACAAGTTAATAATACCATTCGACTGGTAGATGCAGGCGCACTTCCTTTGGCAAATAAGCTTGATATTGAAGCCCAAAATGCTACCAATGAACTCGAAGTGGTAAATGCAATCAATAACCTTAGGATAGCCAAATTGAATTTGGCTCAAGCCATGCAGATACCCTTCAGTGAAGACATGGATATTTTAGCTCCAGAACTTGAACCGGAAAACTTCAGTATGACTGACAGAAATGTAGATGAGATATTTGAGGTTGCCTTGGAACTTATGCCGGAAATAAGAGCGGCAGAGCTAGGTATTGAAAGTGCTGACTTTGGAGTCAGAATTGCCAAAGGTGGTTATCTGCCTACATTGGGTATAGGGGCTAGTGCTTTTTCAAACTATATAGATCAGTTTTTCCTAGGTGAGAGACTAGAATTTGGCACCCAAATCAGGAATAACTTCTCCAATTCTGCCAACATACAACTGAATATCCCTATTTTATCAAATTTTCGGAACAGGTCAAATGTGCAAAGAGCAAGACTGCAAAAAAGACTTTCTGAAATACAGGAAGTGGAAACCCGCAACCAATTACGGCAAGATATTGAATCCGCTTACACTAACGCCAATGCTTCAAGACAATCTTATAGAGCTTCTCAGCAGAGAGTATCATCGCTAGAGGAAGCCTTTAGAATTTCTCAGCAGCGTTTTGATGCTGGAGCTATCAACTTTGCTGATTATCAATTAGCCCAAAACAACTTCTTCAATGCACAAGCTGATTTGATCACCTCAAAATACACATACATTTTCAGGGTAAAAGTACTTGATTTTTACCTAGGCAACCCACTAACATTATAATACTCAGAAATGGCAAAGAAAAAATCAAATAAGCTGATTTACATCTTATTGGGAGTACTCGGCATTATCATCGTTTTCGCTATCATAGGAAAATCCGCAGGTTGGATTGGTGGTGAAAAAGAAGTTGCTGTTGAAGTGAAAAAAGCTTCAAAACTGTCCATTACCGAAAAAGTAAGTGCTTCAGGAGTCATTGAACCTGAAACAGAAGTAAAGCTCAGCCCTGATGTGGCTGGTGAAATCATCGAGCTAAACGTAATGGAAGGAGACTCTGTCAAAGTAGGTGACCTTTTGGTAAAAATCCGTCCTGACAATTTTATATCTGCATTGGATCGGGCACGCGCAAACTTAAATCAGAATCAGGCTAACCTCGCCCAGTCTAAAGCTAATCTTAAAAGATCAGAAGCGCAGTTTGTAAGGGCTGAACTAGAGTTTAAAAGAAATGAAAAACTTCATAAGGATAAAGTTATATCTGATGCAGACTGGGAACAGATCCAATCTACTTTTCTTACTGCCCAAAATGACCTTGATGCAGCTGAACAATCAGTCTTGGCTGCTGAATACATCATCAAGTCAGCTCAAGCTACTGTCAATGAAGCTGCAGAAAACCTAAGGCTAACCAATGTGTATTCTCCTTTCAATGGCGTAGTATCCAAGCTCTTGGTAGAAAAAGGTGAAAGGGTTGTAGGAACTCAGCAGATGGCTGGAACAGAAATGTTGAGATTGGCAGACCTCACCCGTATGGAAGTAAGGGTAAACGTGAATGAAAATGACATCATCCGGTTAAGCTTGGGAGATACAACATTGATTGAAGTTGATTCTTACAGTGCTTCCAATAAAAAGTTTAAAGGTATCGTAACCAGCATTGCCAATTCTGCAAATGAAAAAGCAAGTTCTGATGCAGTTACGGAATTTGAAGTTAAAATCAGGATCCTCAATGAATCCTATGCCGAACTGATCACTGAGCGTAATAGGTATCCCTTTAGACCGGGAATGACTGCGAGCGTGGATATCATTACCCAAAAGAAAGATAACATTCTGGCCGTTCCTTTGGCATCTGTGACCACAAGGGAAGACGAAACCACAACCAATCCTGATGGAGGCACAAGAACCAAAGAATTGGTTTTTGTAAATGATAATGGCAGAGCAAAAATGATTGAAATCAAAACTGGAATTTCTGATTTTGACAATATAGAAGTTTTGGAAGGTATCTCTGAAGGTCAGGAAATCATATACGGTCCCTATTTCGTGGTCAGCAAGCAATTGAAAGATGGCGATTTGATCAAGGTGATGAAGGAAGAAGACAAAAAGAAATAAGCCACTTTTTCGTAAAAATTTCAAGTCTCTTAAGTCCCTGTAAAGAATAATTCTTTACAGGGATTTTTTTGATAGTGGTTGTTGGGATTTTCACTCCGGATCTTGACTACCTTTGATCGCTATTATATCCTCATCAGTTTCAAAATACAAATGATAGTGATTGCTGCATCCTGGATTAAAACTGGCTTTACAATGTGGGCAGGTATTGTCTGATGCCATATAATCTTCAATACTCAGTTCTTCACCACAGACACCGCATAAAATTGCTTTTTGGTCAAACTCCTCCTTTGCCCAAACTTGATGCTCGTGATCAGCTTCTTCCTCATGGCAGCTAAAACAGGGGTAGTATTTATCGCAGCACTTGAATTTAATCGCAATAACGTCAAGCTGAGAATGCCAATGCACACAGCGGGTTTGCTTGTCTACTGGCTTTCCAAATACCCTTACTTCTCCGACCTTTACGAAATTGAACGGACTGGCTTCTTTCTCCTGAGCAAAGGCACTGCTAGATACAAACAAAAACAGAAGGAAGACAATAATATATTTTGCTTTCATACTTTTCAATAACTGTGTAAAGATAGGCTTTCAGTCATGGAAATAAAAAGTGAATACCTGATCTCAAAAAAGTTTGGTGATTTCATGGGATCTAACCTTAAAAACAGAAGGAATTACTAATTTTAAAAACCCAAGGCTTTTCACCTCGTTAGGGAATAGATTTGAAACACATAATTTGAAAAAAATAACTACCATAAAGGCAAAAATAACTACACTTCCCTTAATTGGTCTTGTACTCTTGCTGCTGCTTACTTCTTGCAAGATCAGAAATTTTGTTGAAGCTGAATTTGGTTTAACCAAAACCACAGTAATCAATAAGAATAAAGCAACTTTGCCTTCATCATCCTGTCAGGTTACTGATGCATCAGAAGCTTTCTCTTCAAATGAAAGACATCAGTTTATCCACTTTGATTTTTTTGCAAAAGATAATTTTTCAACAAAAAGTTTTAATAGGTCAGGTTTAGGGGGAAACTCAATTTTACCAGAAAGACGCCAATCACTTTTCTCCGTACCGCTTTATATTTTGTTTCAAAATTTCAAAATTCACCTTTAGTTTTTCTTAAAAATCATAGCTGGAGAAATTTATGAAAAAATCAATTACGCGGTTGGAACACCAATTTTTGATTTTGTTCCATTAAGGGTGTATTCTGTTTTTTTCAATACATTCTCAGCTAGCAATTTACTTCCAAGATTAATTGTAACCCCACCCGATGGTACTATTGGATAGTCTGACTGCGTTCAAAACGAAATTCCATCTAATAAGCAGGGTTTCATTAATTCAAATCATTCAAAAATCCTAAAGAGGAAAAACACCGATAACAGATGGTGTTTAGTAGTCGGCATGCCCTTGATAAGGAAGCATGCTGAGAATCCTCGAATTAAACAAAAATTAAAGATGAAAAATATAAGTTTGAAAAATGATGCGGGACTACTAGCCCTTTCAATCCGGTTAGTAATTGGCTGGACTTACTTTTCAGCCTTTTGGCGAAGGACTGTTTTAGCAAATAAATTGGATCCCGAAACAGCAGGATATATTGGCGAAAAATTCAACAACTTTCTACCAAATGCCTTAGGCATAAAGCCAGTTATTCAATTTCTTTTGGAAAATCCTGATATTTTGTGGTTTAGCATGGTTGGTTTTACCATCATTGAAGGTATTGTAGGTCTATTCATTATGTTTGGACTCTTTACCCGAATTATGAGTATTGGAGTGTTTGGTCTGGCTTTGGGAATCCTTTTAGGAGCTGGATGGATAGGCACTACTTGCTTGGATGAATGGCAAATTGGAGTTTTGGGGATTGCTACAGGTTTCATGCTTTTCTTGACCGGCAGCGGAAAGTACTCTTTGGACCACTACATTTTAAAAAACGAAATCCCCATTTCCAAAAAGAAATGGTTCCCTTGGATTGGTTCAGGTCCACTTCCGATCAAAGAATCTCTTTTCCCAAAGTTTGTACTTCTTGGTTCACTACTCATCTTAGGAACTACTCTTATGACTAACCAAATATTTCATGGAGGGCTCTGGGGCGTTCTTCATAATAAATCAATTCAACCAAAAATTGAAATAAGCAAAGGTGACATTAAAAACGGAGTCCTATCTTTTGAAATTTTCAGAACGGAAGGTGTCGATGTATATGGTTCTTGGGCAATTGGTATAGAGTTGAATGATGAAGAAGGAAACTCTATCATAACCTATGGACCGGAAGATTTAGCTTCTCTAAATTCTGCAAGTATTTACAATTACTACATCGCTGAAGTTAAACCTGGCCAACACAGCTTAGTCATTCCCTTGGGAGCCAAAGCAACGATCAAATTAAATGAAGATAGACTTAAGGAGCTACCAAAAGGAAATTACAAAGTTAAAATTATCGATATCAGTGGTGTATTTTGGGAACACGAAATAGCATATTTACCCAAAACACATCAATAAAAAATTAAAAACAGCGAAACTTTTACGCGAGTTTGGGTTTATTTTGATCGAATAGGTGGATTCCTAAGCAAAAAAATATGCTATTGATTTATAAAAAAAAATTCAAATTTGTTAAAAGTATTCAAGCCACATCAAAGAAAAAAAGCACGTCAATTATAACGTGCTTTTTTTAGATTTTACCTCAATTTATCCCAATTGATCAAAGTATTCCATACCATTGGAGAATCCGAATGATTCAAATACCTATGCAGGGGATCAAAAGTGAAAGCCACAACTGAACCTTTGCCCAAAGGAAGGTTGAACACAGAACCGTGACCGATTATTTCCTGCTCGTTTCTGACCATTCCGGCGATCACATAGTCAGGATTTTTCTCTTTTTTATCTTCCTTCTCTACTTTTTCTCTTTCCGGCATACCCATGATATGTCCTTCATACTCCACCTCATCTTTCAAAGGCTCAAATCCATATTGCGCCACCATCAAATCCCTGTTGTACTTATTCGTCTGCAACAAAGGTCCATTTCCTCTGAATAATGGAAAGCTTTCTCCATAACCATACAAAACGGGAGAATCTGATTTTCTTGCTTTGGCCCGGATGATAGAACCTGGATGAAACAATCCTGAGGCATTTACGGGAGATAATTCTGAGGCGATACCCAGTTCTGCCAAAATCGCAGAGGTATTGTCAAAACTGATCAAGACCCCTCCTTCTTCTGCAAATTTTCTCAGGTTGTCAATTCCCGAAAATCCCGGTCCACCTGTCATGTCATTGGTAGACGCAGGGAATCCATGAGATGGAAATTCCGCTGTCTTGGTGAAAGGCATAGGACCGAATTTCCTGTCTACTCCATTTACAAAGTTTGTAGCATTCCCTCTGACCCTAGGAAGGATTATCACATCATACTTAGATTTCAGACCACCTGCCTTGAGGTCATCTTTATCTATTGATGTGTAGGGAATTCCTCTTTCTTCAAAAGTATATCTTGTCCACCCCTCATCTTGGGTATTGTACCAAGTATGATACACAGCAACTCTTGGTAGGTTGACAGTTTTCATTTGATCCGCGCTGATGTTAGCTGCACTGCCCTTGATGTCAAGCCCAAATTCCTCTGCTATTTTAGAAGCCTGATTGGTATTGATTTTCCTGAAAACAAGGGTCCCTGCACTTAGCGTTTCGCTATCTACAACTGTCTCCTTTTGGAGAATTGATATTTCTGCATTTCTATTCTCCTTTTTCAACCAATACAGGGCTGGTAAAACGGTGTTCTGGGCATGATAAGGTAAAATAAAGGTACTTCCACTACCTGAAACTTTTCCTTTATAAACCGCATCTTCTGTCAGCATTTTGAGGGAGGCAGTATCAAAATCCACTTCCTCCTTGGCCTCTACATCTACTCCATATAAATAAGGTAAGGTCCATGCAATGGCATCATAAGGAGGATATTTCGCATCCTTCGGATAAGACTGTGGTGTCAAAAGGGAAACTAAGAGGTTCCTGTAAGGTTGCTCAGAAAGCACCACATAATGACTGTCATTCTCATGCACCTCTATACCCTGAACTTTCAACTGATTGGCCAAGTAAGCCACCATAGCAGGATCTTTTTGGTCTTTAGCGATGGTGAAAGCCTTCGGGCCTTCTTTCCTTCCTTTTTCTACACTGTTAAAACCTTTTTTATAGAAATTCCTCAATAACAACTGCCCATTAGTAGCGGCATAATATAAAGAGGCCAAAACACCTACTTGGGTATAATTGATATTATTTCTGAAAGACCAATTGACCAAAGGTGTGGCAGGATCAGGTCGGTACCATTCCTTAGAAGATGCCAAATCCCCTGCAAATTTTGCGGTAGAATAATCTCTCAAATAGGTGTCCGCCCCGGCATTGCCGTAGGTTTCATAGAAGCGTCCATTGGAATTGTGGTTGTTTGCTACCCAGATACCATATCCAGGCCACCAGCCGTCATAAAAAGCCCAGGTAAAGGCGCCTGGCATTCCCTGTGCGGATACTTCTGCTACATCATGATTTCCCATTACCTGCCATTCAGATTGGGTGATGGGATCTACAAAATCATTGTAAGGACCTGTTCCTGTGGAAATATACAGCAAAGGCACTGACTCATGCAGGTCAAGCATCACTGTAGGGTGAAACTCAAAAAACCCTTTGAATATGGATTTGGTGATTTGCTGGGAGACTTGGAGTCCATCCCTGTTATTGTCGTGGAACACATACTTCGCCCAATAAGGCGTAGAACGTGGGAATCCATCATCAAATAATTCTCTTCCTTTGGTATACCTGAAATACCAGTCCACCTGCTTATCCCAACCATCTGGCTCGGATATTGGATTGATGACAGTGATGACATTTTCTCGGATAGCTTTGATGTCGTTCGCTTCTGAAGTGACTAGCCTGTAGGCCATCTCCATCAACATTTCCGGAGCTCCCATCTCAGTGGCATGCATTCCAGCTGACACATAGTAGACAGGCTTGCTGTCCATGATAATCTGCTCAGCTTGTTCCTGGCTCGTTTTTCGAGCATCAGCCAATTTGGCCAATTGCTCTTTGTAGTGATCAAGTCTATCAATAGACTCCTGATTGCCAATAACAATCAGGTAAAATGGCCTATCCTCTTCTGTCCTACCCATTTCCTGCATGTGTACCAAAGGGGAAGAATCTGCAAGTTTTTGGTAATAGCCATAAATCTCGGTAGTACGGTGGACTATACCTTCCGTGCCTATAATATGGCCAAAATGCTTGAGTGGTGAAGGAACTGTGGGATGATCAACAATGTCCAATAAGGACTGGGGTAAAAAACGATCATCGGTGGTAAATTCTTTGATTTTGTCAATGTAAGCTTCATCTACTTGTTGTGCTTTTAGTCCAAAACTGAAAAGCACCAACAGGGAGAAGAGCATCTTAAAGGTTAGCTTCATGATAATGGTTTTTATTGTATGGATTGAAACTACAAAAAAAGATTGTATGGCATTACAGAAATTTACTTGGATGGTCGATCCAATACATCCATTAAACTTTCAAGGTCTTCTGAAGTATTGTAAAGGTGCAGAGATAGCCTGATTGCTTCTCCCCGTACTGAAACATATATTTTTCTATCTTCCAATTTTTTCAGTAAAGTTGTTTTGTCAAGATCTTTTGGCAAATGAATTCCAAAGAGATGGGGAGACCTAAAATTATCCTCTTCTATCCCGTACCCATTAGACTCGAAAAAAGGCCTCAAAGGTATGGCTAGGTTTTTTACATACGCCTGAATAGTTCCTTCCCCCCAATCCAGAATTTGTTGAATAGCGGTGTGAAGCATAGGGAGCAGGACAAAATTGCTGAACTCTCCCATATTGTACCGGCCTGCACCGGCTGAGTAATCATGAGCATAATTGGTTAATCCTGAAAAATCTGTAGAATTTGATCTGTTCATCCAGCTTTCTTCCAAAGGTCTCCCCTCATTGAATTTCTCTGCATAGTAGACCAAACCTATGCTATAAGGCCCCAAAAGCCACTTATACCCTGCACAGATCAGGGCATCTGCCTTGATAGCATGCACATCTATAGGTATTGCCCCTACTGACTGGGTACCATCCAGAATAAAGTAAGCGCCATGTTCTTTACATTTTTCCCCGATTTCTTCCAGCAGAAATCGTGTTCCGTCCGTCCAATGCACCGTGGACATCAGCACTACAGCAGTATTCTGATTGATACTTTCAAGAATTTGTTCATTCCAAGAGCCTCCTACTGCCCCTCTTCCTGAAGGTCTTTCGATGACTTGCAGTGTTTTTCTATTTTCTTCGCACCAACGGGCTATGCTGAAGTAACCACTGGGAAACTCTTCCCCAACCACAATCGCCGTATTCCCATTATTCAAGGGAAGGTTGTTGACAGCTGCCATCATGCCGTAGGATGCTGAAGGGATAATGGCCACCTGCTTGGCATTGGCATTGACCAATTGTCCGAAAGCTTTCCTCAAAGCTTCTGCCTCTTCAAAAAAATGATCTGGTTTGATTTGGATGGGGTTATTCTTTTTTTGAATTGCAGCTATTCCTGCTTGCTCCACTGTTTTGAGCTGCGGTCCCATATAGGCACAGTTCAGGTAGTGAATGTCTTCGGGTAAGGAGAAAAGGGATTTTTGGTTGTTCAGCATGTCATGAATGATAGAAGATTGGGGGATTTAAAAGATACTGATGGATACTGGTTGATATTATTGGATAATAATACTATTGGATACTCGTAGATATTCGTTGATACTATTGGATATTGATACTAAGTTGACTTTGTCATATGTGGATCGAAGAAAAAACCTGACAGGTTTTTAACCAATACTTTCAACTTGGCAAGCTAGGTCTAATAGTATCCAATATCAATCTAATCATTCAGTTAGATGTATATTCAAGTTTCTGAAGATTTAAAGATTTGAATTTACTTTTTAAATCTCTTTTCAGCAAAGTCTAAAAACCGCTCCCAATCATAAGCACTGAGGTCATGTGCTCCTTCCCTAAGATGGTATCCTAGGTGTTCCAGTTGCACAGTATTCACCTCGGAATTGAAGGTTTCAGGCAATTCCTGTAGCGTCTGATAAATTTCTCCATACACCCGGGAAGCAAAAAGAAGGGACAGATACTCCCCCTTTGGGTCAGCCCATTGGTCATCCTTGGAAGAGGCCACATATAGCCCTCTAGGTGCAATCAAGGAAAGAAGCATGTGTTGGTCTAAGGGCAAAGATTCCTCCCTTCCATTGTACTTTTTAAAGTTATCGGTAAACCAAAATGGAAAAGTGGTATTGATTCTTTCCACCGTTTCTCCAAATTTTCTTTTCGAAAGTGCAGCTCCACCACAGCCGGATTCGTTGGCAACGGTAATTGCCCAACGGGTATCATTGGCACCACACCAAAGTGCAGCTTTGCCTCCCCTTGAATGTCCCACCAACATGGCTCTTTTGTCATCGATTTCAGGATTTTGCTCAAAATAATCCATTGCCCGCATGGCTCCCCAAGCCCATGCACCCAAACCTCTCATGCCATTGGTCATTTGGAGCTGCTCAGGATAAAGCCTGCCCAAAATGCCTTGGCTGAACCTTTCCTTATCGTCTGGAGAGACATCTTCCACATCAAATACAGCCGCCACCATTCCTTTGCCTATGATTTCATCTATAGGAAAAAACCTGTCAGCAGTATCTTTCAACAATTCCGAGACATTCCTATGGCTGATCACCAAAACCACAGGAAGTACTCCTGTAAAGCCCTTTGGAAAAAATAAGTGAAGCTTCACTGTATTTTGCTTCCCCGACCTTTCCACTTGGATTTCCACTGTTTTCATGTTGGAAAAATCACTGTATGGATGTTCCGAAACTACTTGTTCCTCAAAACTAATTTTATCAAAATCCTGAGGTAATTCTCCATAGACCTCATCTGCGAAAAGCTGGAGTATTTCTGTTCTCCTGACCTTTTCCCAGTCATTTGCATCTTTGATAAGCTTTCCATCCTGGCTGATAAATACATCCGGAATGCTCAAAGCCGGTACTTTACTTTCGTCATAATTAGGTTCCTGTTGGGCCATGGTCATAGTCGCGGTTAGGCTAATTAGGGTAATGCATGCAAAAACAGTTTTTTGGAGCATAACTTTTCAATTATTTCAGGGAAGTATCTTTCTTTAAAATCTCCTGAAGCTGCGAATCCTTGAACCCTTGAGCACCCACTTTTTCAAACTGACGGAGATACTCCTCCAGCAAACGCTGACTGATCTCTGAGGAGTCTCCATACTTTTCCCTCATAGCATCAAGTTCTCCATGGAGTTTTTCCCTAATTCCGGCATATTCTGGATCATCGTAGACATTCTTCAATTCATAAGGATCATTCATCCTGTCATACAATTCCCATTCATCCACATCAAAGTAAAAATGGATCAACTTGTACTCCTTGGTAACAATGGCATAATGCCGCTTGACCATGTGAATAGATGGGTATTCGTAATAATGGTAATAAACAGCTTCTCTGTCCCATTTTTCAGTATCCCCTGTCAGCAGCGGAATAAGACTTTCTCCCTGCATGTCTGCAGGAGTTTCAATACCTGCAGCTTCCAGAAATGTCTGGGCAAAATCCAGGTTTTGAACCATTTCATCCGATCTGCTCCCAGCCTTGATTTTTTCCGGCCAAGCCACCAAAAGCGGAGTCTTGAAGGATTCATTGTACACAAATCTTTTGTCAAACCAACCATGTTCGCCCAAATAGAAACCTTGGTCTGAGGTGTAAACGATAATTGTATTTTCCATAAGACCATTGGCTTCCAAGTAATCCAAAACCCTACCCACATTTTCATCCACCGAAGCAATGGTCCCCAGATAGTCCTGCATATAGCGTTGGTATCTCCATTTCATTTTTTCTTCCTCAGACATATTTGGATATGCAGCCTTGAATTCTTCATTTAAAGGCATATACACCCTATCCCAATTTTCGCGCTGTGCACTATTCATCCTGCCAACTTCTCTTTTGAAAGCGCCCTTATCCCAGCCAGAAGCATCCGGTATTCCCAATTCATCCATTACTTCCGGATATACTTTGGAATCTCCGGCCCAATTCATATGATGTAACAGGTTCATTTCTGCCTCCTTGGCAGCAGTTCCCCTGCCGGAATAATCATCAAAAAGCGTAACCGGCTCAGGATATTCATTTTGGGCAAATTCGGTTAAATGCCTCTCAGCAGGGAGCCATTCTCTGTGTGGCGCCTTATGCAGGTACATCAGCATAAAAGGCTTATCATCAACCTTTTCATTTTCAAGCCAATCCAAGGTCATATCTGTAATAATATCCGTCACATAACCTTCTACTTTAATATTGCCTTCATTTTTGGTGATGAAATCCGGGTTATAATAATTCCCCTGACCGGGAAGGATTTTAAATTGATCAAAACCCTTTGGGTTGTTGCCAAAATGCAACTTCCCAAACATGGCTGTCTGGTATCCCGCATCTTGAAAAAGTTGTGGAAAGGTGACATTGGTGGTATCGAAGGGGAAATGGTTATCCGTTTTACCGTTGAGATGGGAATGCTTGCCCGTGAGTATGGTCGCCCGTGAGGGAGCGCAGATGGAATTGGTCACAGAAGCATTGGTGAAAAGCATGCCCATTTCCGCAATCCGATCAATGTTCGGTGTATGAATCAGGCGTGTATCATAAGCCGAAATCGCCTGATAGGCGTGATCATCTGACATGATAAAGACGATATTGGGCCTCTTTTTTTGTTCATCCTCTTTCTTTTGTTCACAAGAAAAAATAACGAAGACAATTAAGCTGCAAATAAAAAGATGGAAGCTTGGTTTGTGCATGGAATAGATATTTAGTGTATAATTTATAGGGAAACCTTTTTAAATATTAAGCCTTTGATTGACGGACTGTTATCATCTTTTTCTGCTATGCCTAATTTAAGATTCAATTCCCCTTTTTCAAATTTAATTTTGCCCAATGGTAATTCCGGCCATATATATTCCTCGACCTCACCACGGGGAACCCTATCCTGATTCGGCACAAGTTCTGCAGTATTGACCTCATCAAACGGAATTTCCAATAGCTCATTGTTTAGGGAAAGCAGGAGGGTAAAAGGAGAATCATTACTCATTTGAAGAAAGACCTCATAAGTCATGCCCTCCACCACCTCTAAGTCCCATTGCACATAATCCTCCTGAGATTGAAATCCAACAAACCAATCATTGGCCCAACCCATTTCACCTTGAAAAGCTACACTGCCAAATCTCTTCCCATCCGGAGCGGGCAATTCCACGATTGGCACAGCTTGATGCCCCACCTGAATCAAGGGTGGTTCTATTCCCCGTTCTGTCATTTTTTTCAACCAAATAAGGTATTGCCCTTCCATTTCAGCAGCCTTAGTCAATTCATTTTCCATGATATTGTGTTTTTGGGACGGGTCTTCAATGAGGTTGAAAAGCTCTTTTTGCTTGTTTTTCATGGTCAGCAAATATTCCTGATCGCGTACTGCCCCCGGAATAGTATCGAATTTGAAATTCACGTGGTGGGTGAAAAAATACCGGTCTTCCCAATCATAATTCCCATCTATGAGAGGCTTCAAACTTTTCCCGTGGATCTCCAAATTTTCCGGTACAGATATGTTTAAAAAATCGGCTAAGGTCGGTAAAATGTCAATATGTGCAGCCCATAGTTTTACCAATTGAGGGCCATATTTCGGGATTTTCATAAAAAAAGGCACTCTCACACCTCCCTCATCAAGATC